>NZ_JBIBVJ010000016.1:0-138043 GCF_043080305.1 Kitasatospora sp. NPDC015120 | reverse complement strand
AGAACCTCGACCCGACCTGCAACCTCTTCACCCGCACCAAGGCCGCCTGGGACGCCGTCAGCGTCCCCGCCCAGACCGGCGACCCGACCTGCACCGGCGGCCAGACCAACGAGTTCTCGCTCGCCCTGAACCCGGCCTCCGGCCAGGCCCAGCCCGGCACCTCGGTCACCTCGACGGTCAGCACCGCGGTCACCTCGGGCGGCGCCCAGTCGGTCAACCTGAGCGCCTCCGGCGCCCCGAGCGGCGCGAGCGTCAGCTTCAGCCCGTCCTCGGTGCAGACCGGCGCGTCCTCCACGATGACCGTCTCCACCAGCGCGAACACCGCGCCCGGCAGCTACGTGATCACGGTCACCGCCAGCGGCCAGGTCAGCCACACCGCGCAGTACACGCTGACGGTCGGCGGCGGCAACCCCGGCGGCAACGCGCCCGACATCAGCGTCACCAACGTCCAGGCGCACCTGGCCCAGTTCAACAGCATCGCCTCGCAGAACGGCGGCAACCGGCGCACCGGCACCTCCGGGTACAGCCAGTCGCTGGCCTACGTGAAGGCCAAGCTCCAGGCGGCCGGCTACCAGGTCTCCGAGCAGACCTGCGGCTCGTGCACCTACACCGCCAACAACCTGATCGCCGACTGGCCCGGCGGCCCGGCCGACCAGGTCACCATGTTCGGCGCCCACCTGGACGGCGTCAGCGCCGGCCCGGGCATCAACGACAACGGCTCCGGCTCGGCCGTCCTGCTGGAGAACGCGCTCGTGCTCGCCCAGCAGAACCCGACCCTGACCCGGCACGTGCGGTTCGCCTGGTGGACCGGCGAGGAGCAGGGCCTGCAGGGCTCGCAGTACTACGTGAGCCAGCTGAGCTCCAGCCAGCGCAGCGCCATCAAGGGCTACTACAACTTCGACATGGTCGGCTCGCCCAACGGCGGCTACTTCATCAACAACGTCAACTCCGCCACCTCGGCGCCGATGAAGGCCTACTGGGACTCGCTGAACCTCCAGCCGGAGGAGAACGTCGAGGGCCAGGGCCGTTCGGACGACGCCTCGTTCCAGTCGGCCGGCATCCCGACCTCGGGCTACGCGGCGGGCGCCAGCGCCACCAAGTCCTCGTCCCAGGCCGCGAAGTGGGGCGGCACGGCGGGCCGCGCGTACGACTCCTGCTACCACTCCTCGTGCGACACCACCAGCAACATCAACGCCACCTTGCTGGACCGCAGCGCCGACGGCGTCGCCTACACCCTGTGGAAGACCTCGGTCGGCGGCGGCCCCAACCCGGGCAACGACTTCTCGGTCGGCGTCAACCCGGCCACCGGGTCCGTCAAGCCGGGTGAGTCCACCACCGCCACGGTGAACACCCAGACCACCTCCGGCTCCGCCCAGACGGTGAACCTCGCCGTCTCCGGCGCGCCGGCCGGGGTGACCGCCACGATCAACCCCTCCTCGGTGCAGTCCGGCGGCTCCGCGACGCTCAGCGTCGCGGTCGGCTCGTCGGTCCCGACGGGGACGTACAACCTGACCGTGACCGGCACCGGTTCGGTCTCCCACACCAGCAGCTACTCGCTGGTGGTCACCTCCGACCCGGGCCCCGGTGGCGGCACCTGGACCCCGGGCACCACGTACCAGGCGGGCGACGTCGTCACCTGGAACGGCGTCAGCTACCGGTGCCTCCAGGGCCACACGGCCCAGGTGGGCTGGGAGCCCAACATCGTCCCGGCCCTCTGGCAGGCGATCTGAGCGGACCGGATCGTCTCCGGGACGGGATAAGGGCGGTGCCGCGGTTCGTCGAGGGGGACGGACCGCGGCACCGCCGCCGTGTGCGCCGGCGGGCTCACCAGGAGCAGTCGGCCTCGCCCTCGATCGCGGCCTCGGCGACCAGCGCGTAGTGGTCCCGCGCGGCGTGCGGCGGGCCGACCCGCAGCACGGTGGGGCCGGCGGCGGTGCGCCGGGTGTAGCAGGTCTCGCCGATCCGGCCGGCCCGCCCGGGCGTCCAGCCGCGGGCGGCCAGCTCGGCCGCGTAGTACTCCTGGACCGGGACCGGCGGGCCGGGGTGGTCGTAGCCGACCGCCGCGACCAGCAGGTTCTCGCCGTCGCCGTCGACGCACTCGGTGGAGACGGCCTCCCCGTCCGGCCTGGCCCCCGCGGGCGCCAGCCGCAACTCCTCCAGCCCGGCGAGGCCCGCGAGCCGGGCCTGCTGCCCGCTGCCGCAGCGGTCGCCGTCCCGCAGGACGAGCACCCCGAGGCCCACGGCCGCCAGGGAGGCCACCAGGCACGCGGCGACCAGGGGCACGGTCCGGGCAAAGGTCTTCTGGCGAGGGGTCGGCACTGCGGACGCTCCGGGAGTCGGGGGTTACCTGTCCGGGTGACCCTAAGGCACGCCGGAGCGGAGGGCCGCTGCCGTAGAGTCGGCGCTGTGACCGCCACCGCGAACCCCGGCTCCCCGTCCGCAGGGCCCGTGCCCGAACTCCCGCCCGAGGCGGTCGAGGAGTGGCGCACCGAGGAGGCCGAGCTGATCGAGCTGCTGGCCCGCACCCGGCAGCGGCTCGGCGGCGTCGCCGCGTTCCGGATCGGCCCGCGGCCCACCGTCCTGGTCACCGACCCGGAGGCCGTCCAGCACGTCCTCGGCCGGCACCCCGAGCGCTACGTCAAGCGCTCGCACCGCGCCCGGGCGATCGCCGGGGACGGCGTGCTCTCCGCGACCGGCGACGCCTGGAAGCGCCAGCGGCGCATGCTCCAGGCGCAGTTCACCGGCCCCGGCATGCGCCGCTACGAGCAGCGGATCGCCGCCGCGGCCCGTCGCACCGCCGACCGCTGGGCCGGGTACGCCCGCACCGGGGAGCGCGTCGACATCGGCGCGGAGATGCGCCACTTCGCCCTGGACACCATCTGGCGCGCGCTCACCGGCCATCCGCTGGACGCCGCCACCGAGCGCGAACTCGACCGCATCCCCGCCGTGGTCGCCGCCCTCCCCCAGCTGCCCGACGGCGACCACGCCCGCGACGCCGTCGCCGGCGACCTCGCCCGGATCGACGCCGTCGCCCACGCCGCCATCGACGCCGCCCGCCGCCGTGAGGACGGCCCGGACGGCCCCGGGGTGCTGCGCGACCTGCTCGACGCCGCCGAGGAGCACCCCGAGTACACCGACCGGCTGATCCGCGACGAGCTCGTCACCCTGCTCGTCGCCGGTCACGAGACCACCGCCACCACCCTCACCTGGCTCCACCTGCTCCTCGACGCCCACCCCGGGGCCCGCGACCGGGCCCTCGCGGCCGGGCCCGAGGGCTCGCCCGAGCGGCGCGAGGCGGTGCAGGCGCTGGTCAGCGAGACGCTGCGGCTCTACCCCTCGGCGTGGATCCTCCCCCGGCACGCGATCGCCGACGACACCCTCGCCGGTCACCGCGTCGAGGCCGGCACCGACCTGCTGGTCTGCCCCTACCTCACCCACCGCGACCCGGCCCTGTGGCCCGACCCGGAGCGCTTCGACCCGGGCCGCTTCACCGCCGGCGGCACCCGCCCCGCCCACCTCGGCGCCTACTTCCCCTTCGGCCTGGGCGCCCGCGCCTGCCTGGGCACCCAGTTCGCCCTGCGCGAGTCCACCGCCCTGCTCGAACTCCTGCTCCCCGCCCACGAGGTGCGCTTCCTGAGCACCCCGCCGGGCGCCGCCTACAGCATCACCGTCCGCCCGGACGGCCCGGCCCCGGCGGTCCTGACGGCGACCGGCGGCCGCTGAGCGCCGGGCCGCCCCGGGGACGGCCGGGCGGCCCTCAGCGGTGCGCCTCCCGCACGCTCGTCAGCAGGGACCGGGCGGCCCGCAGCTTCCCGCCGTACTCCGCCGGCTCGCCACGGGCCAGCCGCTCGAAGATCCGCACGCCCTCCAGCGCCGCGTCCAGGGCGTCCGGTGAACCCGCCCTTCCGGCATCGATCAGGGCGGACACCAGGATGCCCAGCGCCAGGCCCAGATCATCCGGCCGGCGGGTCGAGGAGTCGCCCGCGCCCGGCGCGCGGTGGACGGCCACGGCCGCGCGGGCCGCACCGGCCGCCTCCTGCGGACGGTCCGCCGTCAGCAGGACGGCGGCGAGGAGGCCGAGGGAGCGCCCGTAGCCGGGCCGGTGGGCCGCGGGCTCGGTGCCGGCCAGGTCCTTGCGCACGGCGACGCTGCGCCAGGCCGGGGCCACGGCGTCCCCGGGCCGCCCCATCGCCTGGAACAGGGTGGCGAGGGTCGTCAGGGACATCGCGTAACCGGGCGCGTGGGCCGCCGCGTTGGCCTTCACCAGCCGGCTCCGGAGGGCGACGGACTCCCGCGCCGGGCCGAGCGCCGCCTCGAACCGGCCCACCTCCAGCAGCCGCGCCGACAGGTTGTTCAGCGCCATCGCGAGCCCGGGCCCGTGGGCGGCGGGGTCCTCCCGGGCCAGCTCCCGGTGGAGGTCCGCGGACTCCTGGGCCGCGGCCACCGACTCCCGGGGCAGGTCCGCCCGCCACAGGGCGATGCCGAGGCTGTTGAGGGCATTGGCCAGAGCCGGCCGGTGCACGGCGGGGTTCCGGTCCACGAGCCGGCGGAGGACCTCCACCGCCTCCCGGGTCCTGGCCAGGGCGTCCTGCGGGTCGCCGACCCACCACAGCAGCTCCCCCAGGTTGCCGAGCGCGGCGCCGAGTTCGGATGCGTGGGCGTCGGGGTCCGACGCCACGAGCCGGCGGCCGAGCTCCACGGCCTCCTCCAGCGGGGCGACGGCCTCGTGGCGCCGGCCGCTCCTGGAGAGCAGGGAACCGAGCCGGCTCAGATCGGCGGCCAGGGCCGGGTCGTGGGTCGCGGGATCGGCCCCGGCGAGCCGCCGGGAGATGTCCACGGCCTCCCGCGCCCGGGCCAGGGCCTCCTCGCGCTGTCCCGCCCGCCACAGGGACTCGATGAGGTCGGTCAGCGCCGCGTTGAGACCGGACTCGAAGACGGCCGGGTTCGTCCCGGCCAGCGGCCGGTAGGTCTCCACGGCCCCCCTCGCCCGGGCCACCGCCTCCTCGCTGCGCCCCGTCCTGGTCAGGAGGAAGCCGAGCCGGGCGGCCACCCGCGCGTGGTTGGGGGCGTAGCGCGCCGGCTCGGCCTCGGCGAGCCCCCGCAGGATCGCCTCGGCCTCCCGGGCCGGCTCCAGCGCCTCCCGGTACCGGCCGACCGCGGACAGCACGCTGCCGAGGCCGTCGAGCGCGGCGGCGAAGCCGTCTCCGTGGTCGTGCGGACCGGCTTCGCCGAGCGGCCGGTAGAGCGCCACCGCCTCCCGGGCGGCGGCCAGGGCCTCGGGTACCCGGTGGGCCGCGGACAGCCGGTCGGCCAGGACGCTCAGCCCCCCGGCCAGCGCGGCCCGGAGGTCGGCGTCACCGGGGTCGGCCGTCAGCGACCGGCGGAAGAGGTCGACGCCCTCCCGGGCCGCCGACAGGCCCTCGTCCGTGCTCCCCGCCCTGGGCAGCAGGCCCGCCAGGCACACCAGGGCGCCCGCGAGCCCCCGTTCGAAGGTCTCCGGGTCCGCCTCCGCGAGCACCCGCCAGGCGGGCATGGCGTCCCGGGCGGTGGTGAGCGCCTCGGCGTTCAGGCCCGCGTTGGCCAGCCGCAGGACCAGGCCCTGCCGGACCACGGCGTGCGCCACGGGGTCCTGGGTCCCGGAGAGGCGGTGGACGGCCAGCCGGAAGGCGACCACGGCGGAGCCGGCGTCGAGGTCGGTGTGACGACCGGCGGGCAGCTGGGCCTCGACGGCTTCCAGCACCTCCCGGGGCAGGTCGGGCAGGTCCGCGAGCGCGGCGAGCGCGGCGCCGCCCGCGCGCACCGCCAGCACCGGCCGGGCGCCCAGCAGCGGGGCGATCTGACTGGTCATCAGGTGGGGCCAGCGGGCCGCGGCGGCCGCCAGCACGGTCAGGGCGGTCCGGGTCCAGAACCGCTCCCGCTCCGAATCGCCGGTGCCGAGCAGCCGGGCCGGGACGACCGTCAGCCGGGGATCGGGCTGGTAGGTGCGCACCGTGCGCTGCCCCGGGATCGAGAGGGCGAGGAAGTCCTCGGCCAGGCGGTCCGGGTACAGCGGTTCGAGGAAGGTCGCCGCATCCGGGCCGTCCGGGCCGGGACGGGTCTCGGTGGACTCGGGGTAGGCGGTGGCGTGGTCGCGGAGCAGCCGGTCGGGCGGGAACGGCGCACCGCTGCCGGCCGTCGCCCGGGCGACCGCCTCCAGGGCGTCGTCGTAGGTCTGGCGCCCGATCAGGGCGGCGACGTAGACGCCCCGGCCCAGCTCGACCTGGTCGGCGCCGGTCCGGCCGTGCCGGTGGAGGTCGCGCCAGTAGGCGCCTTCGCGGGTCAGCAGATGGGCGGAGACCTGGGCGGGACTGGCCAGTTCGGGAAGCGCGGACCCGTCGCGCCGGCTCCGGTGGACCGCGTCGACCCAGGCCAGGGCGGCCATGTGGACGGCCAGTGCCTCACGGAAGCCCTCGTCCTCGCCCAGGGACCGGGGCGGCGGCAGGTCGTCGAGGCCGGTGATGCGCAGGGCCTCGGCGAAGCGGGTGCACGCGGCCGTGAACAGCGCGAGCGGGGTGTTGGGCGACGCACCGTCCCCGGCGGTCCCGTCCCCGGCGTCCCTTTCGATCCCGGCGGTCCCTTCGATCCCGTCGGTCCCGGCGGTCCCGTCGGCCAGCGGGCCGAGCTCCAGCCGGTCGGTGTCGAACTCCATCCGCTCCAGGTCGTGGCCGGCCAGGGTCTGCCACCACACCCCGGCCGCCCGGGCGACCAGCAGCACTCGGGTGCGGTCCGGCTGCCGGGTCGCGTCGGCGCACAGTTCCAGCAGGTCGGCCGCGGGCCAGCGGTCGGCGTAGTCGACGACCAGCAGCGTTCCCGTGCCGCCCGGGACGGGCTCGCCGTCCAGGCGGCCGGGACCGCGCGGGGGCCCGTCGGCCGGGTCGCTCGCGTGCCGGGCCTGGAGCACCCGCCAGCCGAGCGTCCGGCTCCTGCGGGCGAACTCGGTCGCGAGCCGCGTCTTCCCCTGGCCGCCGACCCCGTGCAGCAGCAGCGCCGACACCGGCTCACCGCTGTCGCGCCAGGCCGCCAGCCGGGCCAGCTCGGACCGGCGGCCGGTGAAGTCCACCACCTCGAAGCGGGAGTGGAGCAGCCGCGCGGGCTGCAGGCGGGCCCGCTCGACCGACAGCACCCGGCGGTCGAGCGGAAAGGCGTCCAGCTTGTACAGCGGGCGTTCGTTGTGGACGGTGATGCCGACGTCGCCGGAGACGTCCTTGATCAGGAAGACCGAGCCGTGGACGACCGAGTCCGCCACCCACTGGTCGCCCTGCCGCAACCGCTTCCGGCCGATCACGCCTCGATCTCCGCATCGCCCGCCACGCCGTCGAGCTGCACGACCGAGCCCCCGACGGTGGAGCGCTCGACGAACTGGCCCCCGGCGGCGGCCCGGACGGCCGTCGGCGGCGCGCCCGGAGACGGGAGCGGGGGCGGGGGCGGAGCGGCGGGTCCGTTGCGGACCGTCAGCCTGACGCCGCCACGCGCCCCGGAGATCTGGACGACCCCGCCGCCGACGGCGCTGCCGACGACGGCCTGCCGGGACACCTCACGGCGCTCCCCGGCCCCGGCGAAGGACCTGCCGCAGAGCGCCGCCGGTCCGGCCGCGGCGGCCCCCGCCCCCACGCCCAGGGCCAGCCGGGCCCCGATGTCGTGCACCCCCAGGAGCGGCCCGAGGACCCCCGCGACGATCCACGTCACGGTGCCGAGGGCCAGGACCGCGGCCAGCCCCGCCCCCCACCGTCTCCACCCCTGCCTCATCCGGCTCTCCCCCTGTCCCACGGGACCGCCCGGCCCTCGCGCCCGGCATGCGCGCCGACGCACCTCGGCGGAACCCCACTTATCCCGTACTCGCCGGGCAGCGTCAAACCCGGGGAGGAGCAGTGGCCGGCCGTGCCGTCCGGGGCTGATCTCCCGGCGCCGCGGCCTCCGGCGGGAGCGCGACGCACCGCCACCGTCCCGGGCCGCCCGTCGGCCGCCGCATCCTGCGCGACGGCTGACGCACGGGACGCCGGGCCGGGTCGCGGCTATGCTGCGGCGCATGGACATCGTGATCCCGCTCTTCGAGGGTTTCGAACCGCTCGACGCGATCGGCCCGTACGAGATCCTCGCGCTCGTGCCGGGTGCCACCGTCCGCTTCGTCACCGGCGAACCGGGCCTGGTCCGGGACACGTTCGGGGCGCTGCCGGTGCACGTGCCGACCGCGTACTCCGAGGTGGAGCGCTGTGACGTCCTGCTGGTCCCGGGCGGCGGCGGCATCCGGCCGATGCTCGCGGATCCCGCCTTCCTCGACTGGGTGCGCCGGATCCACGCCGGCACCCGGTTCACCACCTCGGTCTGCACCGGTGCCGTGGTGCTCGGCGCGGCCGGTCTGCTGAAGGGCCTGACCGCGACCACGCACTGGTCGGCGACCGCCGAACTGGAGTCCCACGGCGCCGTCTACACCGCCGAGCGGGTCGTCCGGCACGACCGGCTGATCACCGCCGCCGGGGTCTCGTCCGGCATCGACATGGCCCTCCGGCTGTCCGCCCTGCTCACCGACGACATCACCGCCCAGGCGATCCAGCTCTGCACCGAGTACGACCCGCGACCCCCGTTCGACACCGGCTCGGTGGCCAAGGCCCCGGCCGAGGTGCTCGAACGCGCCGCCACCCTCGGCTGAGGGCCGCCGTCCGGCCGGGCCGGTTCCACCCCGGCCGGACGGCCCGGCTCGTCGTGGCTCACCGCACCCCACCGGTCGACGGCCGGTGGGGTGCTGCGCATCGGACCGGGCCGGGCCGGGCCGTCGACACCGTCGGGGTCCCTCGCGCCCCCTTCGGCGCGCGGCCGGAGCGCGCGCCCCGGGCGCGCGCCGACACCCCCGCTGCCGGGGAGGCGTGCGGCGGCAGACGGGTAGGACAGTGGAGACCGGGAGCGGCGCCGCAGCACGGGCGCCCCTCCCACGACCGTTGCCCGCCCATCGTTCCATCGTTCGCACAAGGACGTGCCCATGAAGGACGACCCCGCCCAGCTCGCCGTCATCGACCAGATCCGCGCCGCCGGTGAGCACGCCGAACGCCTGCTCCTCGCATCGGGCCGCCCGGCCCCGGTGCGGACCACCCCGGACCGGGCCGCGCCGTGGTTCCGGGAGACCCGGGCGGTGATGCTCCGCGCCGAGGGGGACGGCACCCTGCGCCACTGCGGCCACCTGACGGCCCCGCAGCCGACCGTCGTCCTGGCGGAGGCGGCGGACCGGCTGGTCTGCTGGGACTGCTACACCAAGGCGCAGGCGCTGCGCCGGTGCCACCTCTGCGGCCGGGCGGCGGGGACGCGGTCCCTGGACGGCGGCGTCGAGGCGGTGGTCCGCGGCCCGGCGGCCGTCTACTCGCGCATGATCTGCCGGGCCTGCGCCGAACCGGCCGGCCCCCGGGGCACCTTCGGCAACGGCCCCTGACCTGCCCCGCCTCAACGGCCCGGTGTCAACGGCCCGGTATCAACGGCCCCGTCCCAAGGCGGGTGCCGGTGTCGGATCGTCGGGCCGTGGTGCACGGTCCGGCCCTCCGGCCCTCCCCCGCGAGGCCGCCCCGCATGCCCGCGGGCGGTGCCCCCTCGCTCGTCCGAGGGGGCACCGCCCGCGGCGGGCGCGGCTCAGCCGCGTTCGACGTCGACCTCCGTCAGCCGGGCGAAGCGCTCGGGATCGGTGCGCCGGATCCGCCGGGCGACCAGGTAGCCGGCCAGGGCGACGAGCGGCAGCGGGAGCAGCAGGACGGCGTTCACCACACCCGAAGCCCCGGTCAGCAGGCTGAAGTTGAAGACGGCGAGCACCGTCAGCAGGGCCAGGCCGGCGGCCGCCAGCAGCGGCGCCCAGACCACCCGGAAGGCCGACATGCCGCGCCGGTCGCGCCGGAAGAACGCCCAGACCGCCACCGCCGCCAGCGCCTGCATCGCCATGATGCCGAGCACGCCCACGCTGTTGGACCAGAGCAGCACCACCAGGTAGGGGTCGGCGGCCAGCACCGCGCCCAGCAGGATCACCAGGGCGTTGAAGCCGCTCTGCACCAGCACGGCGGGGCCGGGCGAGCCGGTGCGCTCCGAGATCCGGCCGAGCCGGCGGGGCAGCAGGCCCTCGCGGCCCAGCGCGTAGAGGTAGCGGGCGGCCGCGTTGTGGAAGGCCAGGGTCGAGGCGAAGGCGCTGACCACGATCAGGACATGCATCGAGTCGGAGAGCCAGAGGCCGACGAAGCGCTCGGCGGCGGTGAAGGTGAGGTCCGGCCCGTCGGCGGCGCGGGCGGCCGCGACGGCGGCGTCGGTGCCGTACGCGCCCATCACGATCCAGGTGCCGAGGGCGTAGAAGACGGCGAGGAAGCCGATCGCGATGAAGGTCGCCCGGGGCACCGTGCGGCGCGGGTCGCGGGCCTCCTCGGCGTAGATCGCGGTCGCCTCGAAGCCGGTGAAGGCGCCGATGACCAGCACGAACATCCCGGCGACGCCGCCCTGGGCGAGCAGCGAGGGGTCGAAGGAGACCGGGTCGAGGGCGGCCGTGCCGCGCTCGGAGAGCACCCCGCCCTCCATCACCAGCAGCGACAGCACCTCCAGGACCAGCGCGACGCCGAGCACCTTGGCGCTGAGCGTCACCTTCAGCCAGCCGAGGACGCCGACCACCACCACGCAGGCGCCGGACAGCAGCCACCACGGCACGTGCGCGCCGGTGCGCTGCTCGATGTGCCCGGCCGCGAAGTAGCCGAAGGCGGCGGCCACGCCGGGGGTGATGAGGTTGTAGCAGACCACCGCGACGTAGGCGGTGATCACGCCGAAGGTGCGGCCGAGGCCGCGTGCGACGTAGGCGTAGAAGGCGCCGGCGTTGCGCACGTAGAGGCTCATCGCGGTGAACCCGGCGGCGAACAGCACGAGCAGCGCGCCCGAGATCAGGTAGGCGGCGGGGGCGGAGGCGCCGCCGACGCCGATGGCGAACGGCGCGATGCCCGCGAGGACGGTCAGCGGCGCGGCGGCGGCGACCACGAAGAAGACCAGGTCGGTCGTGCCGATCTGGCCGCCCGCGAGGCGGCCGGGCGCGGAGGCGTCGGCGGCGCGGGCGGCCGGGGCGGTGGTGGCGGCGGGGGCGGGCCGGGTTCTTTCCGCGGAGGAGTTCACGGTGGGGGGGCGTCCTTCCAACAGGGGTGGGGCAGGGGGCCGGGGGTGGGGCCCCGGCGGACCGCGGGGGCGTCAGCGGGTGCGGTCCGGAACGACCCGCCCGCCGTGCAGGACGAGCAGCCGTTCGGGGTGGGCGGCGACCGCCTCGGGGACGGAGCCGGCGGCGACCGCCACGAGGTCGGCCCGGGCGCCGGGCGTCAGGCCGTAGTCGGCGAGGCCGAGGGCGGCGGCGGCGTGCGAGGTCACCAGGTCGGCGGCGAGCCGCAGGTCGCCGTCGGTCATCAGCTCGCCCTGGAGGCCGATGATGGTGGCGCGTTCGAGCATGTCGCCGGTGCCGTACGGCCACCAGGCGTCGCGGATGTTGTCGGAGCCGGCGAACACCCGCACGCCGAACTCGTGCAGCAGCTTGACCGGCGGCATCGACCGGCTCGGGCCGTTGGTCATGATCGCCACCCCGGCGTCCGCCAGCTTCCGCGCGGTGCCGAAGAGTTCGTCGAGGCCGAGGTCGCCCAGCGCGTACGCGTGGCTGACCGCGACCCGGCCGCCGAGGCCCAGGGCCGCGGTGCGGTCGGCGATGTCGCGCAGCTGGGAGGCGCCGACCGGGCCGCCGTCGTGGAGGTGGATGTCCACCCCGGCGCCGTGGCGCCCGGCGAGGCCGAAGACGATGTCGAGCTGGCCGTCCACGTCGCCGTCGAACCCGGCCGGGTCGAGGCCGCCGATCAGCTCGGCGCCCTCGCGCAGGGCCGCGTCCAGCAGGTCCGCGACGCCGGGGGCGGTGACCACGCCGCTCTGCGGGAAGGCGACCAGCTGCACCCCGATGACGTCGCGGACGCGCTCGCGCACCTCCAGCAGGGCGTGCAGGTGGTCGAGTCCGGTGTCCGGGTCGACGTCGACGTGCGAGCGGACGTGGCCCGTGCCGAGCGCCGCCATCCGCCGGGCCAGCGCCTCGGCGCGCTCGGCGACGGGCGCGCGGCGGGCGACCTCGCGGCGCTGGACGCGCTCGGAGGCGATCTGGGTGCGCAGGTCCGCGGTGGGGCGGTGCGGCTGCCAGGGCGCGCCGAGGAAGGTCTTGTCCAGGTGGGCGTGGCCGTCGACCAGGGCGGGCAGCAGCAGCGCGCCGCCCAGGGAGACGGCCGTGGGAGCGCCGGGCCCGGCATCCGGCCGCCGGGCGGACACCGGGGTCAGGGCGGCGATCCGGCCGTCGGCGAGGTGCACGTCGGCCGTGCTGCCATCGGGCAGCGTGGCGTCGAGCAGGAGGTCGGGGGTGATCACATGAGCGTCCAGGATTCGGGGGCCGCGGGGCCGCGGACCGGGCGGGGCCTCAAGCTATCTGGTATACCGAATACCAAACAAGGGGTATCGGCCGCCGATCTGAAATGATCTGGGCAGCCCCGACGACCAGGCGCAGCCCCCACCCGACTGGAGCCTCCGATGACCGATACGCCCGGCGACACCCACCAGTCGCTCCGGGACCTCGTCTACGTCCGGCTGCGCGAGCGGATCATCGAGGGCGAGTACCCCGCCGGCCGCCGCCTGGTCGAACGCGAGCTGGCCGAGACGATGGGCGTCTCCCGCGTGCCCGTGCGCGAGGCCATGCAGCGCCTGGAGAGCGAGGGCTTCCTCACCGTCCAGGCCCGCCGGGGCGCGGTGGTCGCCGGGTTCGGGCCGGCCGACGCCGAGCACTTCTTCGCCGTCCGGGAGTCCCTGGAGGCCCTCGCCGCCAGCCTCGCCGCACAGCACGCCACCCCCGCCGGGCTGAAGAACCTCGAACGCATCCTCACCCGCACCCGCCGCGCCGCCGAGGCCGGCCGGCTGCGCGAGACCGTCGGCCTCAACGCCGACTTCCACCGGGCGATCGTCGAACTCTCCGGCAACCCCCTGCTCCAGGAGATGATGGCCCCGCTCGACGGACGGCTGCGCCGGCTGTTCCGCCTCACCTCGGGCCCCGAGAGCAGCACGCCGATGTGCACCGAGCACGAGCAGCTGCTCGCCGCCCTGCGCGCCCGCGACCCCGAGGCCGCCGCCGACCTCGCCCGCCGCCACGTCGCCGGCACCCGGGCCTTCGCGCTCACCGCCCTGGGGACCTGAGCCCGGGGGGGCGGCCGGCTCCCAGGGTTCTGGGATGGGCAGCGGCACCGCCGGTCAGCAGAATTGGCGTAGACCACTGGAACCCCACCGCCGGGCCCCGGTCCAGGCCCGCGCCCGGCCGACCGGAGGCACGCATGCTGCGAAGAATCACCTGGCTCCTCGCTCTCCCGGCCCTCGTCCTCGCCCTGGTGACAGGTGTCGCGGTGGGCCCGGCGAACGCCGCCTACGAGCACGAATTCCTCCAGGGCTACGGGCAGTTGATCCCGCTGCCGGCGCCCGTCACCCCGCCCGCCACCTGCACCTCCCGCCAGCTGCACCTGAACCCCGGCACCTACGCCTGGACCCTCGGCACCCCGGGCGGCTTCGCCCCCAGCGAGGACCTCCAGGTGCAGGACGGCACCTACGACTGGCGGCTCTGCGTGTTCCCGCGCGCCGTCATGTGGGGTGCGTACACCGAGCTCAGCAAGGTGGGCGGCGGGGCGTACTGGCACAAGGAGACCTCCTTCGACGTCTCCTTCCCGTACACCTACTCCTGGGACTCCATGCTCTACAACTGGGGACCCCTCCAGTGAGGGCGCGCGCGCTCGCCCGGCTGCTCGCCCTGCCGGCCCTCGCCCTGACCCTGGTGGCCGGCCCGGCCGTCACCCCCGCCTCCGCCGTCACCGAGCACGAGTTCCTCACCGGCTACGGACAGGTGGGGCCGCTGCCCGCCCCCGTGACCCCGCCCGAGAACTGCGTGTACCGGACGCTGCACCTGGACGCCGGCACCTACTCCTGGACCCTCAACAGCCCGGGCGGCAGCGCGCCCGCCGACGACATCCAGGTGCAGGACGGCACCTACGACTGGCGGCTCTGCGTCTACCCGCTCTCCCTCGTCTACCTCATCTACACCAAGATCACGCCCCCCGGGCAGGTCTACGGCTTCTCGAAGGAGACCACCTTCTCGACCTCCTTCCTGCACACCGCCACCTGGGGCTCCACGCTCTACCGCTGGGGCCCGCTGTAGGGCGGCCCGTCAGACCGGCGTCCCCCCGCCGACCGGCCGGGGGACGCCGGCGCGGGCCGGCCGCTCGTCAGCGGCGCGCGGTGGACGGGTTGCCGGACGGGGCGTTCGACGGGGTGTTCGACGGGGCGTTGGAAGCGGCGTTGGACGGGGCGGTGGACGACGAGCCCGTGGCGTTCGGGTCGGTCCGGGGCGCCGGGTCGGGGATGTCCGCCATCGGCAGGGACTGCTTCGGGGTGCCGCGCAGCGCCTGGTTCATGGCGTCCCGCCAGATCGGGCCGGGGCCGTCGGCGCCGAACACCTCGGTGCGGCGCTTCCCGTTGATGGTGATGTTGCGCATCTCCACACCGCCGTCGGGGCCGCCGAGCCAGACCGCGGTGGCCAGCTGCGGGGTGTAGCCGGTGAACCAGGCGGCCTTCTTCTTGTCCGAGGTACCGGTCTTGCCCGCGATCTGGCGGTCGCCCTCCAGGTGGAGCGCCGCACCGGTGCCGCCGCTCTCGGTCACGCCGTTCAGGATGGTGTTCAGCACCTGGGCCGTGCTCTCGGAGAACGCCCTGTCGCAGCGGGCGGGCGGAACGGCCACGTCCTTGCCGTCGAGGGTGGTGATGCCGGTGATCGCGACCGGGGCGCAGTACGTGCCGCCGGCGGCGAAGGCCGCGTAGACGCCGGCCATGGTCAGCGGGCTCACCTCCTCGACGCCCAGGGCCATCGAGGGAACCTCGTCCAGCGGCTTGCCGCTGGCCCGGGACGTGATGCCGAGCTTGTTGGCCATCTGCTTGACCGCGCAGAGGCCGATCTCCTTCTCCATCTGCACGAAGTAGGTGTTGACCGAGAGCGCCATCGCCTGCTTCAGCTGGTACGGCCCCTCCTCGCTCGCGGACTCGTTGGGCACCGCGACCTTGGGCTTGCCGGTGTTCCTCCAGGTGCCCTCGCAGGTCTTCATGTCCGGGTAGTCCATCCGGTTCGGCGACGAGTACTCCTGCGTCGGCGCCAGCCCCGCCTCCATCGCCGCGGCCGCGACGACCGGCTTGAAGGTGGAGCCGGGCTGGAAGCCGTTGCCGCCGCCCATCGCCGCGTCGACGCTGAGGTTCACGACGGTCTGGTTCTTCGCCCGGTCGATCCCGTACGGCCGGGTCTGGGCCATCGCGACGATCTTGCCGGTGCCCGGCTCCACCATGGTCGCGGCGGCCGAGACGCTGTCGGTGACCCGCACGTTGGAGCTCACCGCGTTCTGGGCGGCGGTCTGCTTGTCCGGGTCGAGGGTGGTGCGGATGTTCAGGCCGCCCTGGTCCCAGAACTTCTTGCGCTCGGCCGCGTTGGCGCCGAACACCGGATCCTGCTTGACCACCTGCCGGACGTAGTCGCAGAAGAAGCCCATGCCCGCCTGGGCGACGATGCAGCCGTTCTGCGGGTCCTTGTAGTTGAGGCCCAGCGGGGCGGCCTTGGCCTCCTTGGCCTGCTCCTCGGTGATGTGCTTGTTCTCCAGCAGCTTGTCGACCACGACGTTGCGGCGGTTGACCGCGGCCTGCGGGTGCGCCTTCGGGTCGTACTTCGACGGGTTCTGCACCAGGCCGGCCAGGGTGGCGGCCTCGGCGACGGTGAGGTCCTTGTTGGACTTGCCGAAGTAGCGCTGGGACGCGGCCTCCGCCCCGTAGGCGCCGTTGCCGAAGAACGTGATGTTGAGGTAGTTGGTGAGGATCTGGTCCTTGGTCAGCTCCTCCTCCAGCTTGATCGCGACCTTCAGCTCCTGGATCTTGCGGCCCAGGGTCTTGCGCATGGCCTCCTGGACGGCCGCCTTGTCGTCGCCGGCCTTCTCGACGTTGACGTTCTTCACGTACTGCTGGGTCAGCGTCGAGGCGCCCTCGGCGGCGGTGCCGCTCTCCGCGTTCTTGCTGATCGCGCGGAGCACCCCCTTGAGGTCGACGGCGCCGTGCTCGTAGAAGCGGGCGTCCTCGATGTCGACCTGGGCCTGCCGCATGTACGGCGACATCTGCTCGGCGGTGATCACGGTGCGGTCGCGCTCGTAGAGCCTGGCGATCAGCCCGCCCTTGGCGTCGAAGATCTGCGTCACCTGGGTGAGCGGCGGGGTCTTGAAGTCGTCCGGGATGTCGTCGAAGCCCTCCGCCGTGTTCTTGGCCGTCAGCCCGATCGCGCCGACGGCGGGCAGCGCCATGCCGGCCAGCAGCGCACCGGACACCACGCTCACGCCGAGGAAGGCCGCGCCGTGGCGGGCGAAGCGGAGCGGCGACTTCCGGTCGGGCCCGGACACTTCGTCGTCGGCCGGTTCCGCTGTCGGGAGAAGATTCGATTCCATACTTCCTTGATGTCCGGAGGACCGCGAATCGTTGCGCACGGCGGCGGATTCCCACGTCGGTTCGGGCCGGAACCGCCCGAAAGGGCACCTCCGGGGGCAGCCCCGACGCCCGCCCCGGCGGACCGGTCCTGTTTGCTGTCCCTGTCCCTGTCCCTGTCCCTGTCCCTGCCGCTGTCCCTGTCCGCGCCCCTCACCCGGAGCCACCCGTCATGACCACACCCTCGCCCACCGCCGCCGGTCCGCTGTTCGCCGCCGTCGACGTCGGCGGCACCAAGATCGCCGGGGCGCTCGTCGACTCCGCCGGGACGCTCACCCACCGCGTCCAGCTGCCGACTCCGGCGCGGGAGCCGGGCGCCGAGGTGCTGGCCGCGGTGCACCGGGTGCTGGAGCGGCTGGCCGCCGCGCCGCGGTGGGGCGAGGTCACCGCCGTCGGCATCGGCAGCGCGGGACCGGTGGACCTCGCCCGGGGCACGGTCAGCCCGGTCAACATCCCCGGCTGGCGGGAGTTCCCGCTCGGCGCCGAGGTCGCCGCCCACCCCGCCGTCGGCACCCGCCGGGTGACGCTGGCCGGGGACGGCGTGGCGATGGCCGCCGCCGAGCACTGGCGCGGCGCGGCCCGCGGCGCCGACAACGCGCTGTGCCTGGTGGTCTCCACCGGGGTCGGCGCCGGCCTGGTGCTGGACGGCGCCGTGCGCCCCGGCCCCAGCGGCAACGCCGGGCACCTCGGCCACATCACGGTCGACCTCGACGGCGAGCCCTGCCCGTGCGGCTCGCGCGGCTGCCTCGAAGGCCTCGCCAGCGGCACCGCGATCGCCCGGCGGGCCCTGGCCGGGGGCTGGCGGCCCGCCGGGGCGGACCGCTCGGCGCGCGCGGTGGCCGAGGACGCGCGGGCCGGGCACCCGGTGGCGCTGGCCGCCTTCGACCGGGCGGCGCAGGCGCTGGCCGCCGGGATCGCCGCCACCGCCGCGCTGGTGGACCTGCGGCGGGTGGTGATCGGCGGCGGGGTGGCGACGGCCGGACCGGTCCTGTTCGAGCCGCTCGCCCGCCAACTGGAGCGCTACGCCGCCCTGTCCTACGTCCGCGGCCTGGAGGTGCGCCGTGCCGAACTCGGCACCGACGCCGGGCTGATCGGCGCGGCCGCGCTCTGCCGCTGACCCGCCCCGGAGCGGGCGTCCGGGGAGCGGGAACGGTCCCGGACCGCTCCGCGCGAACGGGCGGCTCGGAGGCGCCGTGCGGGTCCCCGCCCGGCCGGCGCCCGGCGGCGACGACGCCGCGGCCGAATTCCCCGCCCCTGCTGCCGGGTTGCGGCTCCCCTGGTCCGCCCCGGCCCCGCCCCGGTCCTCCACCGCCCGCACAACCAAGCAGGATCCTGCCCCAGCAGGATCCTGCCGCTCATCGTCGGGGTCGCGGCGGAGGTCAGCGGGCGCGACGCCCGTCCGGCATCACCGACACGCCCCTGGTGAGGGCGGAGGGGTTCGGCAGACGGCGCCGGACCGGGTGGTGCCCGGAGGACGCCGCGGACAGCGATCCGCGCGGCGAGGCGATCGCCACCCGGGGCGGCACCACGGGAGCCGCTTCGTCGGAGAGGAACCCGGAGAGGAACCGGCGCTCCGACGGGCTGAGCGTGCGGGAGCGGCCGGAGACCGCGTCCCTGGCGACCACGACCGTCCGTGCCCGCATGAATGTGTGCGCGTCACGGCACACCCTGACCACGACGTGCGCGGAACTGCGCCCGAGTCGTTCGACGGTCAACTGCACCAGCAACGGTTCCGGCCGGTGGTACAGCTGCTCCAGATAATCGATCTCGTGCCGCGCGATCAGGAATCCGGACGGGAATAGCGATTCCCGGACGGCGACCGGGTGGTGGCAGAACAGGTCGTAAATTCCCTCCTGGACGTAGGAGACCAGTCGGGCGTTGTTGATGTGCCCGTTCTCGTCGACGTCGCTCCACCGGGTGGGACAGGCCACCACGTGTGCGCCGACGTCCACCGCCTGGGTGGCTGCCGCGCTCACCGCTGCTCTGCCGTGGAACCGGTGAGCAGCAGCGCCCGGCGCAACCGCGCGTAGTAGACGGCGTGTTCGGACGCCATCCGGGCCGCGGTCCAGCCCTCCTCGGCGGCCTCGGCGGCCGCCTCGACGACCAGGCTGTCGAGGACGCCGTCGACCGCCCGGCACAGATCCGCCACCGCCGAGAGGCGGTCGGTGACCTCCGTCCCGCCGAACGCGGCGCGGGCCGGGAAGGCGGCGAGCGATTCCACCGCGAGCCGCAGCTCGTCCACGGTCCCGGACCTGGATTCGGAAACGAAATTTCGCACAGTTCTCTCCCTGAAGGGGTAGGGGTGGGTAGGGGTGGGTTTCTGGATGGTGCGGGCCCGCCGAGCGGGCCCGGATCCCCCCGGCGCCATGGACGCTATCCCAGCCCGGGGCGCTACCGGGAGGTATACGGAACCGGAGCGGAAACTGACCACTATTGGAGTAGTTTGGCGTTGCATAAAATCAGCCGCATCCACCGAATGCCCGCCCGGTCCGGCCCGGTCCCCGCCCCTCCGCCGGCTTCCTCCCCCGGTCGTGCCGCCGGTCCCCGGGATCATCTCCCGCTCCCCCAACTGGTCCACCAGCGCGCCTTGTAGAGGTGCGCACCGGGCAACAGGCGGTGGCCGTCCGGGCGGTGCAGGGTGAGCACCGAGGTGCACCAGGAGCAGGGCCCCGCGTGGTCCGGGGCGGCGGTGAGCAGCCGCCCGCTGCCGGGTTCGTCGCCCACGCTCTTGATGTCCCGCTCGGCCCCCTCGCTCCCCAGGCGTATCCGGGTGAAGCGCTGCTCCGCCGGGTCGAAGCGCCACAGGTGCGCCGCCGTGCTCACCCAGAACCGGCCGGGCGCGGCGAGCACCGGCGCCAGGTCGTGGCCGCCGGGTTCGGGCAGCGGCACCGTCCGCTCGGCGGTGAGCGAGGGCGCGGCCGCGGTGCCGCCCACCCGCAGCGCGGTCAGCGCGTCGTCGCCGAGCGCCCACAGCAGCCGGGCGCGCCCGTCCCAGTGCACCCCGTGCGCACCCGGCAGCCGGTACTCGGCGTGCGCGGTGACCCGCGGGCCGAGCGAGGCGGCGTACAGGCGTATCCAGCCGCCGGAGGAGGCGGCGACGGCCACGTTGCCGTCGGGGAGCAGGTCGGCGCTGTGCGGATTGGCCAGCGGGCCGGTGTCGACGGCCCACGCGGTGGCGCCGCTCCGGACGTCGACGAGGGCCGCCAGTCCGCCGGAGGCGGTCACCACCAGGTACCGGCGGCCGTCCCGCACCCGGGTCTTCGCCTCGTCCGGCGCCTGCCAGCTGCGGCGCGGGTCGAGGTCGCCGAGGTCGCCGGCGGTGTCCGCGGACCAGGACCAGAGCGGGCCGTCGGCGCCGCGCAGCACCAGGACCCGCCGCGAGGCCTGGTCCACCACGGCCACCGCCCACCCCGGCCCGGCGGCCGTCGCCGGCACCGCACCGGCGCTGACGACCAGCGCCGCCAGCGCCGACGTCGCGCGCCACAGCCGCGCCCGCTTCGCCACCGCCGGCACCTCCCGTCGTCCGCTTCCCGCCACCACCGTGCGGCGCGCCCCCGCCGGCCGCCAGCGCACGGCCTCCGACCGGCCTAAGCCCCCGCCTGTCGTACCCGGCTGGTTAGATCGGAACCGAGGGCACCGCGAGTAGAACCGGAGAGACGATGACCACGGGCACGAGGACCGGCGCGCAGACACCCGAACCGCACGCCGCCGACACCCACGACCTGATCCGCGTGCACGGCGCGCGGGAGAACAACCTCAAGGACGTCAGCATCGAGATCCCCAAGCGCCGGCTGACGGTGTTCACGGGCGTCTCCGGCTCGGGCAAGAGCTCGCTGGTGTTCGACACCGTCGCGGCGGAGTCGCAGCGGCTGATCAACGAGACCTACAGCGCCTTCGTGCAGGGCTTCATGCCGTCGGTGGCCCGGCCGGACGTGGACGTGCTGGACGGCCTGACCACCGCGATCATCGTCGACCAGCAGCGGCTGGGGGCCGACCCGCGCTCCACCGTGGGCACCGCCACCGACACCAACGCGATGCTGCGGATCCTGTTCAGCCGGCTCGGGCGGCCGCACATCGGCTCGGCCAAGGCGTTCTCCTTCAACGTCGCCTCGGTCAGCGGGGCGGGCGCGATCACCGTGGAGCGCGGCGGCACCACGGTCAAGGAGCGGCGCAGCTTCAGCGTCACCGGCGGCATGTGCCCGCGCTGCGAGGGCCGGGGCTCGGTCACGGACATCGACCTCACCCAGCTCTACGACGACAGCAAGTCGCTCGCCGAGGGCGCGATCACGGTGCCCGGCTACACCGGGGACGGCTGGATGACCCGGGTCTTCAGCGGCTCCGGCTTCCTCGATCCGGACAAGCCGATCCGCGACTACACCGAGCAGGAGCTGCGGGACTTCCTCCACCACGAGCCGACCAAGGTGAAGATCAGCGGCATCAACATCAGCTACGAGGGGCTGATCCCGAAGGTCCAGAAGTCCATCCTGTCCAAGGACCGGGAGGCGATGCAGCCGCACATCCGGGCGTTCGTGGACCGCGCGGTCACCTTCGCCGACTGTCCCGCGTGCGACGGCACCCGGCTGACCGAGGCCGCCCGGTCCTCGAAGATCGGCGGGATCAGCATCGCCGACGCCTGCCGGATGCAGATCAGCGACCTCGCCGCGTGGGTGCGCGGCCTGGACGAGCCCTCGGTGGCGCCGCTGCTCACCGCGCTCCGGCAGACCCTGGACTCGTTCGTCGAGATCGGCCTCGGCTACCTCTCGCTGGAGCGGCCGGCCGGCACGCTGTCGGGCGGCGAGGCGCAGCGGGTCAAGATGATCCGCCACCTCGGTTCCTCGCTCACCGACGTGACGTACGTCTTCGACGAGCCCAGCACCGGTCTGCACCCGCACGACATCCAGCGGATGAACGGCCTGCTGCGGCAGCTGCGGGACAAGGGCAACACGGTGCTGGTGGTGGAGCACAAGCCCGAGGTGATCGCGATCGCCGACCACGTGGTGGACCTCGGTCCCGGTGCGGGCTCGGCGGGCGGCACGGTCTGCTACGAGGGCCCGCTGGAGGGCCTGCGCTCGGCGGGCACGGTCACCGGCCGGCACCTCGACGACCGGGCGGCGGTGAAGAGGACGGTGCGCACGCCGACCGGCAAGCTGGCCGTCCGTGGCGCCTCCACGCACAACCTGCGCGACGTCGACGTGGACATCCCGCTCGGTGTGCTGGTCGTCGTCACGGGGGTGGCGGGCTCCGGGAAGAGCTCGCTGGTCCATGGTTCGATACCGGCCGGGGAGAACGTGGTCTCCGTCGACCAGAGCCCGATCCGCGGCTCGCGGCGCAGCAACCCGGCCACCTACACCGGCCTGCTGGAGCCGATCCGCAAGGCGTTCGCCAAGGCCAACGGCGTGAAGCCGGCGCTGTTCAGCGCCAACTCCGAGGGTGCCTGCCCGACCTGCAACGGCGCGGGCGTGATCTACACGGACCTGGCGATGATGGCCGGCGTGGCCAGCACCTGCGAGGACTGCGAGGGCCGGCGCTTCGACGCGTCGGTGCTGGAGTACCACCTCGGCGGCCGGGACATCAGCGAGGTGCTGGCGATGCCGGTGACCGAGGCGGAGGCCTTCTTCGCCGCCGGCGAGGCCCGGGTGCCCGCCGCCCACCGGATCCTGACCCGCCTCGTCGACGTCGGCCTCGGCTACGTCAGCCTCGGCCAGCCGCTGACCACCCTGTCCGGCGGTGAGCGCCAGCGTCTGAAGCTGGCCACCCACATGGGCGACAAGGGCGGCGTCTACGTCCTCGACGAACCGACCACCGGGCTGCACCTGGCCGATGTCGAGCAGCTCCTCGGACTGCTGGACCGGCTGGTGGACTCCGGGAAGTCGGTGATCGTCGTCGAGCACC
Source organism: Kitasatospora sp. NPDC015120 (assembly GCF_043080305.1). Lineage (NCBI taxonomy): Bacteria > Bacillati > Actinomycetota > Actinomycetes > Kitasatosporales > Streptomycetaceae > Kitasatospora > Kitasatospora sp. NPDC015120. The sequence continues at coordinate 115,555 of NZ_JBIBVJ010000016.1, read as the reverse complement.
ACCAGGCGGTGATGGCGCACGCCGACTGGATCATCGACCTCGGCCCGGGGGCCGGTCACGACGGCGGGCGCATCGTCTTCGAGGGCACCCCCGCCGACCTGGTCGCCGCCCGCAGCACCCTCACCGGCCAGCACCTCGCGGAGTACGTCGGCGCCTGAGCCCCTCCGTGGGCCGCTCCGGCCCGGCCGCGTCACCGGCCGGGCCGGGGCGGCCCGCCTACCGGCCGGCGATGGTGTCGGCGAGGCGGGCGAGGGGCGAGGTGCCGGGGCGGCGGCGGGTGGACTCCCGGCGGTCGGCCGCGTGGTAGGCGGCGTAGAGGGCGTGCACGCCGAGCCAGCGCAGGGGTTCGGGCTCCCAGCGCCGGACGGTGTGGCCGACCCAGGGCAGGCGGGTGAGTTCGGTGTCATGACCGAGCACCAGGTCGCGCAGGGTGCGGCCGGCCAGGTTGGTGGTGGTCACCCCGCTGCCGACGTAGCCGCCGGCCCAGCCGAGGCCGGTGCGCCGGTCGAGGTCCACGGTGGCGCACCAGTCCCGGGGCACGCCGAGCACCCCCGCCCAGGCGTGCTCGATCCGGGCGGAGCGGGCGGCGGGGAAGAACGCGTGGAGGATCTCCCGGAGTTGGCGGACGGTGGCGGGCTGGGTGGCGCCGTCGATGTCCGTCCGGGAGCCGAAGCGGTAGGGGACGCCGCGTCCGCCGAGGGCGATCCGGTCGTCGGCGGTGCGCTGGGCGTACATGTAGGCGTGGGCGAAGTCGCCGAGCACCTCGCGGCCCTCCCAGCCGGCCTCGGCCCAGAAGGACGCCGGGAGCGGTTCGGTGGCGATCATCGCCGAGTTCATCGGCAGCCAGGTGCGCCGTTCCCCCGCGAGGCCCGAGGTGAAGCCCTCGGTGGCGCGCAGGACGTACCGGGCGCCGACGGTGCCGTACGGGGTGACGGCGCGGGGCGTGCGGCCACCGTGGATGGCGGTCACCGGCGTGCTCTCGTACAGCTCGACGCCCAGCCGCTCGACGACGCCGGCGAGACCGGCGGCCAGCTTGGCGGGCTGGACGCGGGCGCCGTACGGGCTCCAGACGCCGCCGAGGGCGCCGGCGACGCGCAGCCGTGCGGCGGTCGCGGCCGCGCTCAGCTCCTGGACGCGGTCGGGGCCGTAGGCGCGCTCGGTCTCGGCGAACGCGCGCAGCCGGGCGAGTTGGGCGGGGGTGCGGGCGACCTCCAGCACGCCGCCGCGCACCACGTCGGCGTCGATGCCCTCCGCGTCGAGGGTGTCGGCGACCTCGCCGACCGCCGTGTCCATCACCCGCTGCATCGCGGCGGCGCCGGCCGGGCCGTGACGGCGGGCGAAGGCGCCGCGTCCGGCGAAGCCGTTGTAGAGCCAGCCGCCGTTGCGCCCGGAGGCGCCGTAGCCGCAGAAGCGCTGCTCCAGGACGGCGATCCGCAGACCGGGTTCGGCCTTCTTGAGGTAGTACGCCGTCCACAGGCCGGTGTAGCCGCCGCCGACCACGCAGATGTCGACCTCCCGGTGGCCGGGCAGCGCCGGTCGCGGCTCGGGCAGCCCGAGCCGGCCCCACCAGAAGGACACCCCGCCGTTCACACCCGTGCCTGCGGATCCCACGGACCCCGACCTCCACCTCGCGCCGACCGTTTCCCGGACGGTACGCCCGTGCGCCGTCCGCGAACCAGCGACAGCCTGCCAGGATCCGGTGCCCGGCCCGGGCACCCTGTCAGGAGAGCAGCCGGTCGAGGACCTCGCCGGCCGGCTCGTCCTCGTCCGGCTCGGCGGCGCAGCGGGTGTCGAAGGCGGCGTCGCGGGCGCGGGCGAGGGTGGTGGCGTCCCGGGCGGGGTCGAGGAAGGCCGCACGCCCGGGGGTCAGGTGCAGCAGGACGGTCCCCTCGCTCCAGTCGGTGGTGAGTTCGACGAGGCCGGTGTCCTCGCCGGCCATGACGTCGGCCAGGCCGCTCAGGACGGTGAGTGCCTGGATCATGCCCGGGAGTTCGAAGTCGACCCGGGTGTCGATGTCGAGGGTGAGGGAGCCGGTGGACCCGTCGTGGCGGAGGGTGAGTGCGCCGTCCTCGTCGAGGTCGCGGAGGAAGGCCGCGTGGTCGCCGTCGGTCCAGCGGTCGCACGCGGCGAGGGCGGCGGGCAGTTCGGCGCGGTAGCGGCGGCGCAGGGCGCCGTCGCGCCAGGGGGCGCAGAGGCCGGCCCAGTCGGGTTCGGGCCGGGCGGAGGCCGGGGCGACGGGTGCGCGCAGATACGCCCGCAGCCGTGCCTGGTCGATGGTGACCGCCGCGGTCACCGTCAGGTACCGCGCCATGTCCGTCCGCCCCTCCGCCGGTGTCTCCTGCCCGGGGTCGATACTGCCCGCCCCCACCGACAGCCGCGGGCGGAGGCGGGCGGGCCGAGCGGGGTGCTCCCGCCGAAGGGGGGACGACACGTGACCGCACGGCGCCCCCGCGCGTTCGGCAGGGTGCCCGTTCCCACGCCCCCGGAGGCCCCCCGTGCGCACCCTCGCCCAGCTCACCGCCCTCACCGCCCTGCTCACCGCCGCCCTCACCGGACCCGCCGCCGCCACGGCCACCGCCACCGCCACCGCCTCGGCCACCGCCGAGCCCGGCACCGCGCCCGCCGCCGCGTCGCAGCCCCGGGAGGTCAACCAGGGCTACAGCATCCCGGTCGGCGCCGTCACCGACCTCGGCGCGCTCCCCGTCCTCGGCGGCCTCGGCCTGGACTTCGCCCGGCTGATGGGGGTGTGACGGGCCATCACCGAGGCCCGCGGGCCCGCCCGGAGGAGCTCCGGGCGGGCCCCGCCGCCGTCGGCCGGGTTTCTTCCGCTGCGAAAGTTAGTAATCCCGACACGCCCCCGACAGGCGGGAACACGCCGCCGCCGTCGTCCCGTCATCACCGGACCATCGCCCGCAACACGGCGTCACACGCCCGCAACACCCCTTCTCACCAGGCAGGACAGGTGATTGACAGGGAGGCACGGGCTTCAGCACGATGAGCGCCGAGCCACTCGCAGCGCCCCGGACCCGGAAGGAGGGCCGATGAGCACCGTTCACCGCACCGCCCCGGCCCTTCGCAGCCGTCGCTGTTGTCGCGGAGCACTCGCCCGCTGATCCCGGCCGCCCGGCCATCGCGTCTCCCCCGGCACCCGTGTGCCGTCCTCCGCCGCACCGCCCTGCCCGCTCCCGTCGGCCCGGGGCGGTCCCGCGCATCCCCCTTCCCCCTCCACGAGAGTCGAGGAACCGCCATGTCCACCGCCACCGCCACCGCCATCGATCTCAAGATCACCCCCGCCGCCGGCCGGATCGGCGCGATCGTGCACGACGTACGCCTCGGCGGCGACCTGCCCGCGGCGACCGTCGCCGCGATCGACGCCGCGCTGTACGAGCACAAGGTGCTGTTCTTCCGCGGCCAGCAGCACCTCGACGACGCCGGGCACGAGGCGTTCGCCCGCCTGCTGGGCCAGCCGGTCGGCCACCCCACCGTCCCGGGCGCCGACGGCCGGTACATCTTCGAGCTGGACGCCACCAAGGGCGTGCGCGCCAACAACTGGCACACCGACGTCACCTTCGTGCCCGCCTACCCCAAGGCCTCGATCCTGCGCGCCCTGGAGCTGCCGCCGGCCGGCGGCTCCACGGTGTGGGCCAACACGGTGGCCGCCTACCAGGACCTGCCGCAGCCGCTGAAGGTGCTGGCCGAGTCGCTGCGCGCCGTGCACACCAACGACTACGACTACGCGGCGAGCCTCGCGCTGCGCCCCGAGCTGGCCGACAACGCCGAGGTCGCCAACCTCTTCCGCAAGGTGTTCGTCTCCACCGCCTTCAAGACGGAGCACCCGGTGGTCCGCGTCCACCCGGTGACCGGCGAGAAGAGCCTCCTGCTCGGCGCCTTCGCCCAGCGGATCCAGGGCGTCTCGGGCGCCGACAGCAAGGCGCTGATCGAGCTGTTCCAGCGGTACGTGGAGCGGCTGGAGAACACCGTGCGCTGGGACTGGCAGGTCGGTGACGTCGCGATCTGGGACAACCGCGCCACCCAGCACTACGCCGTCAACGACTACGGCGACGAGCCGCGCCTGGTGCGCCGGATCACCCTGGACGGCGACCTGCCGACGGGCGTGGACGGCACGCCGAGCCGTCTGCTGGAGCCCGCCGACCCGCCGCGGGTGGCCGGGCTGGTGCCGGCCGAGGAGCTGGAGGCCGAGGCCGCCGGGCGCTGAGCGCCACCGACCCCCCGGAAGGGCGAAGGATGTTCACCCAGAGCGGCGCGCCGGGCGGAACCGGCACCGCCACCCGGCCGCGCACCGGGGACGCACGGCGGTACGTCAACGCCGCCGCCGTCCTGCGGACCGTCCTGGACCACGGTCCGGTGGCCCGCAGCCGGGTCGCCGCGCTCACCGGCCTGAGCCCGGCCGCCGTCTCCCGTCAGGTGGTCGACCTCACCAGGCTCGGACTGCTGCGCGAGCGGCCCGGGTCGGCCGCCCCCGGCGCCGGAGCGGTCGGCCGGCCCCAGCTGCCGGTGGAGGTCGACACCGACCGGATCGCGGTGGCCGGTCTGCACATCGGACTGCCGTCCACCCACTTCGCCTTCCTCGACGCACGCGGAAACGTGCTGTACCACCGCGAGTTGAGCCACCGGGGCCGCACCGGCCCGGCCGTGCTGCGGCCGCTGCTGGCGCGGCTCCCCGGGCTGCTGGCCGCCGTCCCGGACGGCCGTGCCGTGGTCGGCCTCGGGGCCGTCACCGGGGGCGCGGTCGACCGCGAGCGCGGCGTGATCGTCCGTCATGATCCGCTGGATCTGCGGGACGTGCCGCTCGGCGCGCTGCTGGCGGAGGCCTCCGGGCTGCCGGTCCAGGTGGACAACCACGCCCGGGCCCTGACCCAGGCGGAGATCCTGTTCGGGCACCCGGCGGCCCGCCGCTCGGTCGTCCACCTGTTCGTCGGCCATGTGGTGGACGCGGCCCTGGCCGTGGCCGGCACCGTGCACGTCGGTCCGGCCTCGCCCACCGGGGACGTCGCCCACCTGCCGGTGCCGGAGAGCGACGCGCTCTGCCCCTGCGGCCGGACCGGCTGCCTGGCGGTCGCCGCCTCGGACACCACGCTGTTCGAGGCGGCGGCGGCCGAGGGGGTGACCGAACGGCCGGACCGCGCCGCCCTGGTGGCCGCCGTCCAGGCCGGCGACCCCCGGGCCGACCGGCTGGTGCGCCGGCGCGCGGAGATCATCGGCCGGGCACTCGCCCTGCTGGCCGACGTCGTCAACCCCGACCTGCTGGTGCTGACCGAGCACTTCTCCTGCCTCGACCCGGCCTATCTCGACGTGGTGCGCACCGAGTTCGCCCGCCGCTCGCGGCTGCGGCGCGACGCCGCACTGGTGGTCGCCCAGCGGCTCGGCGCCGATGTGCTCGCCGTGGCCGCCGGCGCACCCGCGCTCAGCGCCCTGTACGCCCGCCCGGTGCACGCCCTGGCCTCCTGAACACCCCCGACCACCGACCCGACCCCGCACACCCCTTCCCGCAGAGGACCCCACTCGTGACCAGCCTCCCCACCGCCTCCCCGCTCTCCCGCCGGGCGCTGCTCCGCGGCGGCCTGGCCGGCGCCGGCCTGCTGACCCTGGCCGCCTGCCGCTCGGCCGCCGACACCGCCGCGGGCCGGGCCGCCGGCGACGCGGCGGGACCGCGGCGAGGCGGCGTCCTCACGGTCGGCGCCAGTGTCGACTTCACCCCCGCCCTGCTGTTCGCGCAGAGCGCCAACACCCTCGTCCAGCGGCTGGTCTTCAACACCCTGACCCGCTACGACGACCAGCTGAAGCCGCAGCCCGAGCTGGCCACCTCCTGGCAGGTCGCCCCCGACGGCACCGGGGTCACGCTCAAGCTCCGCGAGGACGTGACCTTCCACAGCGGCCGCCGGTTCACCGCCGACGACGTCGTGTTCGCCGTCAAGAACCTCCAGAACCCGGCCCGCTCCGCCCAGTTGCGCTCGACCGCGGCGGCCGTCACCGACTTCCGCAAGAACGGCGACTTCGAGCTCACGCTCGTCCTCGCCCACCCGGTGAGCAATCTCTTCGACCTCTTCGAGTTCATGATCATCCCGGACTCCGAGACCGTCGAGGAGGCCTTCGCCGGGACGAAGCTGATCGGCACCGGCCCCTACGCGTTCACCGAGCGCAAGCCCGGCAGCTCGCTCACCTTCGCCCGCAACGAGAAGTACTGGAACCCCGGCCGCCCCTACCTGGACGGCGTCGAGATCCGGGTGATCCCGCAGTCCGACTCGCTGCTCTCGTCCCTCAAGACCGGCCAGACCCACCTCTCCTACCACGTGCGCGGCAAGGACCTCGCCGCCCTGCGCAGCGACCAGCAGTTCCGGGTCACCTCCTACGACACCGGCGGCGGCGCGTACTACATCGGCGTCAACCTCACGGCCGAGCACGTCGGCGACAAGCGTGTGCGGCAGGCCATCGCCTGGGCCGTGGACCGCGAGCGGCTGGTCCAGCAGGCGCTCGGCGGCTCCGGCACCGTCTCCGCCACGCCCTGGCCCAAGTCCTCCCCCGCGTACAGCGCGGAGGCCGCCGCCCACTACCGCCACGACCCCGAGCGGGCACGGCAGTTGCTCAAGGACGCCGGACTCACCGGCATCACCCTGCCGTTCGCGCACAGCAACGACCCGGGCGGCACCGCCGTCGCGCAGGTCCTCCAGTACGACCTCAAGCAGGTCGGCATCGAGACCGTGCTGCAGCCCACCGACTCGCCCACCATGCAGAAGCAGCTGATCGCCCAGGCCATGCCCGCGCTGTGGACGCTCAGCCACGGGTTCGCCCAACTCCACCCCGCCACCCTGGCGGTGAGCGCCTACCCGTTCAACGAGGCCAAGAACAGCTCGCACTTCTCCTCCCCCGCCTACACCGACATCGTGCAGCGCGCCTGGAAGCGGCCGGACAGCGACAGCGACGAGGCCAAGGCGCTCTACCGGCAGATCACCGACACCCTGCTCGACGAGCAGTTCGTGATCGACCTCGCCATCGCCGGCCTCAGCGAGGTCGCCGGCGGCAAGACCCGCGGCGCCACCCTCAACAAGTTCGGCTACCTGAACCTCGACGACGCCTACCTCACGGCCTGACGGACGGCCCCCACCCATGCGAAGCTTCCTCCTCAAGCGGCTGCCCTCCGGGCTGCTCGTCCTCCTCCTCGCCTCCTTCCTGGTCTTCCTCATCCTGCGGCTGATCCCCGGCGACCCCGCCACCACACTGGCCGGCCCCGACGCCGGACCCCAGGCCGTCGCCGCGATCCGCTCCCGGCTCGGGCTCGACGAACCGCTGCTGGCCCAGTACCTGCACTGGCTCGGCGACCTGCTCACCGGCGACCTCGGGCCCAGCTACTCGATCGGCGGCCAGGTCTCCGAGCTGATCGGCGACGGCCTCGGCGCCACCGTCCAACTCACCGCCGCCGCCCTGCTGCTGGTCGTCCTGCTGGCCCTGCCGCTCGGCGTCCTCGGCGCCACCGCCGAGCGCCGGCCGGTCGCCGCCGCCGTGCGCGCCTTCACCACCGCCGTGCTGGCCGTGCCGCCGTTCGTCACCGGCGTGCTGCTGGTGCTGCTGTTCGCGGTCACCCTCGGGCTGCTGCCCGCCGGGGGCCACGAGTCCCTGCTCGACGCCCCCGACCTCGCACTGCAGTACCTGCTGCTGCCCGCCGTCTGCCTCGCCCTGCCCAGCGCCGCCGTGCTCGCCCGCTACCTCACCGACGGCATCCAACGGGCGCTCGCCGAGGACTACGTGCGCACCGCCACCGCCGTCGGCGTCTCGCGCCGCCGGATCGTCTGGCGGCACGCCCTGCCCAACGCGCTGCCGTCCGCCGTCACCGTGCTCGGCCTGCAGGTCGGCCACCTGGTCGCCGGGGCGGTGCTGGTGGAGCGGATCTTCGCCTGGCCCGGGCTCGGCCAGCTCGTCGAGCAGGGCGTGCTGCGCCGCGACTACCCGGTGGTGCAGGCCGTGCTGCTGCTGGTCGTCGCCGGCTACGTCGCCGTCCAGCTGCTCACCGACCTCGTGTACGCCTGGCTCGACCCCCGGATCCGGTGGGAGTAACCGATGACCGCCCTGACCGCCCCCGCCCCGGCGCGCCCCGCGCGCGCCGCCGTCCGCAACCGGTACCTCGCCGGGCTGCTCACCGCCCGCGGCCTGACCGGGCTCGCCCTGGTGGCCGCCGTCGCCCTGGCCGGGCTGCTGGCCCCGCTGCTCACCGACCACGACCCCAACGCCCAGGGCCCGCTGGCCCTCGCCGGGCCGAGCGCCGAGCACCCGCTCGGCACCGACGACCTGGGGCGGGACCTGTTCAGCCGGGTCCTGCACGGCATCACCACCGACCTCGCGCTGACCTTCGGCGCGGTGCCGGTGGGGGCGGTGCTCGGCTGCTCGCTGGCCCTGCTCTCGGCCACCCACCGCTGGGCGGACACCGCCGTCCAGCGGGCCTTCGACCTGGTGCTCGCCTTCCCCGGGATGATCCTCGCCCTGGCCGTCACCGCCGTGCTCGGGCCGGGCCGCTGGCCGGTGTTCATCGTCATCGCGCTCGCCGAAGTGCCGCTGTTCGGACGCCAGCTGCGCTCGGGCATCCTGATCCAGCGGGAGCGCGAGTACGCGCTGGCCGCCCGGGTCGGCGGCGCCACCCGGGCCCGGGTGCTGCTGCGGCACGTGCTGCCGAACGCCGTCGACCCGCTGATCGTGCAGACCGCGGTGGCGCTGTCGGTCGGCGTGTTCATCGAGGGCGCGATGAGCTTCCTCGGACTCGGCGTGCGCCCGCCGGAGCCGACCCTCGGCTCGATCCTCAGCCAGTCCGTCGGCTACCTCGCCACCCATCCGACCTTCGCGGCCGCCCCGCTGGCCGCCACCACCGCGCTGGTGCTCGGCTTCACGCTGATCGCCGAGGCCCTGAACCGGGGGATCCGCCGATGACCGGCAGCCCTGACCGCACCGTGCTGCGGGTCACCGACCTCTCCGTGGCGTTCGACGGCACCACCGCCGTGGACGGCGTCGGCTTCGAACTCGCCGCCGGGGACACCCTCGGCCTGGTCGGCGAGTCCGGTTCCGGCAAGTCCACCACCGCGCTCGCCCTGCTGCACATGCTCCCCGACGGCGGGCGGATCACCGGCGGCTCGGTGGAGCTGGCCGGCCAGGACCTCGCCGCCCTGCCCGAGCGCGCCCTGCGCGCCGTTCGCGGCCGGCGGATCGCCATGGTCTTCCAGGACCCGATGTCCTCGCTCAATCCGGTGCTCACCGTCGGCAAGCACCTCGACGAGGCCCTGCGGGCCCACGGCAACCGGCCGGACAAGCGCGAACGCGCGGCCCGCGCCGTCGAGTTGCTCGACCTGGTCGGCATACCCGACGCCGCCGGACGGCTGCGCGACCACCCGCACCAGTTCTCCGGCGGCCAGCGCCAGCGCATCATGATCGCCCTCGCGCTCGCCAACGACGCCGAGGTGCTCGTCGCCGACGAGCCGACCACCGCCCTCGACCCGACCGTCCAGCAGCAGATCCTGCGCCTGCTCACCCGGATCAACCGGGAGACCGGCACCGCCCTGGTGGTGATCAGCCACGACCTCGGGGTGATCGCGCAGACCTGCCGCCGGCTGCTGGTCATGCGGCACGGGCGGGTGGTCGAGTCCGGCGCCACCGCCGAGGTCCTCACCGCGCCGCAGCACCCCTACACCAAGCAGCTGCTGGCCGCCGTGCCGCGGCTGGAGACGCCCTCGGAGGCGGCCGCCAACAGCGTGCCGGGATCCGAGCCGCTGCTCACCGTCACCGGCCTGCGCAAGACCTACGGCTCGCGGCGGCGCGCGGTCACCGCGCTGGACGGCGTCGACCTGGTGCTGCACCCCGGCGAAACGCTCGGCCTGGTCGGCGAGTCCGGCTCCGGCAAGTCCACGCTGGCCCGCGCGCTGGTCCAGGTGCACGCCCCGAGCAGCGGCGGGATCCGCTTCCGGGGACGGGAGTTCGGGCAGGGCGGCGAACGCGACGCCCGGCGCGAGCTGCAGCTGGTCTTCCAGGACCCGTACGCCTCGCTCAACCCCCGGATGACCGTCGGCCAGATCATCGCCGAGCCGCTGATCGCCCACGGCCTGGGCGACCGGGCCGCACGCGGGCGCCGGGTCGCCGACCTGCTGGAGCAGGTCGGCCTCGACCCCGGGAGCGCCGACCGGCACCCGCGCGCCTTCTCCGGCGGCCAGCGCCAACGCATCGGCATCGCCCGGGCACTGGCGCCCGAGCCGAGCGTGCTGATCTGCGACGAGCCGGTCTCCGCGCTGGACGTCTCGGTCCAGGCCCAGGTGCTCGACCTGCTCGCCCGCCTCCAGCGCGAACTCGGCCTCGCCCTGCTGTTCATCGCCCACGACCTCGCGGTGGTCCGGCAGGTCAGCCACCGGATCGCCGTCATGCACCGCGGCCGGATCGTCGAGACCGGCCCGGCCGACCGGGTCGTCACCGCGCCCGAACACCCGTACACCGCCGAACTCCTCGCCGCCGTCCCGCGCCTGGAGAACCGGCCCGCCGTCCTCACCCCCCGGAGCACCGCATGACCGAGACCCCGCCCGGCAGCGCCCACCGCGACCCGTACGCGGGCTTCCCCGGCAGCGTCGGCCGCACCTTCCGCGAGTCCACCCCCGCCTGGCCCCGGCGGGTGCGCCCGCGCGAGGGCGCACCCAACGTCGTCGTGGTCCTGGTCGACGACCTCGGCTACAGCGACATCGGCCCGTTCGGCTCCGAGGTCCCCACGCCGGCCCTCGACGCCCTCGCCGAGCGCGGTGTCAAGCTCGCCAACTACCACACCATGCCGCTCTGCTCCCCCGCCCGGGCCGCCCTGCTCACCGGCCTCAACCCGCACCGGGTCGGCTACTCCTTCGTCGCCAACGCCGACCCCGGCTTCCCCGGCTACGGCATGGAGATCGCCGACGACATCCCCACCCTCGCCGAACTGCTGCACGACGCCGGCTACGCCACCTACGCCGTCGGCAAGTGGCACCTCACCCGCGACTCCGCCTCCAACGCCGCCGACAACCGCGCCAACTGGCCGCTGCAGAAGGGCTTCGACCAGTACTACGGCGTCCTGGAAGGCCTCACCAGCCTCTTCCACCCGCACCAGCTCGTCCGCGACAACAGCCCGCTGGACCTCGACGAACTCCCCGACGACTACTACTACACCGACGACATCACCGACCGCGCCATCGACATGGTGAAGTCGCTGCGCGCCCACGACGCCGACAAGCCGTTCTTCCTCTACCTCGCCCACAACGCCGTGCACGGCCCGCTGCAGGCCAAGCCCGAGGACCTCGCCCGGCACAAGGGCCGCTACGACGGCGGCTGGGACGAGCTGCGCGCCGCCCGGTTCGCCCGCCAGCTCGCCGCCGGCCACTTCCCGCCCGGCACCGAACTGCCCGGCCGCAACGCCGAATCCGGCCACGAGGTCGGCGCGTGGAGCGACCTCACGCCCGCCCGGCAGAAGCTGTACGCCCGCTACATGGAGGTCTACGCGGCGATGGTCGACAACGTCGACCAGAACCTCGGCCGGCTGCTCGGCACCCTCGCCGCACTCGGCGAACTCGACAACACCATCGTGGTGTTCACCTCCGACAACGGCGGCACCGGCGAGGGCGGCGCCGAGGGCACCCGCAGCTACTTCAGCCGCTTCGTCCACCACCCCGCCCTCCCGGAGGACTGGAACCCCGACGTCGAACGCGAGATCGACCTGATCGGCGGCCCGCGCTCCCTGGTCCACTACCCGCGCGGCTGGGGCATGGCCTCCAACACCCCGTTCCGCCTCTACAAGGGCCAGACCTACGCGGGCGGCGTGCGCGTGCCCTTCGTGCTCTCCTGGCCCGCCGGCCTCCCGCGCGCCGAGGGCGACCCCGGTGTGCGCACCGCGTACCAGTACGTCACCGACCTGCTGCCCACCCTGCTCGACCTCGCGGGCATCGAACGGCCCGAGCGGCGCGCCGGGCGGACCGTGCAGTCCCTGGACGGCTTCAGCTTCGCCCCCGTGCTGCGCGACCCGGCCGCCGGCTCCACCCACCCCGAGCAGTACTGCGAGATGACCGGCAACCGCAGCTACTACCGCGACGGCTGGAAGCTCGTCACCCTGCACCGCCCCGGCGCCCCCTACGACGACGGCGAGTGGGCCCTGTACGACCTGCGCACCGACCCCACCGAGATCCACGACCTCGCCGCCGGACACCCGGACCTGGTCAAGGAGCTGTCCGAGGCGTGGGAGGCCGCCGCCTGGCGCAACGGCGTCTTCCCGCTCACCGACACCAGCGGCGCCCTCGCCCGCCGCCACCCCGACGACGCCAGGCTGCGCCGCCCGCTGCGCCTGCTCGCCGGGACCCCCGAACTGGAGCGGTACCGCTCCTCGCGGCTGATCTCCTTCCGCTCCTTCGCCGTCGAGGTCGAACTCGCCCGCCACGGCGCCGGGGACGCGGGCGTCCTGGTCTCGCACGGCGACCAGGGCGGCGGCTACAGCCTCTACGTCGAGGACGGCCGGCTCCGCCTCGCCTACAACCAGTACGGCGAACTCTTCGAGGCCGACGCCGGACCGCTCGCCCCCGGCGCCCGCCTGGTCACCGTCGAGGCGACCGCCGTGGCCGGCCTGCGGTGGGAGTTCCGCGTCCTGGTCGACGGCGAGGAGACCGGCCGGCTCGGCCCCGTCCACCAGCTCATCGGCATGGCCCCGTTCCAGGGCATCAGCATCGGCGTCGACCGCAGGTCGCCGGTCTCCTGGCCGGTGTACGAGCGCCACCGCTCCTTCCGGTACAGCGGCGAGCTGCGCGCCGTCACCTATCTGCCGGGCGACCCCGCGCCGGACGACCCCGCCGTCGTGGCGAGCGCACTGCGGGAGGCCGCCGCCGCCTTCGAGTAGCCCTTCGGGCAGCCCCGCGAAGAGCGGATCATCACGCTATCCTCCGGATGGCTCGTGTCATCCGTCGTCCGTCCTGTCCGGGGGAACAGTGATCAACGAACTCCTGCCCGCGCCCGTCGTCGTCGAGACCGCCTACTCCGACCCGCCCGAGGCCCGCCTCGAACCCGAGGAGCAGGCGGTCATCGCCCGCGCCGTCGAATCGCGGCAACGGGAGTTCACCACCGTCCGCCACTGCGCCCGCCTCGCCCTCACCCGCCTCGGCGTGCCGTACCGCCCGCTGGTCCCCGGCCTGCGCGGCGCCCCCGGCTGGCCGGAGGGCGTCGTCGGGTCGCTCACCCACTGCGCCGGCTTCCGCGCCGCCGCCGTGGCCCGGGCCGAGGACGTCCTCTCCGTCGGCATCGACGCCGAGCCCGCCCTCCCCCTGCCGGAGGGCGTGCTCGACGCCATCGCCCTCCCGGCGGAGCAGGAGCGCAACGGCGCGCTCTCCGCGTCCGACCCCGGCACCCCCTGGGACCGCATCCTGTTCAGCGCCAAGGAATCCGTCTACAAGTCCTGGTTCCCGCTCACCCGGCGCTTCCTCGACTTCTCCGAGGCCGACCTCACCCTCCGCCCCGACGGCACCTTCACCGCCACCCTCCTCGTCCCCTCCCCCCTGCCCACCCTGGCGGGGCGCTGGCGCGTCCACGACGGACACCTCGCCACCGCCATCACGGTCCTGCGGTAGGCGGCCCGGCGGCGTCCCGGACGGCTCCGGGTTCCGGGCTCCGGGTTCCGGGTTCTGGGCTCCGGGTTCTGGGCGCCGGGTTCTGGGCGCCGGGCTGCCGCCGGCCTCGCCCACGCCGGAACACCGCCCGCCGCGCCGGCCTCGCCGAGGTACCGGGGACGGCGACGAGCACCGCCGACCCGGACCCGACGGCGGGTTCGGCCGCGGTCAGATCCACCCGTGGCGCCGCGCCTGCCGGAGGGCGGCGCCCGGGTCGGCGGTGCCGAGTTTGGCGGCGGCGGAGGTGAGGTGGCGGCCGGCCGGCGGGGGGACGGGGGTGCCGGTGGCGGCCAGGTCGAGGGTGTCGAGCTCGTCGGCGGTCAGGACGGTGGTGTCCGGGGCGAGGGTGTCCGGGTGGATGTAGCGGCGGCCGCTGTGGGCGGCGCGGACGGCGCGGACGAGCTCGGCGGCGGAGACGCTGCGGGGCAGGTAGGCCCCGGCCCCCGCGCGCAGGGCACGGCGCAGGCCGCCCGGGCGGTCGTGGGTCGTGAGGATCACGGTCGGACAGGCCGGCAGCAGCGACGGAACGAGACCGGCCGAGCGCAGGGCGAGGACGGCGACGTCGGGACGGCGGCTCGCGGCCAGGGCCTGCGCGGCCCGGGCGGAGTCGGCCTCGGCGACGACGGTGAGGCCCTCCTGCAGGGCCAGCAGGGCGGCCAGGGCGGCCCTGCGGCCGGGCTCGTCGTCGGCCAGCAGGAGGCGGAGGGCGGGGAGGCGCTCGGTCATGCGGTTCAGCCTTTCAGCGACCCCGGAACGGCAGAAGTGCGTGCACTCACCGAGGGTGATGAGAATTCTCAGCCCCGTTCCATGACAAATGTCATGACGGTGGATCACGACATGCCGGTACGGGCGGGAAGTCCGCAGGTCGGGGCCGAGGTGGGGCCGGAGGCTCATGCTCCTGGGACACGGTCGGGGCCAGGGTGGGAACAGGCCGCCCGCCAAGACCGGAGCGGGTCCGAGCGATTACGAGGCGTAACAATGAGTAACGATTATGTGACCGGAGCGACCGGAGTACCCGCTCTTCGCGTCTCCGTGCACCTGCGGAAGCCCGGCGAGGAGTCCGGCGGGCCGCTGGCGTACGGGTTCATGCTCGGTCCGGCGAGCGTGCTGGTCCCGGACCCGCCCCGGGACGTGGCGAACCCCTGGAAGAGATACCTCGTCCGGATAGCCCGTTCACCCGGGGCCGACGACGCCACCGAGACGATCCCCGTCGGGGGCATCAGCCTGGCCGCGGTGAACGCTCACGGGATCAGAACGGCGGCGGCGGTCCTGACGCTGGTCCGGCCGGCGGAGTCCGAGGTCGCCGACGCGAGTTCCACGCCGGAGAAGCTCGCCGAGCTCCTGATCCATCACCACGGCGACCAGTGGGCGGCCTACGCCGACCTCGGTCTCCGGGTGGCGCGCCCGAAGGAGGAGCCCCGCCCGCCCGCCACCTGGTGGCTCGACCGTGCGGCCGACGTCATCGTCGCCGGCAGCGTCGAGCGCTACGCCTGGGGCACCTGCGGCACCAGTCCCACCTGCACGCACCACAGGACGTCGGCGTCGGGCGTCAGCCGCCCCGCCCCGGCGGGCTGAGCGGACCGTGGAGCGAGCGCGATGACCACGACGACGCCCCAGGACCGGCCGCAGGCCCCACCCCCGGGCCTGCCGCCGGACCGGCCGCGAGACACCCGCGCGCCCGACGGCGCGCGGGCCGTCGGCTGGCAGGACGTGGCGCTGGCGCTGGCGGCGATCATCCCGGAGCTGTTCTACTTCGGCACCGTGATCGCCCCCTGGGCGGGCTGGCAACAGCGCTTCTGGATGGTCGTCCTCGCCCTGGGCGAGGCCGGCGCGCTGGTGCTGCGCCGGCGCCGGCCGGTCGCGGTCTTCGCCGCCGTCTGGGTGGTCTCCGCCGGCTCCGACGTCCTCTCGATGGCCGGGGCGCTCGACTACGTCCCGTGCTTCGGCCTGATGATCGCCCTCTACACCGTCGCCGCGCAGTGCCGCCGGCCCGTCGCGCTGACGGCCCTCGGGCTTTCCCTCGTCCCCCTCGGGCTGGCGATCTCCTACACCGTCAACGAGTACGAGGGCCCCCGGGTGGTGTCCGTGCTGGTCGCGAACCTCGCGTTCTACGTCCCCGTGACCCTGGTGGTCTGGGGCTTCGCCAGGCTCAGCCGGTCCGCCGAGGACGCCGCCGAACGCCACCGGCAGGAGGTCGCCGACACCCGCCGGCGGGTCACCCAGGAACGGCTGCGGATCGCGCGGGAACTGCACGACATCGTCGCCAACGCGGTGGCCGTCATGGTGATGCGGGCCGAGACCGCGAAGGTCACGGCGTTCGAGGACCCCGCGCGCGAAGAGGCCTTCGGGCACATCGAGAGCCTGGGCCGGGCCACCATGGCCGAACTGCGGCACATGCTGCGGCTGCTGCGCACCGCGGAAACCCCGGTCGAGGAGGAGTACAGCCACGGCCTGGGCGATCTGGAGCGGCTGCTGAGGGACGTCCGCGAGGCCGGCGTCGACATCTCCCTGGAGATCCGGGGAACGCCGCTGCGGATCGACGACAGCGTCAGCCAGACCGCGTACCGGCTCGTCCAGGAGGCGGCCACCAACATCACCAAGCACGCCGGTCCCGGCACCCGGGCCGTCGTGCGGATCACCTGGGACCGGGCGCTGCTCATCGAGGTGGTGGACGACGGGGCCGGCCGTACGCCGGACGGGGAGCAGGAGCTGTCGACGGGGCACGGGCTGCTCGGTCTGCGCGAGCGGGTGGCGCTGTACGGCGGGCTGCTGAGCGCGGCGCCGTACGGCCCCGGGTTCCGGGTCGCGGCGGCGCTGCCGGTGTCCACGGCGATCGGGGCGGCGCCGGGGCGGCGGGGTCACCCGGACGTCAGTGGAAGGCGTCGGACAGCCGGGTGAAGGTGCGGCCGGCGGACAGCAGGGCGGGGAGGGCGGCGGCGACGCCCCGTGCCGTACCGGAGCCGGGCCGGTTCATGTGGGCGATGACGATGCCGCCCGGGAGGATGTCGGCCAGTTCCTGCTGGACCTGGGCGGCGGGGAGGGTGGCGCCGCCGTCGGCGTTGGTGCTGAATCCGGCGACCCGCTGGCCGAGGTCGGCGGCGATGCGGGTGGCGACGTCGTCGTAGTGGGCGGTGCCCGAGCGGAAGAAGCGGGGCGGGTGGCCGAGGAGGGCGGTGAGCTTGGCCAGGTTGCCGGCGATCTCGTCGTAGACCTCGCCGGGGTCGCGGGTGCCGGCGATGCCGTAGGCGGAGCGGCCGGTGACGGAGAGGGGACGGTGGGCGGTGCCGTGGTTGGCGATCTCGAAGAGGGGGTCGGCGGCGAGGTCGTGGAAGACGCCGGGGTTGGCGTCGATCCAGCGGGCGTTCAGGAAGAGGGTGGCGGGGACGCCGTGGGCGCGGAGGGTGTCGACGAGGGCGGCGTCGTAGCCGGAGCCGCCGGAGCCTCCGCAGGCGTCGAAGGTGAGCGCCATGACGGGGGTGGCGGTGGGGAGGAGGGTGAGCACGCCGGGGACGTCGAGGCCCCAGACGGTGGGGACGGCGTCGCCGTAGCGGGCGGTGATGGCCGCGCGGGTGGGGAGGGCGGCGGAGGGTGAGGGGGCGGGGGTCGGCGTGGCGGACGGCGAGGGAGTGGGCGTCGGGGTCGGGGTCGGGGTCGGGGTCGGCGCCGCGGTCGGGGTGGTGGTCGGGCCGGGGGTGGCCGTGGTGGGCGGCGCCGCCGTCGGCCGGGCCCCCGGTGCGGGCGCGCAGCCGGCCAGCGCGGTACCGGCCGCGGCCGCCAGGAGGGTCCGCCGACTGAGTGCCATGAAAGCTCCGAACCTGTCCGACCGTCAGAGATCACCGATCCACGTCCCTCCATTCAGGGCCGCCGAAGCCGCCCGTGCAAGCGGGCGCGGCCTTCACGGGGCTGCCGCACGGCCGTGAGGTCCGGCTCACCGGGGGTTCACCGGAGAGGGTACGAGACTTCGCTGACATACCGACACCCCGGCGAGAGCGGAGGCTTCCGATGACGGAGCAGGTGCACGACGACAGGGCGTTGCCGGGCCGGCGCGGGTTACTGGCGGCGGGGGCGCTCGGAGTGGTGGCGGCGGCCACGGCGGCGGCAGCGGGCGTCGCACAGGCGGCGGACGGGGCCGACGGGGCCGAGCGGACGATCACCCTGACCGGCACGCTGCCGACCGGCGCACCCGACTTCGTCCTCCTCCCGTTCGACGTCCCCGCCGGTGTCCGCGAGATCGCCGTCTCCTACCGGTACGACAAGCCCGCCGTCCCGCCCGGCACCCCGGGGAACTCCTGTGACATCGGGCTCTTCGACGAGCGCGGCACCGACCTCGGCGGGCGCGGCTTCCGCGGCTGGTCGGGCGGCTTCCGGACGGAGTTCGCGGTGAGCCGGGAGCAGGCCACCCCCGGCTACCTGCCGGGCCCGATCCGCCCGGGCCGCTGGCACATCGTGCTGGGGCCGTACCAGGTGGCGCCGCAGGGGCTGGAGTACCGGGTGGACGTGACGCTGCGGTCCGGCGCGCCGGGCGGCGAGTTCACCCCCGCCTATCCGCCGGAGCGTGCCCGGGGGCGCGGGCGGGCCTGGTACCGGGGTGACTGCCACCTGCACACGGTGCACTCCGACGGGCGCCGCGGGCCCGCCGAGGTGGCCGCCGGCGCGCGCGAGGCGAAGCTGGACTTCATCGTGTCGACCGACCACAACACCACCTCCTCGCACGGCGTCTGGGGCCCGCTGGCCGGTCCGGACCTGCTGATCCTGCTGGGCGAGGAGGTGACCACCCGCAACGGCCACTGGCTGGCGCTGGGGCTGCAGCCCGGCCAGTTCGTCGACTGGCGCTACCGCTCGCGCGACGGGGTCTTCCCCCGGTTCGCCCGTCAGGTGCGGCGGCAGGGCGGTCTGGTGGTGCCGGCGCACCCGTACTGCCCGTACGTCGCCTGCCAGTGGAAGTTCGGGTACGAGGACGCGGACGCCGTCGAGGTGTGGAACGGCCCGTGGACGTACGACGACGAGTCGGCGGTGGACAGCTGGGACGCCCAGCTCGCGGTGGCGCTGCGCGACGGGCGGTCCTGGCTGCCCGCGATCGGCAACAGTGACGCGCACAGCGTCCCGCAGGTGATCGGCTCGCCGCACACCGTCGTGTTCGCCGAGGACCTGCACCGGGACGCCGTCCTGGCGGGCCTGCGCGCCGGCCGCAGCTGGCTCGCGGAGTCGGCGTCCGTCCAGCTGGAGTTCACCGCGACCGGCGCCGGCCGGCAGGCCGGGATCGGCGAGGAGCTGTCCGTTCCGGCGGACGCACCGGTGGACGTGCGGCTCGACGTCTCCGGGGTGCCGAACGGCACGGTGCGGTTCCTGACCGACGAGGGCCAGCTGCACCAGGAGTCGCTGCCGGCCGGCGGCGCGGGCACGGTGGTGTGGCGGACCACGGCCTCGCTGGCCGCGTTCGTCCGGGCCGAGGTGCGGCACCCGAAGGCGGACGGGACGCCGGGCCGGGGCAACTCCATGGGACCGGACCTGCCGTGGGGACCGATGGCCGCGCTGACCAATCCGATCGTGCTGCGGGCCCGGAGGTAGCGCGGAGGCGGCCGGGAGGCGAGGGGACGGCGGGAGGTCCGGGGAGGGGAGGACTCCGGGGTGTGCGGTGGACTAGGTTGATCTCCGACAGCAGTCACTCGATATGACGAGACGGTCGGCTGTCCGTCTGCCGGGTTCAGCCCGCGCACGCTCCGGCCGTCCCGCCCCGGCTCCCCGTCCGTCCCCGGCCCGCGAAGGGATCAGCAGCTGTGAACCGTACGACCGTAGGTGGGCCGGAGCTCGGAGGCGGACGGGGGGCGGGCAGCGTGGTCGTCCTCTCCGACCCGGTCGCCGGCGCCGGGAGCGGCGCGGTCGCCCCGCTGGTCGCGGCCGCGCTCTTCCCGAGCGTCCACCTGCGCGCCGAGGACTTCCGGCGGGCGGTCCGGCAGGGCTACGTGGAGGCGGACCGGCCGGAGGCGCGGCGGCAGAACCTGACCGCGCTGGCGGCCACCGCGCAGGCGGCCTTCGCCTTCGCCTCGGGCGGCTACCAGGTGGTGGTGGAGGGCTCGGTGGCGCCGACGGCGCTGGACACCTTCCGCCGCGAGAGCCGGGCCACAGGGGCGGCGCTGCACTACGTGGTGCTGCACGGGGGCGCGGTCGCGGAGACGGACGGCCCGGCGGCCGACGGCGGCGACACGACCGCCGGCGCCGCCGCCGAGGCGACGGCCGACACGGTGCTGGCGGGGCTGCGGCGGGGGGCGTACCTGCTGGGGTGGTGACCCGGCCGCGCGGCCGGGCCGGCCTGGCCGGCTCGGCCGGGCCGGGTTGCCCGGCCACGTCGGACCGGGTCGGCCAAGCGGAGAACGGCGTGCGGAGCGCAGGGGGCGGCCCGCCAGTCCGGGGATGACCGGGGGCCGCCCGTGCGGCCGGCCGCCCCGGCGTCCGCGCTCCCACAAGGGCGGAGGCCGGGGCGGCCGTCGGCCCGGCGCCCGCACGGGGGAACGGGCGCCGGTGGCGGTGCCGCCACCCTGGTCTACGGACGGCGGGGCGCGAACGGTTCACGCCGGTGACCGGACGGCCGGGGCGGGGTCCGGGAGCCCGGGGTCCGGGCGGGAGTCAGCCGGCCGGGACCATGCCGTGCGCCTCCAGGATCGGGCGCAGGGCGCGGACGGCGTAGAAGTTGCGGGACTTGACCGTGCCGACCGGCACCCCCAGCACCCGCGCGACCTCCGCCATCGAGCGGCCCTTCATGTGCAACTCGACCAGCACGTCCCGGTGGTGGGGCTGCAGCTCGGCCATCGCCGCCGCCATGTCCCGGGCGACGAGCACCTCGTCGTACGGGTCGTGGGTGCCCGCGTGGTCCTCGGGGGACTCGTCGGCGACCTCCTGCGCGCGGGCGGTCTGCATCCGGTAGTGGTCGATGGCGATCCGGCGCGCCACCGTGAACAGCCACGGGCGGCTGTACTCGGGGCCGCGGTGCATGGCCGCCGGGTTCTGCCAGGCCCGCAGCAGGGTCTCCTGGACGATGTCCTCGGCCTTTCCGCGGTCGCCGCTGGTCACCCGGAGCATCGCGCGCAGCAGGTAGCCGCCGTGCAGCCGGTACAGCTCGGCGAGGGTGTCCTGGTCCAGCGTGGGCCGGGGGGCCGCCGGGGCGACGGGCCCCCCGGCGTCCTCGGTGGTCGTCCCGGCGTGGGCGGTAGCGTCGATGGCCACGGCTGTTGAGCCCCTTACGACATTCGTCATTCGTCGGTACCCCGGTCGGTGGTCGGGTACCTGGGTCGATCGCTGTCTCGGCGCGCGGGGGCGGGCCACGGCGGGCGAGCCGCTCTCCCGGGCGTCGCCACGCTGGCAGCCGTCGCCAACGGCGGGCCAACGGCACGCCAACGCGGGGGCCGGCGGCCGCGTTGGCGCGGGGTTGGGGCGCATTCGCGGGGCGGGGGCATGGGGCGCGGGCGCGGGCGCGGGGCGCGGGCCTCAGCGCTGCGGGGCCGTCACTCCGGGCGGCGGGCGCCCCGGGTCCGTCCGGCGCGTACCGCCGCCATGGCCAGCGCCACCAGCGCCGCGCCGCCCAGGCCCGTTCCGGCGACGGCCGTCGCCAGCCGGCGGGACGAGCCGTCCGCGGGCGGCGGGACGACGACCGGTTCGACGGCCGGCGGCCTGCCGCCGTCCTCCGGGGCCCCGGAAACGCCCCCGGCGGCCCCGGAGGCCACGGCGCTCACCGGGTCAACCGTGCCCCAACCGACCGCCTGATCGGGCAACGCGGTGCCCGGCCGGTAGGCGGTCGCCCGCAGCCGCTCGGCGAGCTGCTCGACGGTCAGCGACGGCGACCGGCCGAGCACCAGGGCCGCCGTCCCCGCCACCAGCGCGGCGGCGTAGCTCGGCCCCGAGCCGGCGAAGGTGCCGCCGCCCGGTCCGGCGGCCGGCAGGGCCTCACCGGGTGCCACCAGGTCCACCCGTGAGGCCCGCCCGGCGGGGGCGGCGGGGGCGGGGGCGGCGGTACCGGCCGAGGTGGCGGCGCCCAGCGGGGAGCCGTCCGCCGCGAGCGCGGCCACCGCGAGCACGCCGGGGTACCCGGCCGGATACACCGGGGCCGCCACCGACTGGCTGTCCGGCCCCGCCGGCGCGACCAGGAGCACGCCCTTGGCGGTGGCGTAGCCGACCGCCTCGGCCAGCACCGGCGCCCCCTCCGGGATCGGTGCCGCGACCACGGCGATCCGCGCGCCGCCGTCCGCCGCCGCACGGATGCCCCGGGCCAGCAGGTCGGCGGTGGTGCTCCCGGCGTCGTCGGTGACGGCCACGGCCAGCACCTTCGCCCCGGGCGCGATGCCGGACGGAGCGCCGTCGGCCGTCCGGCGGCCGGCGATCAGGCTCGCGAGGACGGTACCGTGCCCGACGCAATCCCGCCCGGCGTCGCCCTCGCCGTGCAGCCGCGGCCCGAGCGCCAGCCGCCCGGCCAGCACACCGGGGGCCGCCCCGGCCGCCGCGTCCACCCCGGACCCGATCACCGCCACCGTCACCCCCTCTCCCCGGCTCAGCGGCCACACGGCCTCCGGCCGCAGGTACGTCTGCGCCCACCCGGGCCGGTCCGCCACCTTGGTGGACGGCTTGCGGCACCCGTTCTGCCGCACGTCGGGCACGGTCTGCCCCATCACGGGCAACTCCCCACCCGGCGACCCGCCCCCGGCCGCCGGCACCGTCGGAGGCACCCCAGGCACCGGCGCCGCGAGGGAGCCCCCCGGAACACCGGCCCGCCCCGCCCCGGAACGCCCGGCGGCGGGAACAACGCCGCCCGCCGGACGTACGGGCGAGGGCACTGCGGCGGCAACGGACCCAGCGAGCGACGCTGCGGCAGCAACCACCCCGGCGGACGGCTCCGCCGCCGGCCACGTGGTTTCGGCAGCGGACGCGGTCCGCTGCCGAAACCCGCCCGGCTCACCGGGCGACGCCCCCGCAGGCAACTCCCCCCGCCCGAACGACACAGCAGCAGACGGGATCCCCACACCGGACACACCCGACGACGCCCCGGAAGAAGCCACCCCGGCGGGCGGCTCCGCCGCCACCGACGACGACAGGACAGCGGGCTGCCGAAGCCCCGACAGCACCCCGGCAGGCGAGTCCGCCGACCCGAACGACACAGCAGCCGACAACGAGCCCACCCCAACCACCCCGGCGGGCGGCTCCGCCGCCACCGGCGTCATGGTTCCGGCGGCCGACCGCGACCTCACCACCGGCGCAGCAGCAGGCGGGACCTGGGCCGATGCGTTCCCCACGCCCCCACCAACAGCCGCCGCACTCACGGCGGACGAGGGGGCGGTCATGCCGGCCCGAGCGTCATTCCCACTGGGCCGCGGCTGCGCACTGAACGACGGGGCGGACGGCGGAACGACAGCAGCCGCCGACGGGGCGAGGGTCGCGAGGCCGCAGGCCATCGCGGCAACGGCCCGGAGGCCCGGGCGACTTGAGCTGTCGGGCCTGCCGGGGTGCCCCGAGCGGGCAGGATCGGCGGAGCGGCCAGAGCCGTCAGCACGGCCGAAGCCACCGCCGGGGCGATCGGGGCGGCCGTCGCAACCCGACAGAGCAGGACCGCCGATGACCTCCGCACCACCGAAGCCACCACCAAGACCACCACCATGACCCGGACAGCCGGGACACCCCAGATGGCCACCGAGGCCACCACCGGGACGACCTTCACCGCCGCCACGGCCGCCGGAGCCCGGAGGGGCGGCGGGCCGGGGTGGGTGGTCGGGATGGGCGGGGGTCATGCCGGGGTGGCGGTGCGGTCGGTGGTGATGTCCTCGGGGAGCAGCAGGCTCAGCTCGGACAGGTCCGCCACCTCCAGGCGGCTGAGGCGGCCGGCCTGGCGGGTGATCATGCCCTCCAGGGTCTGCCGGGCGAAGCGGCCGTTACCGAAGGTGCGGTCGCGCGGGACGGTGGCGAACAGGCGTTCCAGGGCGGTCAGGGTCTCCGGTGCGCACGCGTATCCGGCGGACTCGGCGTGGTTGCGCACGATGGTGACCAGTTCGGCGTCCGCGTAGTGGCCGAAGTCGATCTGGCGGGAGAAGCGGGAGGCGAGGCCGGGGTTGGAGGAGAGGAAGTGCCGCATCTCGTCCTCGTAGCCGGCGACGATCACCACCACCTCGTCGCGGTGGTCCTCCATCAGCTTCATCAGGGTGTCCACGGCCTCCTGGCCGAAGTCGCCGCCGCCTCCGTGCCGGGGGGTCAGGGTGTACGCCTCGTCGACGAACAGGACGCCGCCGCGCGCCCGGTCGAAGGCCTCCTTGGTGAGCTGCGCGGTGTGGCCGACGTAGCGGCCGACCAGGTCGGCGCGGGCGGTCTCGACGAGTTGGCCGCCCGGCAGGACGCCCAGCTCGGCCAGCAGGCGCCCGTAGAGCCGGGCGACCGTGGTCTTGCCGGTGCCGGGCGGCCCGGCGAAGACCAGGTGGTGGCTGATGGTGGCGGTCGGCAGTCCGGCCTCCTCGCGGCGGCGGACCTGGCGGATCAGGTTCACCAGGTCCTCGACCTGGGCCTTCGCGGCGGGCAGGCCGACCAGGGCCCGCAGTTCGGCGAGCGGCTCGGTGCCGTCGGCCTCCTTGGCGGGCGGTTCGAGGTCGACGCCGACGTCCCCGGGGACGAGCAGCGCGAGGTCCTCGTCGCTGATCTCGGCCTGCTCGGCGAGCCGGGTGGCCTGCCGGTCGACCATCTCCTCGAAAACCTTGCGGGCCGAGCGGCCGTTGCCGAAGTCCGCGCCGCGCGGCATCCGTTCGAAGAGCACGGTGAGCGCCGCGCCGGTGCCCTCGGCCAGTTCGTAGCCGTGGCCGGTGGCGGCGCGTTCGACGATGGTGACCAGCTCGTCGACCTCGTAGTTGGCGAACTCCACGGTCCGGCTGAACCGGGAGGCGAGGCCCGGGTTGGAGGCCAGGAAGTCGCCGATCTCGGCGGAGTAGCCGGCGACGATCACCACGATGTCGTCGCGGTGGTCCTCCATCAGCTTGACCAGGGTGTCGATCGCCTCGCGGCCGAAGTCCGGGCCGGAGCCGGATCCCGACCCGGCCGAGAGGGTGTACGCCTCGTCGATGAACAGCACCCCGCCCAGCGCCTGCTGGAACACCTCGGTGGTCTTGATGGCCGTGCCGCCGATGATCGAGGCGACCAGATCCGCCCGGGCCACCTCGGTCAGGTGCCCGCTGCGCAGCACGCCCAGCTCGGCGAGGATGGCGCCGTAGAGGCGGGCGACCGTCGTCTTGCCGGTACCGGGCGGGCCGGCGAAGACCAGGTGGCGGCTCATCGGGAGGGCCGGCATGCCGGCGAGTTCGCGGCGGCGGGCCAGCTTGTTGAGGTTGACCAGGGTGGCCACCTGCTCCTTCACGCCGGCCAGGCCGACCAGGGACTCCAGCGCCTCCAGCGGGCCGGGCGGCGCGGCCGGGGCGGGGGCGCGGGAGGGGTCGGCGCCGGGTTCGGCGGGGCTCCCCGGCGCGGCCGGACCGGTGGCGGCGCCGGTCCCTCCGGCGCGCGGGCCGCCGGGGGCGGAGCTCGCGGTGCCGTGCGCGTCGGGCAGGCCGTTCTCCTCGCTGGTGAGCTGCTCGACCGCGAGGCGTTCGTTCGGCGTGGTCTGCCGCAGGCCCGAGCCCCGGTTGCGGGAGAGCGTGCAGCCGGTCAGCCGGACCGCCTCGGTGGAGTCCATCCGGACGCCGTCGCCGATGTTCTCGGCCGCGTCGAACTGGGCGAGCGCGGCCCGCCCGCCGGCGCCGATCCGCACGCCGTGCCGGCGGTTGCCGTGGCTGCGGACCCGGGTGCAGCTCAGCTCGCCGCCGTCCTCGACGGCCAGGCCGTCCTCGCCCGAGCCGCTCACCTCGCAGTCGCGCAGCGCGGCCCGGCCGACCTTCCCGACCACCACGCCGCAGCTCCCGGAGCCGCGGACGGCCCCGGCGCCGACGAAGGTGTCCGCGCCGTCGGTGATCCGCAGGCCGGCCCGGCCCGCGTCGGACACCTCGACGCCCTCCAGCCGGCCGCGGCCGTCCCGCAGCACCTCGACGCCGTCGGCGCCCGCGCCGGTGACGGTCAGGTGCCGCACCCGGGGGTTGGCGCCGCCGCCGATGGACAGCCCGGCCCCGGCGGCGTCGCGGATCTCCAGGCGGTCGATGTCGGCCGCGCTCTCCTCGGCCAGTTCGACGCCGGCCCCGCCGCTGTTGCGCACGACGGTGTTCTTCAGCACCGGCCCGGAGTGCTCCCCGACCCAGATCCCGGTGCCCTGCGCGTCGGACACCTCGCAGTGCTCGAACTGCCCGCGCGAGCGGCCGGTGATGTGGATGCCGTGGCCGGCGGTGCGGGCGGTGGTGCAGCGGCGCAGCTCGGGGTCGGTGCCCGCGGCCAGCGCGATGCCGTGGCCGGTGGTGGCGCTGACCGCGCAGTCCTCCAGCAGGACCCGCGCGGTGGAGCTGATGTACACGCCGATGGTGGCGTCGCGCACGGCGGTGCGCAGCAGCCGGGTGGTGGAGCGCTCCTCCAGGGCCACCGCGGGCTTGTCGGTGACCGAGATCTCGCAGTCCTCGAAGGTGCCGCGGGCCTCGCCGTTGGCGCAGATGCCGTTGCCCCGGGCGTCGCGCAGCACGCAGTTGCGCAGCAGCGGGTTGGCCCGCTCGCCGACCACCACGGCCGAGGTGCCGAGGTGTTCGACGACGCAGTCCTCGATCACGCTGGTGCCGGTGGAGGTCTCGACGATGCCGGCGCCGGCCGGGTTGGTGACCCGGCAGTCGCGCATCGCGAGGGAGCCCTGCTGACGGGTGAGGACGGCCGTCCAGGAGCTGCCGACCACCTCGCAGTCGGAGAGCGCGGCCTGCCCGCGCGGCACGTCGACGGCGGGCAGTTCCTCGTCCTGGCCCTGCACCACCAGGCCGGTGAGCTGGACGGCCTCGGCCACCACCTGGACGACGCAGCCGCGCCGGGCGGTGATCCGGACGCTGCCGCGCGGCTCCTCGGCGGTGATGGTGACCATCTTGGTGATCACCAGGTTCTCCTCGTAGCGGCCCGGCCGGACGGAGATGACCGCCCCGCTGCGGGCCGCCGCGAGTGCGTCGCCGATCGTGCGGTACGGGCCGCCGCGCTGCTCCGGGCACACCGTCAGCACATGGCGCGACATGGCCTTCCTCTCCTGGGGGTCTTCGTCCGGCGGGTGGGTGCGGGGTTGCGGGGTGGGGCGGAGGTCAGGAGGCGGTGCAGTCGGCGCTGACGGCGGAAGCCGCGATGTGCGCCTTGTCGGTGGCGCTCCCGCCCCAGTCGACGCCGCGCGAGTGCAGCATCACGGCGATCTTGCCGCCGCTCACCGCGAAGCTTCCGGCGTTCACCCAACGCCCTCGGTTGGTCGTCTGGTTGACCGAGAACTCGCCGATGGTGCCGCTGTTCGGCGTGGAGGTGTTCTGGACGGTGTAGTAGGCGGGCGCGCCGCCGACGGCCTTGACGTCCGCGTTGTTCGGCACGTAGACGGAGATCTTGCAGCTGCCGGCCGTGACCGGGGCGGTGGAGAACGTCCAGACCACCGAGTTGCTGCCGTCGTCCTTGGTCGCTGAGCCGGACATCGGCATCGAGACGTACTTGCCGTTGCAGCCCGAGCCGCTGAAGCCGCCCGCCGACTGGTTGAGCCAGCCGGTGGAACCCTGCTCCCACCAGCCGTGCTGGGCGTAGGCGACGGAGGAGGTGCCGCAGTTGGATCCGCCGACGGCGAAGTAGGTGGCCTTCGCGGCGGCGGGCGGCGGAGCGGGCTGCTGGGTCGCCGGCGGCTGCGGCGGGGCGGGCTGCTGGGGCGCCGGCTGCTGCGGCGCCGGCTGCTGGGGAGCGGGCTGCTGCGGGGCCGGCTGGGCCGGAGCGGGCTGCTGGGGCGCCGGCGGCTGGGCGGCGGGCTGACCGGCGGCCGGCTGCTGCTGGGAGACCGGCTGGCCCGCGGCCGGCTGCTGCTGCGTCGTCCTGCCGCCGCCCTGCGGCGCTCCGGTCACGGGCGCCTTGGCCACCGGCGCGGTCCCGCCGGCCGGCTGGGCGCCCGGCACCGCCGCGGTCGCGGGGGAGCCGCCGAGGGCGATTCCGGGGACGGTGCCCGACCCGTCGACGGGCGGCGCGGTGGCGGTGCCGGGCTCCCCGGTGGCCGCCGGTTCGGTGGGCGCGGCGGTCGGGGCGACGGTCACCGGCGGGTCCGTGGGCACGGGCGGCGCCGGGACGTCGGCGATCTCCGGGCCGTCGACGAGCTGGGTGTCCGGCTGGTTCACGCCGAGGTTGTCGCGCTTGTCCTGGTCGGCCCCGTCGGTGATCAGGAACGGCAGGCCCATCAGCACCACGCCCGCCGTCGCGGCGGCGACCAGCGCGGGCCGCTTGAACCGGCGGCGCCCGGGCTGCTCGGCGGGGTCGTCGCCCTCCGGGTGCTCCGTCCCGGCGAGGACGGGCTCCAGCGCCCCGGGGTCCTCGCCCGGGCCGAACCCGGGGTCGGGCTCGGCGGCGGCCGCGACGGCGGCCGCGACCGTGACCGGCGGGACGGCGGCGGACGCCTCCGGCGTCGCCGGCCCGTACTCCGGCACGGCGACCTGCTCGGTCGGCGCCTCCGCCGTCGCGGGCACCGCGGCCACGGCGGCGGCCGCCGCGCCGCTCGCCGGCGCCGCCGCCGGCTCCTCCTCCATCTCCCAGTCCATCGACGGCAGCTGGATGCCCGCCGCCCCGCCCCGAGCCCCGTTCCCGCCCGTACTCGTGCTCACCGCAGCTCCTCGGCCTCGCGTGCAGTCCCCTGTCGACGGGACCACCCGGCCGACAGGACCTCGGGTGCTCCCACTCCGTCTCTACGGACCGGCCCGGCCGTGGGGTTCACACGCGCTGCCCGCCGTTGCCGTCCGCCTGCGTCAGGGTGGCGAAGATGCTGTCCTCCAGGCTGTCCAGGGGCTCCAGGGGCGCGTGCTGCGGCACCCGGGACGGCGGCCGCGGGGTGGCGGCCGGGGGCGCCTGGACCTCCACCCAGGAGTCCTCCGACCGCTCGCTGCGGGAATCCGTCAGGTCCGAGTCGACCGACACGTTGTCCGAGTCGTCCCCCAGGCGCATGCCCGGGTGCCGGTAGAACTCCTCCTCGCCCTCGTAGAGCCGGGCCGTGCGCCAGGACGTGCCCGAGACGTCGCGCCCGTGCGGCGGGTCGGAGAGGTCCTCCGCGCCCTCGTAGAGCCGAGCCGTGTGCCAGGACGTGCCCGATGCGTCGCGCCCGTGCAACGGGTCGGAGAGGTCCGGCAGGTCCGGCAGGTCCGAGTCGACCGACACGTGGTCCGGTTCGTCGCCCAGCCGTTCGCCCGGGTGCCGGTAGAAGGGCGGGGCGCCGGCCGGCCGGCGCGGCGCCGTCACCGTCGAGCCGCCGGGGCCCGCCTGCTCGTCCGGCAGGTCCTCCGAGGAGCTGCTGCTGCGCCGCGAGGAGCGCGAGGACGACGAACCGTCCGACACGTGGTCGGCCCGGCGGCCCGGCGGCACCGGCGGCAGCTGCCCCGGGTGCTGCGACTGCCCCGGGTGCTCCGGCGTCGCCCGGTCCAGCCGTCCGGCGCCGTCCTCCAGCAGGTCCGGAGGGACGACTCCGGCGCCCAGGTCCTCGTTCACGACCGAGCCCTCACGCTCCCCCTCCTCCACCACCTCGTTCACGGGCGGGTCCCGACGCCCGTCCTCCTCCACCACCTC
This sequence comes from Kitasatospora sp. NPDC015120, assembly GCF_043080305.1. Lineage (NCBI taxonomy): Bacteria > Bacillati > Actinomycetota > Actinomycetes > Kitasatosporales > Streptomycetaceae > Kitasatospora > Kitasatospora sp. NPDC015120. Next base: position 86,213 of record NZ_JBIBVJ010000016.1, on the reverse strand, counting down.
GTCCACGGGCGAGCCCCGATGCCCGTCCTCCTCCACCACCTCGTCCACGGGCGGGTCCTGACGCCCGTCCTCCTCCACCACCTCGTCCACGGGCGGGTCCTGACGCCCGTCCTCCTCCACCACCTCGTCCACGGGCGAGCCCCGATGCCCGTCCTCCTCCACCACCTCGTCCACGGCGAGGTCGCGCTGCGCATCCCGCTCCAGGTCCCGGACCACCCCGCCGTCCACCGGCTCGCGCCGCACCGTCGTGGTCGTCGCCTCCGTGCCCGGCGGCCTGCTGCCGAGCCGGAAGGAGTGCACGGCGCCCGTGGCCCGGCCCGGGGCGGCCCCGCCCGCCTGCGGCACGGTGGTGGTGCCGGCCACGATGACCATGTCCACCTCGTGCGCGAGCCCGCGGGCCAGCCCGCGCAGCCGCTGCTCCAGCGCGCGGGCCTCCCGCAGGGCCCGCCCTGCCGGCACGTCCAGGGTGATCTCGACCAGCGGCGGCCGGTCGTCCCCCTCCGCACGGGGGGCACGCGCCCGGAGCGCGTCCGCCTGGAGGACGGTCGTCCGGACCTCGCGGAGCAGCGCGGACACGGAGGTCGCGTCGCCGGCGACGACCCTCAGCCTGACGTCCGGAACGGTCGGCCGGTGCAGGCTGAGGTCCGGCTGCGGCTCCCTCGGCGGCTGCGGCGGCTGCGGCGGGTCCCCCTCCCCTTCCTGCTGCTGGACGCCCGGCTGCCGTTGCCGCAGCCGCTCCTGCTCCGACTGCCGCTGCGTCAGCACCTCCCAGTGGGCGTTCAGGTCCCCCGCCGTCAGGGTGTCGTCCGCGCCCGCCAGCTCGACCAGGTCCTGGAGACGGCGCCGCTCCACCGGCGGCACCGACTGGCGCCCCGCCGCCTCGCGCAGGCGCTCGAAGGGCGTGCCGGCCGCCCCGTCCGAGGCCAGGTCGATCATCCGGTCCAGGCCCCGCAGCCAGCGCTCGCCCCGCTCGCCCGAGACGGTGAGCGACTCGGGGAGCAGCTTCCGGGCGATGTGGCCGACCCGCAGGAGCCGTGCGTGGTGGTCCGCCTCGCCGACGTCCAGCCCCAGCGCCCGCGCCACCGTGGGCAGCGCGTCCTTCGGCGCGCCGTGCAGGCGGAGTTCACCGTTCTGCGTCTGCTCGTCGAAGCGCAGGAAGGCGTTGTGCGGCACCTCGGCCCTGGTGGTGTCGCCCACGGGGATGTCGATCTCGACCGCCATGAGCTCCCGGCGGGGCAGGGTCCTGCCGTCCTTGTGGTAGACCACCTCCACCTCGACGAAGCCCCGGTAGCGGGCGGTCGTGGTGGCGATCTTGGCGTTGTTGACGATCTGGCCGCCCTCGACCAGCTCGATGTCGGTGCGGTGCTCGTAGGCGTTGTCGACGTAGAGGCCGCCGCGGAGGGTGGCGAGACCCGCCACGAAGGTGTCGGGGCTGACGCCGCCCGCGGTGAGGCGGTTGGCGACGCGGATCGCGCGCTGGGCCCGGACCCCGTCGGTGACCGAGGTCGTGTTGGTCGGGTTCGACTCCGTCCTGCTGTCGGTCTTGACGAACTCCAGTTCCCTGACCTTCATCCGGACCTCCACCCGGACGTCGCCGGCCAGGTCGGTCCGGCCCACCACGAGGGTGGAGTTGCCCGGGCCGTCCTTGAGGGCCGGCTCGTCGGGGCGCGGGGGCGCGGCGCCGCCCTCCGGCACCGGGGCGGCGGCGTCGTGCGGGGCGGCGGCGTCGTACGGCGTGTGCGGGGTGACGAGCCGGCTGGCGAGCGCCACCGGGTCGATCATCCCCTCCACCATGCCCCGGATCCGGTCCCAGTCGCCCGACCCCAGGAACGCCTCGGCGCCCTCCGTCAGCTGCTGCCGCGCGTGCGGGGTCATCCCGACCGCGCGCACCACGTCGGTGTCGGTCAGGCCGTGCGTCCACACCCGGGCGGGGGGCACCTGGGCGCCCGGGGCCGCGGTGTCCTCGACGACCGGCAGGTCGTCGGTCAGCCCCCGGCGCAGGTCCGCCCCGCGCGGCGCGGTGGCGGCGTCGAAGACCTTCCCCGGGTTGCCCGGCGGATTGCCCGGCACGTTCTCCCGCGTCTCCGCGACGTCGATGACCACGTCCATGCCCAGCTCGCGCCGGAAGTAGGCCCGCTTGGTGACCAGGACGTGCCGGCCCTCGGTGCTGACCAGGTCCCTCCACTCGACCGAGAAGTGCAGGCTCGCCTCGCCGGTGAAGACGTTGCCGACGGGCTTCACCTTGGTGGTGTTGCCGGAGCCGGTGCGGTTGGACCACGTCTCGCGGGTGCTGTTGCCGGTGGAGACGGCCACCGTGTCACCGGCGTAGAACAGCCCGGTCGAGACCGCCACGCCGCCGCGCACCTGCCGGCCCGAGCCGGTGCCGCCGCCGGTCGCCCCGTCGGCCGCCGAGTGACCGTGCTCGACCTGCGTCCCGGTGTTGAACTCGGTGGTCGTGGTGTTCCCGGTGTGGGCCAGCCGCTTCACGGACGCGCCGATCCTGACCGTCACGCCGCCGTCGGCGACCACCAGTTCGCGGCCCGCCATCATGGCCTTGAGCTGGTCGTGCAGGTGGTCCGGGGCGAGCGCGTCGTACAGCTTGTGGCGCAGGCCGGACCTTCCCGGCCCGTGCAGCCACTTCTCCACGTTCCGACCGCCGAACTCCCCCGGGTCCCCGTTCCCGCGCAGGACGGCCTTCCCGAAGTCGGCCGCCGCCTCCCCGGCGTTCCGGGTGCCGGGCACGAACACGTTGGTGACCACGTCGGAGGAGCCGAGCACGTGGTCCTGCCAGATGCGGTCCGGGACGGTGCGCAGCGTGGTCGCGGTCGGCGCGTCGTACTGCGGGGTGACGACCTCCGCCTCCATCGTGATCGGGCCGAGCTTCGTCGTGCTGGGGATCAGCCCGCCCGTCCAGCCGTGGATCTCCACCCGGTAGTCGACCACGGCGTCGGACACCACGGCCGTGGAGACGTTCTTCGCCCGGTTGACGGCGGTGCCGGAGCTCTGCAGATTGCCGCCGGTGGCGGTCTCCTGGCGGTAGGAGTAGTCGCCGGTCAGCGTCACTCCGGGGCCGCCGTCCTGCTCCTTGCGCGCCCGGCCGGTCAGGCCGAGCAGGCCGGTGACGCGGTCCCGGATGTCCCGCATGACGCCGTGGCCGGTCCGGTTCTGGGTGCCGACCTCGAACTCGGCACCGTTGATCGTGTACTTGACGACGGGTTCCTCCCGCAGGGCGGCCCGGACGACCACCTCGGCCGACCAGCCCGGGCCGGCGACCGGCACCTTGAGCACCCCTCCCCGGGTGAGCTGGGACAGCTTGGCCTGCATCGCGTTCGCCCCCAGCTCGGCCCGCAGGGTGCGTTCCAGCGAGTCGGAGATCCCCCCGCGCCACTGGAAGCGGTCCTTGAGCGCCGCGCGGACGTCCTGGTACAGCCGGTCCCCGCCGGGCGTGCCCTCCTCGTTCCTGAAGGCCACCACGGAGGCGGCGCCGAGCTCGTTGCGCGGCAGGACGGCCGGGGTCCCGGTCGCCGCCCCGGTACGGGCCTTCACGCTGTACTCGGCGCTGATGTCCCCGGTGACGGGGGGCGTGTCGTGCAGGCCGCCCTCCAGGACCACCGTCAGCCTCATCGTCCCGCGGTGGACGTCCTGCTCCTCCCGCATCTTGCTGTTCGCGTAGAGCTTGTCGTTGGCGTCGGAGCGGACGCCGCCGCGGACCCTGATCTCCTGGCTGAGCTGCACCTGGCCGGAGGGCATCTCCCGGACCGGGGCGTAGCCGACGGCGCCCTGCTTGATGTCGAAGCGGCTGGTGTACCGCTGCTCCGTGGTGAAGGAGCTGGACTCGTTCTGCCGGCTGAGGTCGGCGGCCTTGCTCCGCCGGACCAGCTGGGTGTCGACGAGCTCGGCCCTGACGGTCACCTTGACGCCGCGCTGCGCCAGCGCGGCGAGCGCGCCGGTCGCCTTGTCGCGGTCGAAGGCGGTCAGCTCGAACGCGTCCCCGCGGCTCATCGCGCCGAGCTTGGAGGCCAGCGAGGGCTGGGTGACGATCTGCATCACCTCCGTGCGGATCTGCGGCCACAGACTCCCGTACCGCCGTTTGCCGGCCTCCTCCAGCGCCTGGCGCACCTCGCCGAGCGGGCCGATGTCGCGGATGACGGCGGACTCCGGCAGGCGCCGGCGCCCGGGCTCGGGGGCCGCCGTCACCTCGTTCACCAGCAGGTCCGACTGCGGCATCAGCGTCCGGAACCCGAGCGGCACCTGGACCGGGTCGCCCAGCCGCTCGTCCCCCCGGTGGACGACCACCTCCAGGTAGCCGTCCCCGTCGAGGACCGCGCCGTTCTCCTTGGTCTTGGTGGTGACCGCGGTCTCCAGCGTGCGGCCGGTCACGACGACCTTGTCCCGGCCCCACCGCTTCCCGAAGCCGGCGGTGACGTTCACCTCGTCGGTGCCGATCCGGCCGCCGCCCTGGAGCTGCAGGAAGCCGGCCACCACCTTGCGCCGGAGCCTGGTCACGACCGAGCCGGCGCCGGTGTTGAACTCGGTGTCCTTGGTAGTCGCCACCAGGCGCATGCCGAGGCTGCCGGCCCTCACCTCGGCCCAGACGTCGCTGCCGGGCACCCGGACGATCACCGACTCGCCGTTCGTCAGGCCCTTGAAGTCCTGCTGGAGGCGCCGGAAGCCGAACTCGGCCACCAGCCGGTCCGACAGGGTGCTCCCGTGGAACGCCAGCGCCTCCTCGGCCCGGGCGATCCGCTCGGCGGCGGCCTTCTCCCGGCCGGCGCGCTCGCGGCGGGCGGCGGCGTCGAGGGCGGCGTCGTCCTCGGGGGTCCGTTCGCGGACGGTCCGCTCGTGGGCCTCCTTCTCGTCGAGGACGCTGCGGCGCAGCGCCTCGACCACGCCCACCATGGCCTGCCGGTGCGTCGGCAGGGGGTCGGTGCGCAGCGGGCCCAGGTTCCCGAGCTCCGTGGACCCGCCGGCGGTCTGGCGCGCCGCCGGGCGCACCTGCGGCTCGCCCTTGACGTGGACGTCGAGCATGATGGTCGAGGAGTGCAGCCGCTTCTGCGCCAGCAGCGCCGGGTCGAGCTCGCCCAGCAGGTTCGCCCGGATGTCGGACTCGGCGGGGGGCCGGGTCTCGCGCTGCGGCACGCCGATCTCCAGCGGCGTCGTCAGGAGCCGTGCGTCGTCCGGGTCCAGCCGGGGCGGCAGGGACTCGGTCTCCCGCTCGCCCTTGGGCCGGTAGCCGACGTCCACGAGCAGCTTCCCGCGGAAGAGCTCGGTGACCTCCGTGGTCTTGGCGCGCGAGAAGAACTTCGAACTGGTCGTCAGCTCGTCGGCGCGCGCCCGGTCGCGGTTGACGCCGAAGGCGTCCAGCGCCGCCCGCATGACCTTGAAGACGTCGCCCCGCCCCTGGATGCCGACGCCGAACGAGCGGCTCGCGCCCTTGGCGCCGCCGAGGGTCACCACCCGGTCGCCGCCGCCCTCGTACTCGAACTTCGCCTTCTGGGAGTGGTGCACCAGGCCCGCCACCTCGCCGCGCAGGGTGATGGTCCCCTGGTGGGCGTCGGTGCCGACCGGGATGTGCAGGACGTCGCCGCGCGACAGCGCCGAGACCAGGGCGCGCAGGCTGGTGCCGCTGAAGACGCTCTCGGCGAGCGCCCGGGCGAAGGACGCCCGGTTCGGGGTCCCGGCGGGGAGGGCCTGCTCGATCTTCGCGCCGAGCTTCCCGACCAGCACGGTGTCCGGCTCGCCGAGGCTGGTCACCATGTGCGCGCCGGAGAGCACTCCGCGGTCGAGGACGGACTTCGGCGGCCGGGGGCCCGGGTCGACGACGGTGCCGGCGCCGACGCCGGCGCCGAGGACGGTGTCGGTGTCGGCGGCGTGGACCGGCGCGGGGACGATCACGGGGGTCTCGTTCCCGCCCGGCGAGCCGGAGTCCTCGTTCCCGCCGGGGAGGCCGGAGTCCTCGCCGCCGTCCCGGGCGACGCGCTTGCCCTCGCGGATCTCCGCGGCGCGGCGCCGCGCCTCCTCCAGCTGCGCGGGCGTCCTCGGCTCGTCCTCGGAATCCTCGTCCTCCTCGGACGGGCGGCGGACGACCTCCTCCTCGGAATCCTCGTCCTCGCCGGACGGGCGGCGGACCTCCTCCTCGGAATCCTCGTCCTCGCCGGACGGGCGGCGGCGGACGACCTCCTCCTCGCCGGCCGTGGACCTCGCCTCCGTCTCCTCGTCGGCCCGGCGCTCCTCCTCGGCCCGGCGGCGCGCCTCGGCCGCCTCCTCGGCCCCGCGCCGCTCCTCCGCCGTCTCCCGCAGGAGGCGTTCGTGCTCCTGGCGGCGCTCGGCGGCGGCGACGGTCGAGTAGCCCTCGCGCTCGTCGTGGTCGAGCCGGACCGGGCGCCCGCCCGCGGGGCCGAACTCCGCGACGGTCGCATGCTCGTTGCGGACCTCCACCAGGCTGACCCGCAGGTCCAGTGCGGCGGCCGTGAGCACGGCGAAGGCGTCCCGCACGGTGCGCGGGTCGTGCACGCCCGCCCAGCCCTTCTCCCGCCAGGCGGCGAGCTCCCGCTGCAGGTCCTCCGCGAAGACCGGCCAGTCCGCCGGCTCGTTCCCCGTCCAGCGGGCCCAGGCGGTGTACAGCTCGTGCGCCTCCCGTCCCAGCTCCGGGTTCTCCCGGAACCGCGCCTCGACCAGCTCGTGCAGCGCCCGTTCCGCGGCGGCCGGGTCGGCGGCCAGCCGCCCGGCCTCCTCGTCGCCGAACAGCCGGCGCAGCAGCCCCGGGTCGTCCTCGACGAGGGCGCGCACCATCGCCGCACCGGCCGGATCGGCGTCCGGCCGGACGGCGTCGCGGACGAGGGGGGCGTCGGCGGCGGCCGGGCCGGGGGGCTCCTGGGAGGTGTGGTGCGGTCCCGCGCCGGGTTCGGGGACGAACGGCGGCACGTGCAGCTGCGGCAGCCCGCGCTGGTCGCCGACACCGGTGACGCGGACGATCTGGCCGTCCTCGACGTGGACCTCGACCACGACGTCGCCGAGGGTGCCGCGGACGATCCCGCTCACGGTCGAGCCGTGCCGGCGCTCGTGGTCCTCCAGGACCCGCAGCGCGGCCCAGCGGCTGTCGAGGGCGTTCCACTCGTGGGGCAGGCTCCGGTCGGCGGGCAGGTCGCGCGGGTCGGCGGCGAGCGCCCGCTCGCTGAACCGCACGTCCATGGTCGCCAGGTACCGCACGGTCTGCTGGTCCCAGCCGGGGACGACGGCGGGCGGCTGCTCGCCCTCCCGCAGCGGGCCGGGTTCGCGCAGGTCGGTGGGGACGCGCGGTCCCCCGTGCACGGCGAGCAGCTGCTCGGCCGGGGTCGCGAGGGTGCCCAGTTCCCGGGCCTGCCAGGCGAACACGCGGTGCGGGCCCGAGAGGGCCAGCGGGCCCAGGAGGGTTTCGGCGTCCGACAGGCCGTCCGGGCGCAGCAGCATGGTGGAGAAGACCTCGCCGTGCGGCGGGTCGAAGTCGAGCCGGACGGTGACCAGCGGGGGCTGCCCCCCGGGCCCGGCCGCCTCCAGCATCCGCTCCCGCACGTAGGTGTCCACCCGGTGCTGCATCTCGGCCCGGGCGAGCAGGGGCAGGTGGGCGGGCAGCGGGCCGGCGACGACCGTGCGCACCGGCACGGTGATCCGCAGGCCCTCCTGTCCGGAGTCGAACAGCACCCGGGCGACGGACAGCGGCTGGGTGCCCAGCCAGACCCGGGTGTCCGGGGAGCTGCCCACCTCGCGCCGGGGCTGCCACTCCGCCAGGGGCTGGATCTCGGACGGGCGGTGGGCCAGGTGCAGGCCGTCGCGGGAGAGCCCCTCGATCCGGACGCCGTAGGCCTCGCCCGCCCAGTGGTAGGTCCGGCCGTCCGCCCCGTAGACCCGCCGCTCGACGGGGACGCTGTCGTGCGCGGCGTCGACGGCGACCGTCAGGCCGTCGGCCGTCCAGGTCCGCGGGTACATGGTGCGCCCGCTTCCGGAGCTGCGGAGGCGCCAGCGGGTCGGGAAGTCGGCGAGCGGGGAGGTCGGCGCGACGGTCGGATCGAGGAAGGCGGCCCTGGCCCGGTAGGTGCCGTTGTGGATCGGCGGGCTGGTCTCGACGATCCGGGCGCCGTGGGCCCGCAGCGCGCTCTGCGCCTCGGCCGGGGGGAGGTCGAGTTCGTGGTGCAGTCCGGTGAGGTGCCCGCGGTCGCCGTAGCGGGCGACGTCCTCGGCGCGCTGGCCGAACGCGCCGAAGACGCCGTCGAGGCCGGGGCGGTGGGGGGCGTAGCGCGGCGGGTCGACGTCCGGCTGACGGTCCGAGGGACGGAAGGAGAGGAACTCCCCCGCGCGGATCTCGCCCTCGATCCGGACCCCGGCGTACTCGCCGGTCCACCGGTGGCGGCTGCCGCCGAGGTGCACGATGTCGTTGGTGCCCAGGGCGTGCAGGTAGGCCTGCTCCGCCGCGTACACCGCGTCCTCGCTGGTCCAGTTGCGCGGGAACATCCGGCGCCGGCCGCTCCCGGGCACGATCAGGTCGTCGGCGGCCGCGGAGACACCGTCCAGCCGCCGGGGACGGGGCAGCGTCGAGGCGCCCTCCCCGGAGAAGTCGGCCACCACCACGCCGTTGCGCTCCACCCGCAGCACCCGTCCCGGCCCGGTGCGGTCCGAGCCCGCCGGCGGCAGCAGATGGCCGCCCGGGTTGCGGGTGTCGCCGAAGGTGGAGGTCTGCAGCGCGTCCCGGCCGAAGGAGGCCCGGCGCGGCAGGCCGTCGACGACCGGTGCGCCCGGCCCGGGGCCGAGGGCGTCCTCGATCGCCCGGCCCAGCTCCCGCAGGTGCCGCGGCGCGAGCGCGTCGGGCACGACGGTCCCGTCCGAGAGGAGTCCCGCGTCCTGGTCGAACCGCACCCGCCCGCGGGTCCGCGTGGCACTGCCCATCAGGCTGGCGTCGGCCGTGACCGGCCGGGGGTGGGTCGGGTCGTCGATGACGACGGTGTCGCCGTTCTCGTCGGTCCCCTCCGCGCGGACGCGCCGCTCCCGGTACTCGTCGGGCAGGCCGAGCAGGTGGCCGAACTCGTGGGCCAGGGTCCGTTCGGTGCTGTCGAGGTGCCACTCGTCCTGGGCCTCGCGCCCGGTCCCCTCCAGGACCTCGACCCGGTGGTGCGCCCGGTCGGCGTCGACGAACTCGACCCGGGTGACGAGGACGTCGCCGTTCGGCAGCCGGTGCCCGGTGTTGTAGTAGTGGTCGATCCCCCGCCGGGCGCGGTCCCGCAGCTCCTGGACGGCCCGGTCGCGGTCCGGGGTGTGCGGCAGGCCCGCGGCGTCCAGGTGGATCCGCACCACGAGCTCGACCGCCGGGCGGCCGTCCACCAGGACGCCGCGGGCGACCTGGAAGCGGCGCAGGAGGGTGGAGTCGCTGAGGTGACGCGCCGGGTCGGCGGGCGGGCGGACCTCGACCGGGTCGCGGAGCTCGGCGAACCGCAGGTCCGGTGCCGGCGCCTCGTGGGCCGGGCGCACCCGGCGTGGCGGCTGCGGCACGGACTGGTCGAGGTCCATCGGCCCGGTGGCCGGGTGGGCGTCGTCGAAGGTGCCGTCCCACTCCATCGGCTCGTCGTCGGAGATGAGGTCCAGGGTGTCCGCGCGGGACGCCTCGGACATCGCGTCGTCGGCCTCCTCGAAGTCCTCGTTGGAGTCGTACTCGAAGTCCTCGTCGGAGTCGTACGCGGAGCCGTCCTCGGAGCCGCGCTCGGAGTCCTCGTCCTCGCCGCGCCGCGAGGAGGTGTCGGAGCCGTCCTCCGACCCGGGGTCGTGCGGCGCACGGCGCGGCCGTTCCTCGTGTTCCTCACCGGCGGGGGCCTTCGGCCTGCGGGTGCCGCGCTCGGGCACCGGTACGTCGAGCTGGGCGGGCGGGGTGTGGCCGTCCGCGACCGAGAAGTCGGTGACCTTGCCGTCCGCGTCCCGCAGCACCGTGATCTCGACGCCGGCGAAGACCACCGTGCCGCGCGTGCCGCCGCCGTCGAGAGCCGTGTCCTCGCCGAGCCTGCGGCCCTTGTGCACGGCGAAGCGCTGCTCCTGGGCCGTCCACTGCGCGGGCAGGCCGCGGCCGGCGTCGGCGCTCAGGTGCGGGCTGAAGACGTCGTCGGGCACCGTGCCGGGCGGCATGCCGGAGACGACGGCCGGACGCCTGCCGGTGCCGGGCGGCCCGGGCTCGGTCAGCGGGGCGGAGCGCGGGGCGCCGGCCCTGCGGACGACGCCGGGCTGCTCGTCCGCCGGACGGTGCACCACGTGCCGGCCGTCGCGGGTGATCCCCTCGATCCGGACGCCGTCGCCGATGCCGGTCCAGTGGACCGCGCCGTCGACGACGCGGTCGCCCGCCCGGTCCCGGGCCGCGTAGGCCGCGTCGACGGCCCGCAGGACCCGCGCGGGCCGCCAGTGCTCCGGGTAGAACGTGTTGAGCGGGTGGTCCGCCCGCTTGAACCAGCGCGAGTCGAACGCCGCCATCGGCGCGGCCGGGTTCACCGCCGGGTCGAGGTACCAGACGGTGGCGCGGTAGGTCCCGTTGGGGAGGACCGGCGAGTGGGTGCCGATCTTGACGCCCATCCGCTGGCCGGCCAGCTGTCCCTCGGGCGAGGCCGACCCCACGGCCCCCGACAGGCTCGGCGGCTGGTGGTGGACGCCGGTCAGGGTCTGGCGGTCGCCGTAGCGCAGCAGGTCCGCGGCCCGCTGGTCGAAGGTGTCGGGCTGCGGGTGCCAGGGCAGGTGCGGGGCGGGACCGAGTCCGCCCTGGTCGTCGGACGGCCGGAAGGCGACGATCTCCGCCACCTGGACCGGGCCGCGGGGGCCCTGTTCGGTGCGGACCTGGATCCGCCCGTCGATCCGCACCCCGCCGTACTCGCCGGTCCACGTCCAGGAGTCCGGGCCGGACCGGGTGAACGCCGCGTCGCCCCGGCGGCGGGCGTGCTGGTAGGCCTGCTCGGCCGCGTAGGCCGCGTCGTCGGCGGACCAGTGCTCGGGGAACATGGTGCGCCCGCGGGCCCGGACCGCCGCCGACACGTCCAGCTCGCCCGCCAGCCGGTGCTGACCGGCGCCCACGCCGTCGGCCGGTCCGCCGAGGACCCGGAAGGTGCCGTTGCGGTTCTCCGAGCCCGGGATCCGGGTCGGCCGCGGATCGCCGGAGCCGGGCGGCGGGAACAGGTGGCCGCCGCCGTCGCGCCCGCCGCCCGGCAGCCGCAGGCTGTCGCGGTGCAGGCTGCCGTGCAGCGCGAGGCGCAGGGCGTCCGGGTTCATCCGGGGCCGCGGCGGGTGGGTGCTCTCCGGCCCGGGCCCCCGGTCGGCGCCGAAGACCTGGTCGATCACGGCGCCCAGCTGCCGCAGGTTGCGTGCGCGCAGCACCGGCCGCGGGTGGGTGGTGACCGGGCCGCCGGGCACGTTGTCCATGTCGACGACGGGCCGGTCGAAGCCGTCGCGGATGTAGGAGCCCAGCAGCCCGCCGTCGAGGTAGACCGGGCGGGGCTTGGCGCCGTCGGAGCGCTCGCGGTACTCGTCCGCCAGCCCCAGCATGTGGCCGACCTCGTGGGCGGCGACGACGGCCGAGGTGTTCAGGCCCCAGGTGCGGTGGTCCGCGCGGTCCTGCTGGGCGTGGACCTGCACGGTGTGGTGCGCCTTGGCCCGGTCGGCGACGAACTCGACCCGCACCCGCAACCGGTCGCCGCTGGGCAGCCGCTGGCCGATGTCGTAGGCCTCCGAGACCCCGGTCCGGGTCCGCTTGACCAGCTCCTTGAGGCTCTTCGCGGTGGCCTGGTCCTTCAGGTCCAGCGCCGAGGTGTCCAGGTGCACCCGGACGGTGACCAGCGACTCGGTGTCGCCGTCGGCGAGCCTGATCCGGCTCACCAGGAAGCGTTGCAGCACCCGCTCGTCCATGGTCCGTTCCAGGGCGTCCCTGGGCGGGCGGACCCGGTGGGTCCCGAGCACCTGGTGCTGCTCCGGCCGGGGCGCGGCCAGCTGGTCCGGCATCCGCTGGTCCGGCCGGCCCCAGAAGTCGGTGATGAGCCCGTTCTCCACCCGCACCGTGAGCTTCACCCCGGCGAAGGTGCCGTGGCGCAGCTCGGGCGCGGTGGTGCCGCCGGGCGGCACCGGTCCGGCCGGGACGCGGTGCGCCGATCCCGCGACCACGCTCGCGGCGTAGCGGGCCTCGTCGGCGGTCCACTCGCGCGGCAGGTGGCGGCCCCGGGTCGGGTTGTCCCACGCCGAGGGCTCGAACAGTGCCTGCCGGCCGGCGAGCATCCGCGTGGCGCCGGAGACAGTCTCCGGGGGCGGGGGCGCCTGCCGCCTCAGGGCGGCCAGGGTCGCGGCCGGTCCGTCGGCGGCGGCCCGCTCGTGCAGCCGCGGCACGGCCTGCCGGAGGGTCGGGTCCTGGCCGGGGGCGAGGCGGACCTCGACGGCGTCGCCGTCCTGGGTGAACTCCAGCCGGAGCCGGGCGCGGGGCCGGCCCTCCCCGGGGCCGGCCGTGAACTCCGCGGCGGCCCGCTCCAGCCTCGCCCGGGCGCGCAGCAGCTCCTGCTGCGTCATGTGCTCGCCGCCCACCAGCTTGACCCGGGCGGTGACTTCGAGGCTCTCCGCCCCGTCGTGCATGAGGTCGCGCCGGACCCGGACCGGCCCGAGGCCGGGCGGCCGCACCTCCTCGCCCCGGCTCGCCGTCAGCGTCCCCGGGGCGTCGTAGCGGGGGTTCTGGATCGACTGGTACGGGGCCGGGCGGTGACCGAGGAGGCTGCCGTCGGGCAGGTACATGCCCTCGATCCAGACGCCGCCCGACCGGCCCAGCCGGTAGTGGAGGCCGTTCGCCTCGCGCTGGAGGACCGGGTCGGCGAGCGCGGTGGTGACGTGGTGCCGGAGCTGGGCCGCGGTCCAGTCCTTCGGGTAGTAGACGGCGCCGGGGTCGAGCACGGAGCGGCTCCACCGCGAGGGGAACGCCGAGGCCGGCGCGCCCGGCCGGACGGCGGCGTCCAGCTCCGTCCGGTGGACGCGGACCGTGCCGTTGGGCAGCACCTCCTGCCACTGGCCGCTCGCGGGGGCGGGCGGGCGGCGCGGGGCGCCCCTGAGGGTGCCGTCCGGTTCGGTGGGGTGCCAGGGGTTGTCCGGGCCCGGCCGGAGCGGCGGCGCCGGGGCGTCCTGGGCGGCCGGGGCGGCCGGGGTGGCCGCCGCCGTGTCGGTGGCGTCGGTGGTGGTGTCGGTGGCGGGCGGCGGCACGGGCACCTCGGCGTCCGGCTGCGCCTGCGGGGCCTTCGGGCGGGGCTCGGCGCGCTCACCGGGGGCGGGGGCGGTCTCCTCGCCGACGAGGGTCCGGGGCGGCGCCGGCGACCCGGCGTCGTCGGCCGCACGGCTCGGCGGGGTGTCCTGGCCGAACAGCGCCGAGGCCGGGCTCGTGGTCCGCCGAGGGGCCGGGGGCGCCGGCTCCTGCACCGGGTGGCGGCCGGACTCGTCGGTGCCGGCGGGCAGGTCCCGGGGGGTGCGGTTCGGGGCCGGGTGGTCGGTGGAGGCGGTGGGGACGCGTGCGGAGGAAGTGGCGGTGGCGGTCCGCTCGGCGGTGGTCGCGGTCCGCTCGGCGGTGGTGTCGTCCGTCGTGCCGGCCGGCCGGCGGCGGGGGGCGGTCGGCACGTCGCCCGAGGACTCCGTCGACACCGGGGGCACCGCCCCGGTCCGGCCCGGGGTGCTCCGCTTCGGCGCCTCGGCGGCCTTCTGATCCGGCGTCCCCCTCTGGTCCGGCGCCTTGTGCTCCGCTGCCTTCTGCTCCGGCGCCTTGGGCCCCTGCGTCCGCTGTTCGGCCTCCCGCGACGGCGGCCCGGGCGCGACGGACGGCGCGTCGTCCGACTGGACCTTCACCGGCCCGGCGCGCTCCTCGTGCACCGTCGGCAGGTCCTCGGTGCCGTGGCCGACGGTCCGGGTGAGCGACTCCTTCAGCTCGGCCAGATCGCGGGCGCGCTCGTCCGCCAGGAGGTCGACGTAGGGCAGCAGCTGCTGCATCCACTCGGCCACCTCGTGGTCGGCCGGCGGGGTCGTGATGTCGACGCCCGAGGCGTGCGACAGGCCCTTCACGACGTCGTCCAGCGAGGTGATGCGCTGGCCCCTGGCGAACTCGAAGGCCTCCGGGTGGCCCATCCGCGGCACCGGGAACGGCACGATCTTGCCGGAGGCCATGCTGGCGATCGCCGCGAAGCTGATCGGGTGGTAGAGGGGGAAGTACTTGGACGCCCCCTGTTCGACGGCCTTGAACTGGGTCCGCTGGACGAGGTCGGCGTAGCCGTGCATCAACGGCGCCGAGCCGAGGTGCATGACGTGGCCCATCATCGCGGTCATCATGCCGCCGACGAAGCTGCCCGCGGTGACGGTGAACTCGTGGTTCTCGCCGAAGATGAGGTTGTAGAAGCCCTCGCTGAGCACGTTCTGGGCGCCGGACTGGAGGTAGTTGCCGAGCCCCAGGCCGAGCTGGAACATCTTGTTGCCCTGCGACAGGCCGTCGGCGAGGTCCGGCAGGTGCTTGCCCAGGGCGCTGACCTGATGGGCGGTCAGCCCCTTGCCGGCGTCCTGCTTGAGGACGGTGTCCAGCGCCTCGGCGAGGCCCTCGCTGGCCGCTCCCCTGAGCGGGACGGTCTGCCGCGCCTTGCCCACCCACTTCTCGGCGAACTTCTCGCCCAGCTCACGGCCGAGCGCCGCGGCCTCCTTCTTCCCGAGCTGCTCGCCCAGGTGCTTGACGAAGGTCTTCTCCATCTCCTTGACGAAGGTGTCGCCGAGCGAGCCCTTGGTGGTCTTGCCGAAGCCCGCCCGGAGCTGCTCGGCGGAGGCCTCCATGAGGCTGCCGAGGTCCCGGGCGAAGGCGCGGGCCTGCGCCTTCTTCAGGGCCTCGTCGGCGAGGCCCTTGGAGGTCTCCTTGCCGATCGTGCCGAGCGCGCCCTTCTCGCCGGACGCCGCGGCCGCCTCGGCGGCGGTCTTCAGCGTGCCCTTGAGGCTCTTCAGCTCGCCGTCCACCAGGTAGTCGCTGAGCTTGTCCGCGAGCAGCCGGCCGCCGCTCTTGCCCAGCAGGCGGCCCAGCAGCTTGCCCAGGCCCAGGCCCAGCAGGTCGAGCGGCCCGCCGAGGACACCGCCGATGACGCCGAACAGCACCGCCTGCTTGGTGTACTCCTTGTCGATCTCCTTGCGGTTGCCCTGGCCGATCTGGAGGTTCTGGATGATGCCGTCCATCAGCAGACCGCCGACGATGCCCGAGAAGGTGTGCATCGCGATCGTCTTGAGCAGGTACTTCATCAGGGCCGTCAACGCGGCCTTGGTGAGCAGCTTCTTGAGCACCAGCCCGGAGAGGCTGGTGCCGAAGCTGAACGGCGCCCAGAAGACCGCCAGCGCGATCTCGACCAGCAGCTGCACCAGCTGGGCGATGGCCATCCACTTGGTGTACTCGACCGCGTTGGCCACGTCGCCGGCGCAGTCCGCCAGTGCCTTGGCGGTCTTGCCGGCCGCCGACACGTAGTCGTCCCCGCCGGTCCGGCCGATGAACGCGTTCATCTGGTAGGCGAACGAGGTGGCGGCCTGGCCCTTGAACTGCCGGGCGCAGGAGACCGCGACCTTCTCGATCAGCGCCCGCAGCGCGGGCATCTCCTTGGCCAGCTGCTCGTAGGCATCCCGGACCTCGCGCAGGTCCCCCTCACGGATCTCCGGCCAGGGCATGCCGGTGATGATCGTGAAGAACCGTGCGGTCGATTCGTTGACCTCGATCGAGGAGTGGGCCACGGGGACTGCCTGCCGTTTCCGGTCGGTGCGCGGGGTCGGGCCGTCGGCTGCGGGTGGGTCAGAAGCCGTTGGCGAGGTCGCGGGCGTGGTCGCCCGCCTTGTCGAGGGTGTCGGCCAGGAGCTCGCCGTTCTCGCCGACCGAGGACAGCGTGGAGCCGATCCTGACGATCAGCTCGTAGAGGTTCTTGGTGCCGTCGTCGACCTGGCCGTGGTACTGCTTGCCGATCTCGTCGTCGCCGCCCACCCGCAGGTTGATCTCGTTGATGTGGGTGGCCTCGGTGTTGAGCTGGGTGACGAAGTCCTTCAGCTCGAAGAACTCGGCGAAGCTCTTCTTGAGCATCGCCGTCTTGGCGGTGGTCCCCTCAGCCACGGAACTCCTCCTGCCGGCCCGCCTTCGCCTTCTTCTTCTCCTCGTCCCCGTAGCCCGGGGCCATCGCCCAGAGCGGTTCGAGGATCTCGTCCAGCTCGCTGCCGCCGGTCATCGAGAGCCGCAGCGTCTCGCCGAGCCCGTCGAAGCGGGAGAGGCGCTCGGCGACCTGTCGGCCGACGTCGGCCCGGGCCTCGTTGAGCACGTCGGTGAGGACCTTGGCGAGCTCGGCGGGCGCCATCTCGCGGTAGTCGTCGGTGTGGAAGGTCATCGAGACCACCTGGCCCTGCGAGCCGACCTTGACGGTGACCATGCGGTCCTTGGAGGTGACCGAGCCGGTGAGCTCGTTCATCTCCTGCTGCATGGCCTCGGCCCTGGCCAGCTCGGTCTGCATGTCCGCCATCGCCTGGGCGATCTGGTCCGCGAACGGGTTGCTCATCTGTTCGTCCTCTCGTCTGCCACGGCGCTCAGCGCCCGATGACGCCTTCGACGGCACCGGTCTGGGTGCCCCACACCTCTTCGTCCTCCGCCAGCCAGGTGGTGCGGCGGCGGTCCTTCTCGCCGCCCGCGCCGGCGCCCGCGCCGCCCATGCCGGCGCCCGGCGGCATCATCGGCGGCATCCCGCTGGAGGTGGTGGGCGTCTGCCGGCCGGTCAGGGCGGCCTGCTCCTGGGCCGCGGCGCGGGCGGCCCGCTCGGCGGCGGCGCGCTCGGCGTTGGCCTGGTCGACGGCGGCCTTGGTGAGGGACGGGTCGCCGCCGGCGGCCAGCGCGCGGTTGCTGAGGCCGCCGCCCATGCCGGTGATCATCGGGCTGCCGCCGAGGCCGAGCGGACCCGCGCCGCCGGAGCTGCCGGAGCCGAGGCCCATGGTGTTGTAGGAGAAGCCGCCGGTGCCGAACTCATTGGGCGTCAGCAGGTCGTCGCCGCTGCCGCTGCCGTCGATTCCGGCGGCGGAGTAGCGGTCGGCGAGCAGCTGCCGGTACTGCGAGACGGTGTTGCCGTTGCCGTCGCGCAGGACGCCGTCCGGGCCGATGGTGTAGCCGGGGCCGGCCACCATCGGGTTGCCGGCGGAGTCCAGGACGGGGTTGCCGCTCTCGTCGACGATCCGGCCGTCCTTGGTGATCACCGAGCTGGGGGGCACGACCACCGGCCGGTTCGACCCGGGACTGCCGGGGAGGAGGCTGTCCTGCAGCGGACCGGAGTTGAGGCCGGGGAACGGGTTGCCGATCAGGTTGGGGCCGCTGCCGCCCTCGCCGAGGCCGAGGTTCGGCGTGCTGCCGCTGCCGCCGCTGCCCAGGTTGAGGTTGGGCGTGCTCCCGCTGCCGCCGGATCCGCTGCCGCCGCTGCCCAGATTGAGGTTCGGCGTGCTCCCGCTGCCGCCGGACCCGCTGCCACCGCTGCCCAGGTTGAGGTTCGGCGTGCTCCCGCTGCCGCCGGACCCGCTGCCGCCCTCGCCGAGGCCGAGGTTCGGCAGGTTCCCGCTGCCGCCGCTCCCGCCACCGGTGATGTCCTTGATGCTGGGGCCGCCGTCCTTGCCGCCCCCGCCGCCGCCGGTGCCGAACTCGTTGATCTTCTTGTTCAGCTCGTCGATGGTCTTGTCGGTGTCGTCCTTGCCCCCGTCCTTGGTGGGATCCTTGGTCGGGTCCTCGGGGGCCTTGGGGTCGGGCATCATCAGCGGGAACGGCTTCAGCGGCCGGGCGGCGTTGCCGATGGCCGTGTAGGACATGGTGAGCCCGGTCAGCGCCCGCTCGGCCTCGGTGTCCAGCCACTTCACCACGTTGGCGAGCCAGATCTGCCGGGCCCGCTTGTCGACCTGCTTCCAGAAGTCGACCGACTTGGGATCGCCGAACGGCGCCCCGGTCACGGTGATCGACAGGGAGGCGAGCACGCCTCCGCCCTCGATCTTGCCGTAGGCGTCGGCGTCGCCCTTGAAGGGATCCTCCTTGCTGTGCCAGACCGGGTTCCGGTCGGTCGACCTCTCGATCTTCAGCGTCGCGCCCTTGAGCCCCTCCATCAGCGCCGCGGTGACCGCGTTCGTCGGCCAGGCCAGGGGCGATCCCCACCAGCCCTTGAAGCCCTCCCACAGCTGCGTGATCCAGGTCTTGACGCCCTGGTCCATCGGGCGCAGGTGTTCGTCCACAGCGGCCAGGCGGATCATCCGGTTGTCGGCGTCCATCTCGTTGCGGAACGCCAGCAGCAGGGTCCGCATGGCGTTCGCCGCGCTGCCCTGCCAGTCGCCGTCCTCCTCCCCGATGCCCTTGACCCACTCGGTCCCGATCGCGGCGATCCAGCCGTCGAGGAAGGAGCTGAAGTTCTTGAGGGTGTCGGCCGCCCTGGTGAAGACGGCCGGGTCGAGCCGGTCGTTGGCCTTGACCGAGCCGTCGATGAACTGCTCCAGCGGCTTGCGGCTGGCCGTCCACCCCGCGAACTTGGCCCCCGGGCCGTCGAGGTTCGGGTACTGCACGCTGGTGCCGACGACGTAGCTGCCGTGCTTCACCGTCGAGCTGGTGCCCTCGGTGTAGGTGAAGTACCAGGCCACCCAGCTGTCGAGCTTCAGGTCGGTGCCGTCGCCCTGGACGCCCTGCCAGCCCGCGTGGACCACCTGCTTGCGGACGTCGGTGTTGAGCCACGGCTTCTCGTCGTCGACCACGTCCCCGCGCTTGGTCGGAGCCTTGTCCGCCGACGAGCCCAGGAAGGTGAGCGCGTCCTCCCAGATGTACACCATGGCATCCCCTCTCACGGCCGTGCCCGACCTGGCGTGGCGCGGGGCCGGCCCGATGCCCGGACCGGCTCCGCGGTGGTGGCGGGGGTTCCCGCCGGGTTACTTGGTGCCGGTGCCGGAACCCGAGGTCAGGGTCCGGTTCGCCACCTTCATGAACTGCGCGTAGTCCAGGGACTCGTCCAGTGCGTTGTTCAGGTAGCGGTCGGCGAGCGAGAGGTCGACGATCAGGGTGTCGAACTGCTCGATGATCGTCGCCAGCATCTTCGCGATCGAGTCGTCGTACGCCTTGAGCGCGGTGGCCAGGGTGCCCGGGGCGGTGAAGTTCCCGGAGTTGTTGCCGACCAGGAACGGCGCGCTGCCGTCGGCGTAGGCCCGCAGCTCCCGCACCGGCACCGACGTCAGGACATCCCTGAGGAAGATCTTGATGGTCTTCTCCGGGAACGTCGCGAGGAAGCCGTCGGTGATCTTGACGGTGCCGCCGTCGCCGCCGCCCTTCTCGCCTTCGTCGTCCGCCACGGCGTCAGCCCTTGACGTGGTCGAAGTGGGTGCTGGCCCGCATGTCCGCGTCGTGGATCGCGTCACGGATCTCGGTGAGCGCGACCCTGGCGTTCTCGATCTTGGCGGTCATCGACTTGTCGGAGGCCTCCAGCGTCGTCGCGAGGGTGCCCGCAGCGATCGAGAACGCACCGATGAGCTCGACGCCGATCTTGCTCCGGAGGTACTCCTTGAGGTCCTCCATCTGGGCGTGCATGGTCTTGGAGTGGGCGTCGAGGTCGTTGATCGCGGTGTCGACGCCGGCGTAGTGCAGTGACATGTGCTCGGACATGGCGGGGTCCCTTCGGTTCAGGCGGTCGGTTCGGCGGACGGCGGGGTCACTTCGGGTTCAGGACGCCCTCGACGTAGTCCGCGGGGCCGCCGGCCCCGCCGCCGAGGCTGTGGGTCGCGACGTTCAGGGTGTGGTCGCCGGTCGCGGTGAAGATCTGGCTGGTGTCGCCGAACTTGCCGTGGAAGGCGTCGTAGTCACGGCTGACCGCCGCGTACTGCTCCAGCCAGGCGTTGATGTTGTTCTGGAAGGTGGTGCTGGCCGCGCCCTCGAAGCTGTCCCGGATCGCCGTGTTGATGTCCTCGATGTACATGGCGGTGGCCTTCATCGCCTCGTACTTCGCCTCGACCTGGGTCCTGACGTCCTGAAGGGCCTGCTGGCTGACCGTCGTCTGCTGGACCACGTGAGTACCTCCTCGGTGCCGCCGGCCGGTCCCGGCCGGCGCGATTCGCCACGAGCCGGTCGGACCGGCCCGCCAGGGTGAACGGGACGGCTGCGCCGGGTGGTTCACCCCGGCGCAGCCGCCGCGGCTCAGCGCGTGCAGCGCCCCTCGCCGGTGACCGGGGGCTGCACGATGCCGCCCGCCAGCGGCGCCGGGTCGAGACTGGGCCCGGTGGGCAGCAGCGACAGCACCCGCCCGGGCACCGCCGTCGGCGCCGCCTTGGCGTAGCCGAGCCGTTCGGCGACCGCCGGCGAGGCGAGCGGGTACTTCACGCCGGTGTCGGTGACCAGGTACAGCGTGCTGCCGAAGCCCGCGCCGGACACCGCCCGGACCAGGGCACCGCCGCCCGGGCGCACCGCGATCCGGTCCGCCGGGGTGCAGCTGGGCAGCACGCCGGGCTGCAGCACCGGCGGCAGGCCGAGGACGGGCGCGGCGTCCAGCACGGACACGTCCAGGTCCCCGCCGTCGGAGGCCGGGCGCAGCGCCGCGCACAGGGCCTGCTCGGACCGGGGCGCCAGCAGCGTCGGCGGGCGGCCGGGCAGGCCCTCGGGGGCGAAGGCCGCCGCGGCGGAGGCCGGTGCGGTGTGCGCGGCGAGGTCGGCCGCACCGACCGGACCGGGTGTCACCTGGCCGTTGCCGTAGGCCTCCTGCTGGGTCCGGGGATCGCCCTGCAGCAGGGCGAACTGGGTGGCGCTGAGGGCCACCAGGCCCTGTTCCGCGAGCAGGTACCGCTCCTCGCCGGTGCCGGTGAACAGCTGGCCGACCCGGGTGGGCCGGCCGGAGAGCGCCGGACCGTCCTTGCCCCGGCCCGGCACGTCCGGGGCGCGCAGTTCCGGCCCGGCCGGGAAGGCGGCCAGGAAGGCGGCGGTGACCGGGGCGGGCACCGCGGCGGACCAGCCGAGCGCCCGCACCGCGCCGCCCGCCGCGTCCGCCGTGAACCGGCGGCCGTGCCAGAGCAGGTGGACGCCGCCGTCCGGGCCGCTCACCAGGACGCCCTGGTCGCCGGCCGGGCGGCCGGTCCGGCCGGTGCCGATCGCGACCGAGAGCTGCGGCGCGGGCCTGGCCGCCGCGGAGCCGGCGCTGGTGGCGCGGATCGTGCAGAGCAGCCAGTCGGCGCCGGCCGCGGCGGCGGCCGCGGGCAGGCCGTCGGGCGCGCCGACGATGCCGACCGGGGTGCCGCGCGGGGCGCCGTCGAGCGAGCGGGCCGACACCTGGTCCACCTTCAGCTGGCCGCCGGCGAGCAGCCGGGCGCTGGCCTCGTTGAGCACGGGGTGCAGCAGGCCCTGGGCGTAGACGTAGCGGGCGCCGCTCTCCTTGACCACCACGAGGGTGCCGGACTGCTTCCAGCCGCTCGCGCCGCCCGGCTTGATCAGGCCGTAGACACCGGCCCCGGCGCCGATCAGCAGGGCGACGGCCAGCCCGATCGCGGCGCCGCGGTTGGTCCGGCCGACGGGGGTGTCGGGGGCGTCCGGCTCGGCGCGCAGGACGCCGGCGGCGACCCGGCTCATCACGAACAGATGGGCCTGCACCTGATCGCGTCGGGACTGCATGGTGGTGGTCCTCCTCGGTACGGGTGCCCGGTGCGGCGGGACGGGAACGGGGCTGCGGCCGGCTCAGCCCGCCAGACCGCGCATCGTCGCGTAGAAGCCGAACACCTGGAGCGCGAGCGGCAGCAGGGCGAGCGCGGCGAGCGAGTGCAGCAGGTCCCCGGCGCGGCCCCAGTAGGGCAGCAGCCGGCGGCCGGGGACCGTCCACGCCGCCACGCAGAGCCCGGTCGCGGCGGCGAGCATCACCGCGAAGACGACCAGCCGCGCACCCGGCGCGGCGTCCCAGCCGGCGCGTGCGACCAGCAGGGCGAGGCCGGTCGCGCCCGGCAGCAGCAGGGCGAGCCGCTGGCGCAGCCCGCCGATGTCGCGGGCGTGCAACAGCAGCAGCACCGAGAGGTCGGCGGCCATCACCGTCGGGCCCCAGCCGCCGTCCCGGGCCAGTGCCAGCAGGGCGAGGGTGACCGCGCAGGCGGTGCCGACCGCGATGAAGAACCCGGCCAGGAAGCTGTCCGCGACCAGGCTGCGGGCGAGCACGTCCTCGGCCGGGAACGGCTCGATCTCCTCCTGGAGCTCGTCGGCGTTGCGGGGCAGCGCGGGCAGCCGCAGCCCGGCCAGCTTGAACGCCAGGCCGGGCACGAACGCGCCGAACAGCACCGCGACGGCGGCCACCGCCGCCGCGATGCGGGTCGTCGGCGACCCGGAGGCGGCGAGCGCCCCGGCGCCGAGGGCGAGCGAGGACGTCACCAGGAGCCCGGCGAAGAACGGGCCGGAGCCGACCAGCGCCAGCGCCAGCACCGTGGCGCCGACCGCCGCCGAACCGCCCGCGAGCAGCCGGGCCGGGCCGGTGACACCGGGGACCAGCGCGGCGGCGGCCGCCGCGTGGAGCACACCGGCGGCGGCCAGCGCCGTGCCCGCCGTCGAGTCGTCGAGCAGCCGGGCCGCCGCCGTCCCCCCGGCCAGCAGCAGCACCGCGACGACCGCCGCCGCGGCGCAGCGCGGGCCCTCCGGGCCGGGCAGGGCGAGCAACAGCAGGCCGCCGGCCAGCGTGGCGACGGCGAGGGCGAGCGCGAGGCGGCGGGTGGCGGCGGGCCGCCAGGAGTCGCCCCGGGCGGCGGTGCCGCTGCGCACGCCGTCCACCAGGTCGTCGAAGTGCACCTCGGGCAGCGCCGCGCGGCCGGGGCGCAGGAACAGCTCCTCACCGTCGGTCAGCCCGAGCTCCTCAAGGGTCCGTTCCTCGTCGAGGGGGGCGGCCCCCAGGCGCTGGAGGACCCAGCCAGAGTGCTCGGTGCCGCTCTCCGCGACCTCGGGACCGGCGTAGCCGAGGACGGCCGGCAGCAGGTCGGCGAGGACGACGTCGCCGGGCAGGGCGAGTTCGAAGGCGGCGCCGGGGGCGCGGAACCTCAGCCGCACCAGTCCTGTCGCCGCCGTGGTGGTGCTCACCTGTCGCGTCCTCCCGTGGAATCGGCCTGCCGGTTCTCCCGTCCCACAGGTACGGCCGGCGGCGTGCGGTCGGTTCACCCGCCCCCCGGGGCGCGGTGAACCACCGGGGTCCCGCGGGCCGTAGGCCCGAGTGCGGTGCGACCCGAGCCGTCGGGCCCGCCGCCACCGGCGCCGGCGGCGGCGCCGCGAGAGGAGAGCCCCCTTGAGCGTGGTCCTGGTCGATCGTCCGCCCCGGCGCCCCGGACCGGCGATGCCGGACGGCGAGCTGCAGTTGCAGGAGCCGCCGGTGCTCCCGGAACAGCAGAGCGGCATGTCCAACATGATCGCCATGGCGCCGATGGCGCTGAGCTCGCTCTCGATGGTGATGATCTTCCTCAACCCGCAGTCCGGCGGCGGGCCGCTCACCTACGTGGCGATGGGCATGATGGGCCTGTCGGCCGTCGGCATGCTGGTGACCCAGCTGATCCGCGGCGCCAGCGACCGCAAGCGGCAGCTGCGCGGCGAACGCCGCGACTACCTGCGCTACCTCTCCCAGGTGCGCCGTCAGGTCCGCCGCCACATCGTGAACCAGCGGCTGGCGCTCGCCTGGCGCCACCCCGCGCCGGACGCGCTCGGCACGCTGGTGCGGACCTCGCGGCTGTGGGAGCGGCGGGCGGCGCACCCGGACTTCGGCGACGTGCGGATCGCCACCGGCGCCCAGCGCCTCGCGGTCAAGCTGGCCCCGCTGTCCACCCAGCCGGTCGAGGACCTGGAACCGCTGTGCGCGCACGCGCTGCGCCGCTTCATCCACGCCTACGGCTCGATCGCCGACCAGCCGATCGCCGTCCACGTGCGCGGCTACGCGCACATCCTGCTGCGCTGCGAGCACCCCGCGCCGGAGACCGGCCCGGCGGACGGCGGGGACCTCCTCGCCGCGCCCGCGCCCGCCGGGGCGGAGCCCGCCGAGGCCGCCGACCCCGGCCCGGCCCGCGCGCTGGCCCGGGCGATGATCGCCCAGCTCGCGTTCTTCCACGCCCCCGACGAACTGCGCGTCGCGGCCGCCGTCGCCCCCGGGCTGCGCGAGGAGTGGACCTGGCTGAAGTGGCTGCCGCACGCCCTGCACCCCACCGAGACGGACGGCGCCGGCCCGGTGCGCCTGGTCGCCGACTCGCTGCTGGAGCTGGAGCAGGTGCTGGGCCCGGAGTTCTCCGACCGCCCGCCCTTCGAACCGGAGACCCAGCCCGGCAGGGACGAGCCGTTCACCGTGATCGTGCTGGACGGCGTGAAGCTGCCCGGCGGCAGCCGCGCCCTGCTGGCCGGCTACCGCAACGCCGTGCTGCTGGACGTCTCCGGGGCGGTGGAGTGGAAGCACGCGCCGTTCCGGATGCGGCTGCGGATCACCGGCGACCGGCTGGACCTCGTCACCGCCGACCGCAACCGGCGCGACGAGATCACCCCGCTCGGCCGCCCGGACGCCCTGAGCGCCCCGGCCGCCCGCCGCTACGCGACCACGCTCGCCCCGTACCGGCTCGGCGACGCGATGGACGTCTCGGAGCCGCTCAGCACCGACTTCGACCTGACCTCGCTGCTGGGCGTCAACGACCTGTACCAGCACGACATCGCCCGCAGCTGGGCCGAGCGTCCGCGCGGGCGGCGGCTGCGGGTGCCGATCGGCGTCGGCGCGGACGGCAAGCCGGTGGAACTCGACATCAAGGAGTCCGCGCAGGGCGGCATGGGCCCGCACGGCATGCTGATCGGCGCCACCGGCTCCGGGAAGTCCGAACTGCTGCGCACGCTGGTGCTGGCGCTCGCGCTCACCCACTCCTCGGAGACGCTCAACTTCGTCCTGGTCGACTTCAAGGGCGGCGCCACCTTCCTCGGACTGGACGCGCTCCCGCACACCTCCGCGGTGATCACCAACCTCGCCGACGAGGCCGCCCTGGTCGACCGGATGCGCGACGCCCTGCACGGCGAGCTGAACCGCCGCCAGGAGCTGCTGCGCTCGGCCGGCACCTACAGCTCGCTGCTGGACTACGAGACGGCCCGGGCCGGCGGCGCCCAGCTCGACCCGCTGCCGACGCTCTTCGTCGTGGTCGACGAGTTCAGCGAACTGCTCTCCGCGCACCGCGACTTCATGGAGCTGTTCATCATGATCGGCCGGCTCGGCCGCTCGCTGGGGGTGCACCTGCTGCTCGCCTCGCAGCGCCTGGACGAGGGCCGGATGCACGCGCTGGAGTCCCACCTCTCCTACCGGATCGGCCTGCGCACCTTCTCCGCCATGGAGAGCCGCGGCGTGCTCGGCGTGCCCGACGCCTACCAGCTGCCCTCCCAGCCCGGCAACGGCATCCTGCGCAGCGACATCGCCACGCTCACCCGCTTCAAGGCCGCCTACGTCTCCGGCCCCTACCGCCGCCGGCGGGGCGCCGTCCAGCAGGCGGCCGTGGCCGGTCAGATCGTCGCGTACACGACCGAGTACGTCGCGCCGCGCGATCCCGACCCGGAGGTGCTGGCCGCCGAGGAGGCCCGGGAGGCCGCCGAGGAGGACGCCCCGAACCTGCTGGACCTGGCCGCCGCGCGGATGCTCGACGCCGGTCCGCCCGCCCACCGGGTCTGGCTGCCGCCGCTGGACACCCCGCCCACCCTGGACGAGCTGCTGCCGCCGCTCACCCCCGGGCCCCGGCACGGCCTGGCGCCCGACGGCCGCCCGGCCGTCGGCACGCTGACCGTCCCGGTGGGCGTGGTGGACCGCCCGTTCCAGCAGATGCGCGAACTGCTCACCGCCGACCTGTCGGCCGCCGGCGGTCACGTCGGCGTCGCGGGCGGCCCGCAGAGCGGGAAGAGCACCCTGTTGCGGACCCTGATCACCGCCCTGGCGCTCACCCACACACCGCAGGAGGTCCAGTTCTACTGCCTGGACTTCGGCGGCGGCACGCTCTCCTCGCTGCGCGGGCTGCCGCACGTCGGCGGCGTCACCGGGCGCCACGACCCGGAGCGGATCGGCCGCACCGTCGCCGAGGTGAACGGCATCATCGCGCGCCGCGAGGTGCGCTTCGCACAGCTCGGCGTCGACTCGATGGCGACCTTCCGCCGCCGCAGGGCCGCCGGAGACCCGGAGCTCGCCGACGACCGCCACGGCGACGTCTTCCTGGTCATCGACGGCTGGGGCACCCTGCGCCAGGAGTTCATGGAGCTGGTGGCCGCGCTGGCCCCGATCGCCGCCCGCGGCCTCAACTACGGCGTGCACCTCGTCGTCTCGGCGGCCCGCTGGGGCGAGATCACCGCCGGTGTGCGCGACCAGTTCGGCACCCGCTTCGAGCTGCGCCTGGGCGACCCCATCGACTCCATGATCAACATGCGCGCCGCCGAGACCGTCCCG
Organism: Kitasatospora sp. NPDC015120; assembly: GCF_043080305.1. Lineage (NCBI taxonomy): Bacteria > Bacillati > Actinomycetota > Actinomycetes > Kitasatosporales > Streptomycetaceae > Kitasatospora > Kitasatospora sp. NPDC015120. Next base: position 59,760 of record NZ_JBIBVJ010000016.1, on the reverse strand, counting down.
CACAGCCCCGGCCGCGGCCTCACCAAGGAGCGGCTGCACTTCCTCGGCGCCCTCCCCCGGATCGACGGGCAGGGCGGCGTCGACGACCTCGCCGACGGCATCGCCGACCTCGTCGACGCCGTCAACGAGCACTGGAGCGGCCCGCGCGCGCCCGAGGTGCGGATGCTGCCGCTGCTGCTGGACGCCGCCTCGCTGCCCGCGCCCGAGGGCCGGCTGCGGGTCGCCCTCGGCCTGGAGGACACCGCGATCGCGCCGCTCTGGCACGACTTCGAGGAGTCGCCCCACCTGCTGGTGGTCGGCGACAGCGAGAGCGGCAAGACCAACCTGCTGCGCCTGCTGATCGCCGGGATCACCTCCGCCTACACCCCCGCGCAGGCCCGGATCATGCTCGTCGACTTCCGGCGCGGCCTCTACGAGAGCGTCCCGGAGGAGTACCGGCTCGGCTACGCCGTCTCGGTGGACGTGCTGCGGCAGGTCGTCACCGGCGCGGCCCGCGCCATGGAGGCCCGGCTGCCCGGCGAGGAGATCAGCCCGGCCAGGATGCGGCTGCGCGACTGGTGGACCGGGCCGGAGCTGTTCGTCGTGGTCGATGACTACGACCTCGTTCCCGGCGCGGCGGGCCCCGGCCCGTTCGGCCCGCTCCTCGAACACCTGGCGCAGGGCACCGAGCTCGGCCTGCACCTGATCGTCGCCCGCTCGGCGAACGGCATCGGCCGGTCCTACAGCGACCAGCTGCTGCGCCGGCTCCAGGACGTCAACACGCCGATCACCCTGCTGTCCTGCCCGCCCAGCGAGGGCACGCTGTTCGGCAGCGTCAAACCCCGCGTGCTGCCGCCCGGCCGCGGCCTGCACGTCACCCGGCGCCGGACGGTGCAGGTGCAGACCGGGCTGATGCCGGAGCCGGAGCCCGAGCCGGACGCCGGGGCGGAGCCGGAGGCCGCCGGGGCGGCGGGTGCCTGACGGCCGCGCGGGCGGGGGGTCGGCGGGTGCTGCGACGGGGGTTCGACCGGTGGCCCGGCGGGTGGTTCGGCGGGTGGTTCGGCGGGTGGTGAACCGGGGGCGCGGCGGGGGCCGTAGTCCAGGACGATGAGCCTCTCCCGCACCGGCGCGCGCTCCGGCGAGCCCGCGCCCCCGGCCGAGCCCCGCCGCCGCTTCGGATTCCGGCGCGGGCCGCAGCACGCGCTGCCCGCCGGGCCCGCGCCCGCCGAGGTGCCGGCGCCCGCCCCCGAAGCGGCCCGGTCCGCGCTGCCGGCCGCCGGGTCCGGCACCGGGTCCGGCACCGCACCGGTCGTCGCGACGGGCCCGGGCCCGTCGGTGCTCCGCGCGGTCGGGCCCCACTTCGTGATCGCGGCGTCCACCGCCCGCGAGGACGAGCTGACCGCGGCGATCGGCGCCCTGCGGCCCGTCCCGGACGCCGTCGTCGTGGTCGCCGCAGCGCCCGACTCGGCCAAGGTGCTGCGCGACCGGATGGCCGACCTCGGGGTGATCGCCCGCGCCCGCGGCGCCGCCCACCTGGTGCTCGCCGCCTCCGGACTGGCCGCCCTCGCGCCCAACGGCCGGCGGCCCGCCGAGGTGGTCGCCGAGCGCGCGGGCGTGCCGGTCGTCGCCCCGGACGGCCTGGTGGAGATCACCCCGGCCGGCAACCTCAGGGTCACCGACCCGGCGGGCGCGGTCGAGGCGTCCTCGTGGTGGCGGTGCGAGGCGGGCCAGGCGCCCCGCCGGCTGCACAGCACCCTGGGCACCGCCGCCCCGGTCGAGGCGCCGTCCGGCCCCGCCCCGGCCTCCGTGGCCTCCACGCCCGCTCCGCTCTCCGCTCCCGCTCCGCTCTCCGCTCCCGCTCCGCTCTCCGCGGCCGCCGCCAGGGGCCGGGCCGAGGCCGTGCGGGTCCTGCGGCTGCCCGCCGGGTTCTGGCTCACCGACCCGGCCGACCCCTCCACCGCGCCGCTGCCCGGTCTCCGGCTGGCCGCCGCGCCGCCCGGCAACGCCGTGGTCCTCATCGGCACCCCGGCCCGGCCGGTCCTGCTGCCCGAGGACTTCACCGAGGCCGTGCTCGCCCTGCCGCTCGGCACCGACCGCCCCCTGGTCAGCGCCCCCTGGGCGGCCCCCGACCAACTCGCCGCGCTCAGCGGCGCACTGGCCGCCCGCACGGCCCGGCCGGTGCAGGCCGCCATCGGCCTGCCGGTGCTCGGCCCCGGCGGGCCCACCTCGCGGGTCCTGGACCGCGACGGCCGGGCCGGCTGGGAGCCGTTCCTGCTGCGCCTGGCCACCGCCCCCGGTGCCCCCACCAGCCCCGCCGCCTGGCGCAACGGCGGCGCCGACTGGCGGACCGACGGGCCGGCCGTCTTCCGGGCGTTCCCGTACTGGGCGCTGGAGGCCGTCCCCGCCGGACTCTGGCTGCGCCCCGAACCCCCGCACGTGCTCACCCCGCGTTTCCGGCGCCCCGAGGCGGCCCGCCCGCTGCTGATCGTCGGCGAGCGCGACCGCCCGGTGCCGGCCGACGCCTTCGAGGAACTCGGTGCCCTGCTCGACCGGCTCCCGGCGGCCGGCGCCGAGGGCTTCGGCCTGCTGGTGCACGGGCTGCTGGAGCCCGCCGCCGAACGCGTCGGCCGCTTCGTCGCGCGGATGCACGAGCTGGAGTGGCTCGGCGCCGAACAGCCGCTGAACGGGCCGCCCGCCGTGGCCGCCGTGTCGTACGGCATCGGCCGGCCGACCGTCGCCCCGACACGCCCCGCCCCCGCGCGCCCCGCTCCGGCCGCCCTCCCCGAGGCGCGCACCGAGGCGCGCACCGAACTCCCGGCCCCGCACCGGGTCCCGCCCGTGCCGGAGGCCGAGGCCGGACCGCCGGTGCGCCACCAGGTGCCCGCCGTCCCCGAGCCCCAGCCCGAGCCCGAGCCCGCACCGCGGCCGGTCCCGCTGCCCACGCCCGTCCGGGCCACCGCCGCCCCCGCCACCGGCAGCACCGCCGGTGCCACCCCGGCCCCCCGTCGGGCACCCGCGACCGCCCCTGCTGCCGCGCCTGCCGCCGCCGCTGTCGCCACCGCCGGCGGTGATTCCCGCCCCCTGCGCACCCCGGAGGTCCCTCCGGCTTCCCCGGCTCCCCCGGCCCCTCCGGTCGAGCCCGCCGAGGAGCCCGAGCCGCTTCCGTCCCCGTCCCCGTCCCCTCCCCCGCCTTCGCCGGCCCCCTCCCCGAGCGCCCGTCTGTTCGGCCCCGACGACTGCCCGGCACCGGTGACCGCGGCCGGCGCCGACGAACGCGACGCCGTCCGCACCCTGCTCGGCGACCACTACCACCGCTGCACCGGGCGCCTCGAACACCTCGCCACCCGGCTCCCCGGGCTGCGTTCCACCTCCCAGGACGACTTCAAGCCCGATCTGGCCGCCGTCCTGCTCCACCACACCGACACCGGCGTCCCCGCCACACGCGCCGGCCTCGTCGCCGCCGCACGGTCCGGCGACCCGGCCCTGCAACCGTTCCTGCGCTGCCTCGGCGCCGGGCTGCGCCGCCTCCCGAGCCACCACGGTGCCGTCCTGCTCGGGGCCGACGCGGCGCTGGACCCCGAGTCGGTCCTCTCCCACTACCCCACCGGCCGCCAGTTCCGCGAACCCGCACCACTGGCCGGCCTGACCGCCCCGGGCTCCGAACTCCCCGGCTCCTCGGTCGAGTTCCTCATCTGGTCGGCGACCGGCCGACGCACCTCCGTGTTCGACTCCACCGACAGCCCGCCCCAGGCCGTCTTCCCCCCGGGAACCGCGTTCACCGTGGTCGGTGTGGTCCCCTCCGGCGACGACCGTCCGCCCTGCGTCCTCCTGCGCGAATCGGGCGGCGACCCGTCCGAACGCAACCGCAGCGCCCTCTCCCGCCTCCGCGCCTGGCTGGAACGCCGCGCCGCCATGCCCCCGGCCGAACGCCCCCGCACGGACTCCCCCGGCCGCTTCCACCTCACCCCGGGCCTGGCCCTCACCACCCCCGGGCCGACCGGAGACTCCGACCCGCAGTGACACCCTCCGGCCCCGGATCGCCCCGACGCGACATCGAGCCACAGCCCCTGGCCCACATCACCCCACACGGCGAGCGCTGGCCGGCAGGCCCCGGCCACCTCGCCCTACCGGCCGACCACCCGCGCCCCGGAAGCCGTCGCCACCGGCGCGGCCACCGACCCGGTCACCGTCATGCTGCCCCGACCACCCCATCCGTCTGAGGCCCGCGCTCCCACGCCCCTCGACCGGCGACAGCCCACCGGGCCCGTGTGACGGCCTCCGGCGCCGAGAGGGGCCACCATCCGCCCCTCACCACCCCTCACCACCCCTCACCACCAGGCAACACGACATCGAGCCACACCCACCGGCCGACATCACCCGCACGGCGAGCGCTGCCCAGCCGTCAACGGCCGACGACCCACGGCCACTACCGCCGAACCCCGGCAGGCTCCGGCCACCTCGCCCTACCGGCCGACCGCCCCCCGGAGGCCGTCGCCACCGACGCGGCCACCGTGGCGACCGGGCCGACCGCCACCGTCGGGACGGTCGGCATGGCGGCGGGCCGCACCGCCCAACCAACCAAGCCTCAGAAGCCGTCACCACCAGGGGCGACCAGGCCCGCCACCGCCCCCAGGACGGCTGGCCCAGCGGCCAGCGGCACCGGCCAGCGCCCCCACTCCGAGCGACCAGCCAACCGGCCAGGCCTCACATCAACGCGACCGGGCCCGCCACCGCCACCAGAAGGGCGGGCGTGGCGGCCAGCGGTACCGGCCAGCTCCCCACCCCGACCGACCGGCCTACCGGCCAAGCCTCACATCAACGCGACCGGGCCCGCCACCACCAGGAGCGCGCATGGCGGCCAGCCGCACCGCCAGCCCCCCGACCGGCCAACCGACCACGCCTCACAAGCCATCACAACCGAGGGCGGCTGGTCCGGCGGCCAGCGGCCCCGGCCAGCCCCCCCCACCCTGACCTACCGCCCGACCGCCCACGCCTCGGAACCCGGCACCACCGGGGCGACCGGGCCCGCCGCCACCGCCGGGACGGCGGGCGTGGCGGCCACGGGTGCCGCCGGTTCGGCCGGCAGTACCCGGCCCATCGTCACCCGGGCCTGCTGGGGCTGGACGTTCGCGCAGGCCCTCGGCACCGCCGGGGCGACGCTCACGTGGTGACCGGCGGCCACGGCCGGCACCTCGCCCCCGCCCGCCACCGGGCGCCCGGCCTGTGCGGGGACGCCGGGGAGCGCAGTCACGCCGTGCGTCGGCACCGCCGGGGCCAGGCCCCCCACCGCGCCGAAGTCCGGAGCGGAACTGGTCCGCGTCTCCCCGCGCGTACCCGGCGCCGGCCCCTCCGCGGGGGCCGCCGACTCGCCTGTGCGGTCGGCGACCGTTCCGGACAGCCGCAGGATCAGGTTGCGCTCGGTCGGATCGCCGTTCGGCCAGTCGCAGTCCTTGCTGCGCACGATCCGGCTGCGCGCGCCGCTCCGCGAGGTCTGCCACGGGTACGGCAGCACGCGGACGTTGGGCCGCCAGCCGACGCCGGGGACGCAGTGCTGGAGCTCCAGCTCCCACTCCTCCGCCCGCACGTCCAGGGAGGCCCCGATCCGCCCCTCCAGCACGAAGGTGCCGTACGGGGTGTGCACCACCACGCGCTGCTCGTAGTAGGCGTCCTTGTCGAGGACCGTGATCCGCAGCGGCCCGTTCATTCGCAGCATGATCGCCCTTCCCGGCGTTCGAAGCCCCGCGGAACCGCCACAGCCCCGCCACCCTGGTCGACGGCGCATCCGGAGGCCCGGGTTCACAGGTCGTCGGCGGCCGGACCCCCCGGTGAACCGGCGGCCGCGCCCCGGCCGTTGAACTCCGGGCACGGGTCGTTCCCGTCCGGCCCGCCGGCCCGGGGCGAGCGGCCACGGCGCTCCGCGCGCCGGTTTCCCCTTCGGGCAGGCCGGCCCTCCCCATCGCGCACACCTCCCGACCCGCCGGGCAGGCACCCGGCACCGAACGGCCGTCCCCGGTTGGGACTCCGGTCCCAGGCCGGAACCCGCCCGTCCACCGCGAGGCCGCCCGCACCACCTGTCACACCCGCCACAGGGGTTCCCCGCCCGGCGGACTCCCGGTCCGGGCCCGGCCTGGTTTGCACCCGGAACACACCCGCCCGGCCGTGGCCCGGCACCCGGGGCCGCAACCCCGGCCCCCCGGCACGCCGTCCCCGACCACGAGGACCGCCGCCGACCCGCCGCCGCGGGGACGACGGACCGGCTCCCGTCAACCCCCTGACGGTCCGATCCCCACCCTTCCCGAAACCGTGCACCGAGCGTCACAAACCGCACTTTCAGCGTGGCTAGACTGCGCCCCGCACAGGGACGGAGACCCTCGTCCACCCGCTCTCACCTGGGAGAATCCGTGTTCGTTCGGCTGCTGGGCCCGGTGGAACTGCGGACCGCCGACGGCCGGTCCGTCGAGCCCGCCGCCGCCAAGCGGCGCGCCACCCTCGCCCTGCTGGCGCTCGAACTCGGCCGGACCGTCCCGGTCGGGCGGTTCTTCGAACTGCTCTGGGGGGACACTCCCCCCGCCCGGGCCCGGGCGGCGCTGCAGGGCCACATCGCCGCGCTGCGCAAGCTGATCGCCGGCTCGGACCTCGTCCTGTCGACCCGTCCGCCCGGCTACCGGCTGGACGGCCCGGACCACGCGGTGGACTCGCTGCTGTTCGCTCACCTGGTGGCCCGGGCCGCGGCGGAGAGCACGCCCGCCGGTGACGAGGCGGCGGCCGGGCTGCTGCGCCGGGCGCTCGACCTGTGGCACGGTCCCGCCGCACTCGCCGACCTGCCCGAGACTGACCTGCGCGATGCGCTCGCCGACCGCCTCCGCAAGGACCGGGCGCTGGCGCTGGAGGCCTGGGCCGAGCGGCTGCTCCGGCTCGGGCAGGGCGCGGAGGCGGTGTCCGAACTCGACCACGCGCTGGAGGCGGAGCCGTGGAACGAGCCGCTCGCCGCCCTGCTGGTGCTCTGCCTGAGCCAGGCCGGCCGCCCCTGGGACGCCCTGAACACCTATCACCGGACCCGCCGCCGGCTCGCCGCCGATCTCGGTGTCGGCCCGGGAGCCGCCCTGCGGTCGGCGGTGTCCGGCCTCCTCGCCGACGATCCGGCCCGCCGCCCGGCCGCCGCGCCCACCAGCATCATCGGCCTCCCCCGGCCGGACAGCACCTCCGCGACCGCCCCGCGCTCCACACGCCCGACGTCGACGCCGATCCCGTTCCCGAGCTGCAAGCCCGGCCTCCGCCCGGCGGCCACCCGGGGAGCGACGAGCCAGGGCGGGCAACTCCCGCGTGCCACCGCCGCATCCGTGCCGCCGCCGGCCACCCCCCGCCCGAAGCCCGCACCCGCACCCGCACCCGATCAACTCCCCCGCCCGGCCTCCGGATTCGTCGGCCGTCACGCCGAACTCCGGCACCTCGACGCGCAGCTGACGGGCGGAGGCGACTCCGGTGGACGCGTCGGCGTCCTGGTCGGCCCGCCCGGCGCCGGGAAGACCGCCACCGCCGTGCAGTGGGCACACGGCGCGGCCGCCGCCTTCCCCGACGGACGGCTCTTCGCCGACCTCAACGGCTTCGGCCCCGGCCGCCCCGTCGACCCCGCCGCCGCGCTCGCCCGGTTCCTGCGCGCCCTCGGGGTGCCGGAGGCCGAGCTGCCCGGGGAGCGGGCGGCCCGCGCCGCGCTCTACCGGTCACTCACCCGCCACCGCCGCCTGCTGGTGGTGCTGGACAACGTCCGCGACGCCCGGGACCTCGCCGACCTGCTGCCCTCCGGCCCCCACGGCGCGACCCTGGTCACCAGCCGCAGCAGTCTGGAGGACCTGGTGGTCACCGAGGGCGCCGCCCCGCTGCGGCTCGGCCCGCTTCCCGCCCAGGACGCCCACCGCCTGCTGGAGCACCTGCTCGGCGACGCCCGGGTGGCCGCCGAGCCCGAGGCCGCCGACCGGCTGGCCGAGCTGTGCGGCCGGCTGCCGCTCACCCTGCGGATCGCCGCCGCCCGGCTGGCGAGCCGCCCGGCCTGGGCGATCGGCGACCTGGTGCCCGAACTCGCCGACGAGCGCACCCGGTTGCGGGCCCTGGAGACGCGGGGCAGCACCAGCATCCGCGCCGCACTCGACCTGACGCTGCGACACCTCCCCGGGACCGCCGCCCATCTGCTGGCCCTGCTCGCCGTCCACCCGGGCGCGGAGACCGACGTCCCGGCGGCCGCCGCGCTGCTCGGCGCCGACCCCGCCGAGGCCGGCGGCGCGCTCGCCGCACTCGCCGCGCACCACCTGCTCACCGAGATCGCCCCCGGCCGCTACCGCCGCTGCGATCTGGTCCGGCTGTACGGCGCCGAACTCCTCGACGCCCGGCCCGTGGCGGAGCGGACCGCCGCCACCGCCGCCCTGGCCGACCACTACCTCGCCGCGGTGGCCCACGGCGCCGCCCTGCTCCAGCCCGCCCCCGGCCGCCGCACCGGCCCCGGCACCCGGCCCCGCTTCCCCACCGTCCGCTCGACCCTGGACTGGTTCCAGGCCGAGGAGCCCGCCGTCCGGGGCCTGGTCGCCGCCACCGACGAGACCGGCGACCCCCACCGCGCCTGGCAGCTCGCCTACCGCGCCGACGGCCTCTACTACAGCGTCGGCCGGCACACGGACCGGCTGGCCTGCCTGCACACCGGGCTCCACGCCGCCGGCCGCACCGGCGACCCGGCGGCCGTCGCCGCGATGGAGGCCGTCACGGCCCGCGCCCTGAGCGGCCGGGGCCGGACGGCGGAGGCGCACCGGCTGGCCCGGCGCGCGGTCGACCGCACCTCCGGGACCGACGACACCGTCCGGGTGCAGGCCCTCACCGTGCTGGCGGTGACCACGGCGGCCGGCGGGCGGCCGGCCGAGGCGGTCCGGCTGGGCGAGCAGGCGATCGCCCTCGCCGAGGCGCGCGGCCATGCCGAGCACGCCCCCTACGCACTCAGCAACACCGCGGGCCTGTACGGCCTCGCGGGCGAGCCGGCGCAGGCGCTGCGGCGCGCCCGGGAGGCCCGCGCGCTGCTCGCCGAACACCCGATGGCCGTCTTCCACCTCTCCGCGATGATCAACGAGGCACACGCCCTCCAGCTGCTCGGCCGGTCCGCCGAGGCGGAACAGGCCTGGCGGCAGACCCTGGAGCGCTGCCGCCTCGCCGGGGCCGTCCATCTGCACGCCGTCGCCGAACGGCACTTCGCCGACTTCCTGCTGGCGGCCGGCCGCGCCCCGGAGGCCGTCGGCACGCTGCGCGCGGCCCGCGGGCTGTACGGGCGCCTCGGCGACACCGCGGTCGTCCGCGAGCTGGACGAGCGGCTGGCGACGTTAGCGGGCTGAGGGCGCTCCGGGCTCCGCCTCCCGGTCCGCCGCCGCGGACTCCGTCCCGGCCGAAGCCACGGTCGGAGCCCCGCCCCAAGCCGCGTCCGGAGCCCCGGACTCCGCCCCGGTCTCCCGCAGCAGGTCCGCGGTCAGCATCGCCACGCCGTCCTCGCCGAAGCGGTGCAGCAGGAGCGCCACCCACTCCACCGCCTGCGCCCGCTCCAGCGCCGTCCACCGCGCCGCCGAGGGGTGCTCGTCGACCACCAGCGCCTCGGCGATCCTGCGCAGCCCGTCCGGGACCACCGTGCGCGGGCCGCGCCGCCCCAGGCCGTCCACGGCCAGCCGCCGGGCGGCCGCGATCACCACCGCTCCGTCGGCCGGCGGCACCGCCCACCCGCCGCCGGGCGTGCCGCCGCCGGGCCTGCCGTCCTCGTGCTCGGCCGGCTCGGCCGCGAGCCACCCCGCGACCAGGTGCCGGACCGCTGCCTCACCCACCGTTTCCGCCATGGCCGCCAGCTTGCCAGCACCTCGCCCTGTGGTCATCACCGTCACGGTGACGAGTACGGCTGACGCCCCGCCCCGCGTTCACCACCGGTCGCGGGCCGGGACGGCGCGGACGGTAGCATCGCCGCATGAGCTCGTACTGGCACGTCGTGCTGCCACCGCTGTCCGCCTGACCGGGCGCACACACCGGCACGCCTGAACCCGCGACCCCGGCCGGCCCGCAAGGGCGCCGGGGATCCGTGTCGTGCGCCCGTTCCGAATCCAGTCCGCCTGCCGGAACCCCGGAATTCGACAACGGAAGTCCACGACTGTGCCGAACCGCACCTCCACGCCCGCACCCACGGGCGGCTCCCGCACCACCCCCGCCGCACCCGCCACGCCCGCACCGGCCCGCCGTCCCGGCGCCCTCGCCGGTCCGCTGCCCGTCCTCGCCGCCGCCGTGCTCTGGGGCACCACCGGCACGGCCGGTTCCCTCGCCCCCGCCGGCGCCCCGGCGGCCGCCATCGGCTGCGCCGGACTGGCCCTCGGCGGACTGCTGCTCCTGCTGTCCGACCGCACCGCCCGCTCCCTGCCCAGGGCGTGCACGCCCCGCGAACGGCGGCAGCTGCTCCTGGGCGCGCTGGCCGTGGCCGGGTACCCGCTCACCTTCTACCCCGCCGTGGCCCGGACGGGCGTGGCGGTGGCCACCGTGATCGCCCTGGGCAGCGCCCCGGTCTTCACCGGCCTGCTGGCCCGGTTCACCGGCGGCCCCCGGCCCACCGCCCGCTGGGCGTGCGCGACCTCGACCGCCGTGCTCGGCTGCACCCTGCTGGTCCTCGGCCCGCAACTCGGCGGCGACAGCGCCGCGATGGACCTCCCCGGCGTCCTGCTGGCGGCCCTCGCCGGTCTCTCCTACGCGGTCTACTCGCTGGTCGGCGGCCGGCTGATCGCCCACGGCCATCCGTCGGCCGGGGTGATGGGGGCGATGTTCGGCGCGGCCGCCGTGCTGGTGCTGCCCGTGCTCCTGACCGGCGATCCCCGCTGGGCCGCCACCCCGCGCGGCGCACTCGTGGTGCTGCACCTGGGCGTGGTGACCACCTTCCTCGCCTACCGCCTGTTCGGCCGGGGCCTGCGCCACACCTCCGCCCAGACGGCCACCACCCTGACCCTGGCCGAACCCGCGGTCGCCGCCGTCCTCGGCGTCACCGCCCTCGGCGAACGCCTCACCACCGCCTCCTGGGCCGGCCTCGCTGTCCTCGCCCTGGCCCTCGCCCTCCTCACCGTGCCCCGCCGCCGCTGACCGAGCAGCCGCCGGCCCCCGCGGCGCCGAGACGCCCCTCGACGGCGGTGCGGTGGTGAGCAGGCGCTCCCACAGCACGAGGACGGCGCCGGCGGAGCCACGACCCCGATCGGCACAGGCGACGGACAGCCCCACCGGAACCACCCCGGCGGGTCCGCGACAAGGACGCGCACCCTCCGCAGCCAACCGGCGGACGCGAGACCGGCCGGCTCGCGTCCGCCACCGACCACGCCGCGCGCCACCCTTCGCCCCTCCACGGTGGTACGGGTAGTCAGCGGGCGCTCCCCACCACACGAGTACGGCGTCGGCCGGAGCCACGACCCCCGATCCTCCGCGGCGGACGCGAGACCGGCCGGCTCGCGTCCGCCACCGATCCGGGCCACAACCGAGGCCGACGCCGGCTCCCACACGCCACCAGCCCGGACACCGCTCCCAAGACGGCTCACGACCAGCTCCGTCAGGCACTCGCCCGCCCCCGGGTCCGGGCGCTAGGTCGACGACGCAGGAGTCACCCCCCGCAGCTGCCGAGACGTCGTCCCCGCGCACCAAGGGGCGTGCCCCCGCCCGGCCACCGCCGTGGATTCGCACCACCTCCACGTCGGGGTGCGCGGCGGACGCGAGACCGGCCGGCTCGCGTCCGCCCCCGACCCCGGCCAACGCCCCGGACACCGCTCCCAAGACGGCTCACGACCAGCTCCGTCAAGCACTCGCCCGCCCCCGGGTCCGGGCGCCAGGTCGACGACGCAGGAGTCACCTCCGTTGCCGCCCAAGGCGATCCGGCCGGGCGGGGTGACGATCGCCGTCGTCGCCGCGCGCCACCACGCGGCACTCCGCAGGCTCGGGTCGACCGGGGCCGGATGCTCCAGGCAGCCGAGTTCGCAGCCGACGGCGGACTCCGCCCCCCATCCGTCCGGCCCGGCCGGGAGGGCTCTGAGCTCCTCGGGCGGGGTGACTCCGAGCCGTTCCTCGGCGGCGGCGCCGTCGACCGGGACGAGCATGCCGGGGCCCGGCCTCCGGAAGCCGGACGGGAACTCCATGGCCGCGCCGGCCTCGACCGCCTGCAGAACGGTCCGGCCGTCCGGCGCCGCGAGCGCGCGCCGGACCGCGGACTCCAGGTCGTCGGCGCGACGCTGCCCGTCAGGGGGCCGGTGCCGACGGCCCGGAAACCGGCCCGCTCGGCCCGCCCGGCCCGCCCGGCCCGCAGGAGCGTCAGCAGCGTTTCCCGGGCGGCGAGGCCGTGGAGTGCGGGCACCGGCGTCCCCCGCCACCGGCAGCCGTGGCCCACGGCGCCGGCCACCACCGCACGTGCTGCTCCCCTCACGGCTCCAGCGCGGCGAGGCGGCGCGCCCGCGCCGGGTCGGTGCGGCCCTGCGCGGTGCGCAGGGCGAGGGCGCGCCGCCGGCAGTCGGCAGCTGCTCCGGGGCGGCCGAGCTCGGCGAGGACGGTTCCGTTGAAGTCGAGGGCGAGGACGGCGAGCCGGGTGTCGCCGTGCTCCTCGGCGACGGCGAGGGCCTCGCGCGAGACGGTGAGCGCCTCCTCCACCCGGCCGAGGAGCCGCAGGGCCTCGGCACGGCTGAAGCGGAGGGTGCCCTGGAGCGGGTCGCCGGGGTGGTCGCGGACCAGGCCGAGGGCGCGGTCGGTGTGGGCGAGACCGCGCTCCGCCTCGCCCGCCCGGTGCAGGCAGTGGGCGAGGTGGTCCAGGGCGCGGGCGGTCGCCGGCCCGTCGCCGGCGGCCTCGCGGGAGGCGACCACGCGTTCCAGCACGGCGATGGCGTCGTAGTTGCGGCCGGCCGCGGCGAGGGTGCCGGCGAGTGCGGTGAGGCAGCGGTCGCGGACGGCGGTGTCCTCGACGTCCGCGGCGTCCGCGACGGCCCGTTCGGCGACCGCGGCGGCCTCGGTGAAACGCTTGCGGGAGACCAGGGCGAGGCCGAGATCGGTGCGCAGCCGCAGTCCGGCGGTCCGGTCCCCGAGGCGTTCGGCCGCGGCCAGGCCCGCCCGGGCGAGTTCCTCCCACCCGTCCGGGTGGGCGCCGTCCTGGTAGTGCAGCGGCCCGCAGCCGTGGGCGAGCCGCCAGACCCCGGCGTCGAGGCCGTTCGCGGCACCGGCCCCGACCAGGGCGGGCAGGGCGGGCCGCACCCGGCGGAACCAGCCCGCCGCACCGGACCGGTCCCCCGCTGCGCCCTGCCCTCGGGAGGCGGCCTCGGCGGTGTCCGCCCACGCGTCCAGCAACCGGCGCAGCGCTGCGGTCCGCTCCACGGCCGGGAGCCCGTCGGCGAGTTCGGCCGCGTACCGGCGCACCGGCCCCGGCCGCACGAACCGCTCCGGCCCGGCCTCCTCCACCAGCCGGGCGGCCACGAGCGCCGTGAGCACCTCGCGCGCCCGGGGCGCCGACAGCTCCCCCAGCGCGCCGGCGTCCCCCGCGTCGATGCCCGGCCCCGGCAGCAGGCCGGTCAGCGCCAGGACCCTCGCGGCCTCCGGCGGCAGGGCCCGCCGGGCGACCCGCAGGGCCGCCGCCACGCCGTCGTGGCCCGCCCGGCGCTCCCGTTCCAGCTCCGCCGCCAGCGCGGCGAGGCTCCCGCCTGCGGCCGCGAGCCGGGCGCCCACCACCCCCACCGCGAGCGGACGTTGGTCGCCGAGCGCGGCCAGCCGGGCGGCGGCCTCCGGTTCCCGGGCGATCCGCCCGGCTCCGGCCGTCGCGGCGAGCAGGCCGGCCGCCTCGGCCGGGGCCAGGGCGCCGAGCGGCAGCGGGACGGCGCCCTGCCGGGCGACCAGGCCGGCGGCGAGCCGGGCGCGGCCGGTGACCAGTACCAGCACCTCGGGGTGGCCGGGCAGCAGCGGCTCGACCTGCTCGGCGGAGCCGGCGTTGTCGAGCAGGAGCAGCAGCCGGCGTCCGGCGGTCAACGTGCCCAGCAGGGCCGTGCGTTCGGCGGTGTCGCCGGGGAGGTCGTCCGCTCCGAGGTCCCGCAGCAGCACGGCCAGGGCGGCGGCGGGGGCGAGCGGGGCGGTGTCGTCGTCACCGTGGAGGTCCACGGTGTGCCGGCCGTCGGGGAAGCGCTCGGCGTGGCGGTCCGCCCAGGCGTGGGCGAGGCGGGTCTTGCCGACGCCCGCGGGGCCGGTGAGCAGCAGGGGGCGGCCGTCGGCGGTGTCCACGGCCGCGTCCAGGCGGGCGAGTTCCCCCTCACGGCCGACGAACGCCACCGGCCCGCCCGGCAGTTCGCCCTCCAGCCCGGCACGCTCCAGGCACCGGGCGAGCAGCACGGCGGCGGTCCTCCGGTGCGGCTCGGCGGCCAGCAGCGCCGTCAACCCGGCCACCGCGTCCGGCACTGAGCCGTCGCCCGCGCCGGGCCGGACGAGCGCTTCGACGGCGAGCCGTTCGACGGCCCGCCACCGGGCGGCGGTCAGCCGCGGGCCGGCCTCGGCGGCCAGCCGGGCGGAGCCGCAGCCGTCGAGGGCGGGGCCGCGCCAGAGGGCGAGCGCGGTGCGCAGCAGGCCCGCGGCATCGGCGCGCGGTCCGCGGTCGACGGCGGCGCACAGCCGCGCGAAGCGGTGCACGTCGACGGCGTCGGGGTGCCCGAGCAGCGCGTAGCCGTCGCCCCGGGAGAGCAGGTGGAGGCCGTCCGGGTCCTCGGGGATCGCCCCGGCGGGCGCCGCACCGTCGGCGGCGGCCGCGAGCAGACGGCGCACCCCGGTGACGTGCCCCTGGAGCGCGGACCGGGCGCCGGCCGGCGGCTCGCCGCCCCAGAGCAGGCCGGCCAGCCGCCCGGCCGGAACGGTCCGGCCGAGCTCCAGGGCGAGCGCGGCGATCAACGCACGCCGCTTCGGCCCGGGTTGCGGCAGCGCCCTGCCGTGGTCGTCCTGGAGCTCGAACCGTCCGAGCAGATTGATGCGCACTGCCGCTCCCCACCGCGTTCCGATCAGTCGATCAGGGTGAGAGCATAGGGAATGTCTGGATTGGTCCACACCTTTCCTGGTGAGCGCCCGTTGTCCCGAACTGCCCACCCACCGGCGCCTCATGACGCACCGTCGCCCCATCGGCCACCCGTGCGCGCCGTTCCGGCACCGGCCCGACCGGGTGCCCTGCGGCAGGCCGCCCGCCGGGCCCCGAGGAGGCCGGACTCGACGACGCCCCAAGGCCGGTCCGACGACCCACCTCGACCCGGCTGAAGAGGGAAGCGCCGCACGCCCGGCGGGCCGACCGGCCGGGGCCGGGTCAGGACGTTTCCAGGCCGAGCCCCGTGGCGCGGAAGAAGCCGTGGCCGGCGAGGTGCCGGGAGCGGCCGAGGGTGAGGCGGCGGACGGTGATGCGGCCGGGGCCGAGTCCGGAGCCGGAGCCGGAGGCCGACGACCAGGAGGTCGTCGAAGACCCGGCGGATCCTCCAGTCGGGCCTGGCCGCGACCAGCCGCTCGACGTCCGCCCTGGTCCAGCAGCCGTCGAGGTCGTGCAGGGTGCGGACCAGCTCGACCGTGGTGGGCAGGTCGGCGGTCCAGGTGACGGCGCTCCCGGCGCTCCCGGCGTTCATGGCGGTGATCCTCGCAGCGGCCACCGACAACCACCGCCGGAACGAGGAGAGGCGGAGGCGCCCGGCGGCTCAAGCTCCGACCGAGCCGTCGACGGCTTCGCGCAGGAAGTCGGCGTGCCCGTTGTGCCGCGCGTACTCGTGGATCAGGTGCAGCATCACCAGCCGCAGCGAGACCTCCGCCTGCCAGCGCGGCTGGTAGCCGGTGACGTCCAGCGACTCCGCCTCCCGCTCGATCCGGCGGGCGTGCGCGACCTCCGTCTCCCAGGCCGCGAACGCCTCGGCCCGGTCCGCGCCGCTCGTGTCGTACGCGGCCTGGTAGTCGCCCTCCGGGGACCAGAGCAGCGGGATGTCCTCGCCGTTGATCACCCGCCGGAACCACGTCCGCTCGACCTCCGCCAGGTGGCGCACCAGGCCGAGCAGCGTCAAGGTGGACGGCGGGCTCGACGCCAGCCGCAGCTGGTCGTCCGTCAGCCCGGCGCACTTCATCGCCAGCGTCCCCCGGTGGAAGTCCAGGAACGCCCGCAGCGTCTCCCGCTCGCCGCCGGTCAGCGGTGGCGCGACCCGCCCGTCCCCCGTGTCCGTCCCCATGCCGCTCCCCGTCCCTCTCGTGTCCGAACGATCCGGTGAGCAGTCTCCCAGGGCGCACGGCCGCGGCGCCGGTCGATTTCTCCGGCGCGTACGGCCCGCAGGGGGTACGGCGGCGCACCGGACAGGCCGCGCAGCGGTAGGGTGCGGGGGCGAGGGAGCCGATGCCACGACAGCAAGCAAGCTCATCATCCCGTATCACTCACCACCCGATTGGCCTGCGTGTTGTCGCGCGAAACCCCTTCCTTCGGGTCGTTCCGTCCTGGGCATGTTTGGGTACGTACAGCGGCGCGCGCCCGCGGAGCCCGGAGCACCGGCCCTCCCGCCCGTCGCCGCCCCCCATCGGCCGCCGCCACTACACACGAGGAGCCCGAGCGAGCCATGAGCCAGGACCGCATCCCCGGACCGGTACGCCAGACCTACGGTGCCGACGATCTGTCACGGGCCGCCGGCTTCGGCGGCGGATTCATCAACTTCGGTGACTGGAGCGGCATCCGCACCACCGCGCCGACCCCAGAGGACCGGGTCCGCAGCCAGGAGGACCTCTACCGCCGGGTGCTGCGCGCCTTCCCCGGTCCGCGGGAGTCGCTGCGGCTGGGCGAGGTGGGCTGCGGGCGCGGGCTGGGCGCGGCGCTCGCGCTCTGCGAGTTCCGCTTCGCGGCGGTCACCGGCGTCGACATCCACCCGGACCAGATCGAGCGCGCCCGCGCCGTCAACGCCAAGGCGCTGGCGACGTTCCCGGACCGGCTGTCCTACTCGCTGGGCTCGGCGGACGACCTGCCGTTCGCGGCGGCCTCGCTGGACGGCGTGTACTCGGTCGAGGCGGCCCAGCACTTCCGGGAGCTGACCGGGTTCGCCCGCGAGGCGGCCCGGGTGCTGCGGCCGGGCGGGCGGCTGGTGGTCACCACCTTCTTCACCGCCGCGGGGCCGGACGTCGCCGAGCGGCTGAGCATCCTGCTCGGCAGCTTCGCCAACGGCCTCGACGTCGCCCACCCGCTCGACGCGTTCACCGCCGACCTCGCGGCTGCCGGGTTCACCGAGGTCGCCACCGAGTCGATCGGGGCGGACGTGTGGCCGGGGCTGGACCGCTACCTGGAGGGCGCCGTCCCGCCCGGCCACTGGACCCGCAACTTCCTCGGTGCCTGGCGCGACGGCCTGCTCGACTACCACCTCGTCACGGCCACCCGCCGCTGACCCCACGGCCCGCCGCGGGCCCCGGCCCTGCCGCGGGCCCCGACCCTCGCCCCCCGACCTCGCCCGGAGCGATCCCCGCCCACCACGGGGATCGCCCCGTCCCGCAGGGCCGCCGGCTCAGCCCTGGTGGACCAGCAGCGCCGTCCGGACGGCCGATTCGAGCGCCCCCTCGACCCAGGCAGGCTTGGTCGAGGTGTGGTCCCCCGCGAAGTGCAGCGGCCCCTCGGAGCCCGGGATGTCCGGGAACAGCTCCGTGTGCTGGCCCGGCAGCAGCACCGAGGCCTCGCCGTAGGCGTAGTGGTCCCGCACCCACGACTGGGTCTTGGCCTTGGTGGTGAAGAAGACCTCGCAGCGCCGGCCGAAGATCGCCTGCACCCCCGCGAGCGCCCGCAGGTAGCGCTCCTCGTCGGCGTACGCGTCCCACTTGAGCGCGTCGTCGGACCAGCTGTAGCCGGCGAGCACCACGCCGCCGTCGCTGCCCTCCACCGGGCGGGGGAAGTAGACGAACCGGTTGGCGTTGTCGCTCACCGACCCGCCGCCGCGGATGTGCGGGGCCGCCGGGTCGGCGCCGGGCGGGCGGAAGTCCGCGAAACACTTCCTGAGGTCCTCCGGGACGCTCACCCCCAGCTGCCGCACCGAGGCGTGCGCGCCCAGGTAGCGGCCGTCGGGGACCAGGCCCGCCCGGTAGCGCTCGTAGAGCCCGGCCTCGATGCCGTCCAGCGAGGCCTTCCATTCCTCCTCGGTGAACTCCCACCAGCGGCGGGAGAATTCGAGCAGCACCTTGGTCGCGGCGTCGTAGTGCAGTTCGGTGATCGCGCGCCGTTTGCCGTAGCCGAGCGGCGGGTCGAAGGTCACGTGCCGCAGCCCGGCGAACGGGACGGTGATGATCGCCTCGTCGCCCTCGAAGACCTCGGTGACCCCGCCCCGGCCGCTCTGGCAGTCCTCGGAGACGGTGTGCACCCGGACCCTGCCGTCCTGCCGGTCGACCCGCACCGCCCGCCGGTCGAACCGCACCTTGCCCTTCACCGCCGCGTGGAGGGCGTCGACGAGCCGGGCCGTGCCGCCCTTGATCTCCCAGAACTTCGTCCTCGGGTCGATCAGCGCGGCGGACAGGAAGCTGTGCACGAAGGACAGGTGCAGCCGTGAGGTCACGTTCTGGAGGGTGCCGATGAGGTCGATGGTCCTGGTGTCCAGCCCGGCCCCCTCGGTGAGGTAGCGGTACATCGACCAGTGGCCGTACTGCCGCAGCACCTCGGCCCAGCCCTCGACGAGCGCCGCGCCCTCCTTGCCCCGGACGAGCCGCAGCGCGGGTTCGAGGGCGTCCGCGTAGATGGCGGCGGCGGTCCTGCCGAGGTCGGGGCCGGTGACGCCGAAGCTCCCGTTCACCTCCCTGGGGTCGGCCTCGTAGTCGGCGCGGCGCACGTGCAGGCCGTTGACGTGGATCCAGGCGCGGTTGGCCCGGACCGCGGGGTTCTCCACCTCCACGTCCACCAGCAGGAACTCCTGGCGCGGGAGGTCGTACGCGTCGAGCAGCGCCATCACCAGCGGGTGGCTCTCGGGCAGCCGCATCGCACCGGCCTCGGCGTACTGCTCGGGGTCGGCGAACGGCTGCGGGCCGTTCTCGTGGCCGCCGCTGCGGAAGGTCTTGATCCGCCCGCCGACCCGGTTGCCGTTGGCCTCGATGACGACGACGTCGTGGCCGGCCCGGTTGAGCAGGTCGGCGGCGAGCAGCCCGGCCGGTCCGGCGCCGACGACCAGGACGCGTTTGGTGGCCCGCGCGCGTCCCGTCGGCAGGCCGTCGCGGACGATCTTCAGATAGCCCGGGACGAGCGGCCGGTCGTGCTCGTCGTAGACGGCGATCGCACGGGCCACCGTCGTGTACGCCTGCTCGTCGGTGCCCGGCGGCACGGCGGCCGGGGCGGGGGCCGGCGCCGCGGCCGGGGCGAGGGCGCTCGCGGGCGCGGCGGTGGCGGCGGTGAGCCCGGCGGCGAGCACCGAGGCGCCGGTCACCGCGACGAGGGAACGCCGCGAGGGCCCGGCGGGGAGCGGTCCGCCGTCGGGGGTGGTGGTGGTGGTGCTGCTCTTCGTGGCGGGAACGCTCACGTCTTGAGTGGTCATGACGCACCACTCTTGGCGCACCCAGGACGCGACGGAACCGACATCACCCGGACGAGAACATCAACCACTCGATCGGATTCGGGCTCTTCTGCCACCTTGACGCCCGGCCGGCCCCCGCCCGCCGGGGTCTCGACGGGTGTCGGGGCGGTGCAGCAGACTCTCCGGGACGGCTCCCACCGCGCCCCATCCGCACCATCCACCACGCCCACCGAGTTCGAACCAGCGCATCGGAGAACCACCACGGTGACCACGAGTCGACACCTGGAGATCCCCTTCACCGCCGGCCGTCACGGCAGCGGACCCGCCACCTGGGGCCAGCGCGCCATCTGGGGCGTCGTCAGCCGCGCCGCCCCCGCGGACCGCCCCCGCTTCAACATCGCCACCACCGCCCCGCTCGATCCGGGACTCCCGCTGCCGGCGGTCCTGGACGCCCTCGGGCACCTGCTCCACCTGCACGACTCCCTGCACACCCGGCTGCTGCCCGGGCCGGACGGCACCGGCCTGCGCCAGCAGGTCGATCCGGAGGGCCGGCTGACGGTGCACGTCCGGGACTGCGCGGCCGGCACCGGGCGCGAGGAACTCACCGCCGTCGGCGGCGCGTTGCACGAGGAGCTGGCCGGGCTGCCGTTCGACTGCGCCACCGAGTGGCCGGTCCGGGCCGGCCTGGTGGTAGCCGACGGCCTGGTCCGGCACATCTCGCTGGTGCTCTCCCACACGGCGGTGGACGGCACCGGCATGGGTCTGCTGGTCCGCGACCTCAGCGAACTGTCGCTGGGCGCGCGCCCGGAGGACATCCGGGCCGCCCGCTCGCCCCAGCAGCCGCTGGAGGAGGCCGCGTTCCAGACCTCGGAGCGCGGCCGCAAGCGCGACGCCAACGCCCGGGCGCACGCCCTGCGCAAGCTGCGCGCCGCCCCGGTCCGGCTGTTCCCGGAGCGCGGCGCGGGCGACGCGGCCGCAGGTGCGGCCGGGGACGCGGCCGGGACCGGCTCCGGCGAGCGGTTCCCCAACGCCGTACTCAGCTCACCCGCCCTGCTGCGCGCGGTCGAGACGGTCGCCGCCGCCCACCGGACCGGCTCCTCCACGGTCCTGCTCGCGGCCGCCGCCGCGATGACGGCCCGGCTGGCCGGCCGCTCGGACGCGGTGCTCCAGGTCGTGGTCAACAACCGCTTCCTGTCCGGCCTGACCGACGCCGTCAGCGTGGTCGCCGGCGACGCCCTGTTCCATCTCCTCGACGCCGACGGCGACTTCGGCCAGGCGGTGGGCCGCACCCACGCCGCGTCGATCGCCGCCTACCGGCACGCCTACTACGACCGGGACCTGCTCGACGCGGAGATCGCGCGCCTCACCGCCGACGAGGTGCCGCTCGCCGACCGCTCCTGCGTCTTCAACGACACCCGCGACCTGCTCCCCGGCTCCCTGGCCGCCCGGCCCGCACCGGCCCCCGACGGAACCGGTCCCACCACGCTCGACTGGCCCGTCGACTTCGACCCGCGCCCCGGACTGACCTACGCACTGGACGCGCTGAGCACCCCCACCGCCCTGCAACTCGCCATGACCGCCGACCCGGCGGTGCTCCCCCGGCCCGCGATGGAACGCTTCCTCCGCGGCATGGAGGAGTTGGTCCTCGCCGAGGAGAAGCGCACCGCCCGGGCCTGAACGAAGCACCCGGAAGCGAAGCCCCCGGGCCCGGGAACGGCACCGGGGCCCGTCCGTCCGCTCACGTCCGGACGGCCGGGCCCCGGCACCGCTACACGACAGGCCTGGACCTCATCACCGGTGCTCGTGCACCGTGTTGGTCTCCTGGATCTTCTTCCAGGACTTCGGCTCCGGCCGCGCACCCGGCCGGCCGCCCGGCGCGAGGCTCGCCGCGGCCGGGGCGGCCCCGATGCCCGCGGAACCCGCCGCCGGCTTGCCCGGGGTGTACAGCCAGGTGTTGAAGATCCCGCCCAGGGGCTTGCCGGAGACCCGCTCGGCGTACGCCTGGAACTGCTGGATCGTGGCGTTGCCGTACTTGCGCTCGGTCGGCCAGCCCTTGAGGATCGCGAAGAACGCGTCCTCGCCGACGGCGTTGCGCAGCGCCTGGATGGCGATCGCGCCCCGGTCGTAGACGGCGCCGGCGAACTGGTGGTCCGGGCCCGGGTCGCCGGGCTTGATCGACCAGAACGGGTCGCCGGCCGGGTAGATGTCGTAGATGTAGTCGGCCAGCTCCTGCGCGGTGCCCTCGTTCTCGTGCTCCGACCAGAGCCACTGCGAGTACCGGGCGAAGCCCTCGTTGAGCCAGATCTCGCTCCAGCGCTGCACGGAGACGCTGTCGCCGTACCACTGGTGGGCCAGTTCGTGGACCACCACGGAGGTGTTGGAGCCGCGGGCGAACTGCGCGGGGCTGTAGAAGACCTGTCCCTGGGTCTCCAGCGCGTACCCGGTGGGCACGTTGGGCACGTAGCCGCCGACCGAGTCGAACGGGTAGGGCCCGAAGACGCCGCTCAGCCAGTCGACCAGCTCGCCGGTGCGCTCGACGCTGGCCCGCGCCGCACCGGCGTTGGCGCCGAGGTCGGGGCTGTAGGCGGTGATGACGGGCAGCCCGCCCGGGGTGGTGTCCTGGCGGAGGTCGAACTTGCCGACCGCCAGGGTGGCCAGGTAGGTCGCCTGCGGCTTGGTCTGCCGGTAGTTGTAGCGGGTCCAGCCGGGCCGCTGACTGGTGGTCAGGGTGCCGTTGCTGATCACCTGGGTGCCGTTCGGCACCAGCACCGAGACGTCGAAGGTGGCCTTGTCGGTGGGGTGGTCGTTGCTCGGGTACCACCAGGCGGAGCCCTCGGGCTCGTTGGCGGCCACGCCGCCGTCGGGGGTGCGGAGCCAGGCGGAGTAGCCGCCGCGCTCGACCTCCCCGGGCTTGTCGGCGTAGCGGACGACGACGGTGATCGGGCTGCCCTTGGCGATCGTCCGGGCGGGGGTGATCTGCAGCTCCTGCTCGCCGGAGGTGGCGAAGGCGGCGGTGCGCCCGTTGACCAGCACCTCCTTGACCTGGAGCACGAAGTCCAGGTTGAAGCGGGTGAGGTCCTGGGTGGCGGTGGCCAGGATGGTGGTGGTGCCCTCCAGCTCGTCGGTGGCGGGCTGGTACTTCAGCCGAATGTCGTAGTGCGACACGTCGTAGCCGCCGTTGCCGGCGTACGGGTAATAGGGGTCGCCGATGCCCGCGGCGCCCGGGCCGGCCTGGGCGGCCGAGGCGGGGACGGACAGGAGCAGGGCGAGCGCGCCGGCGGCGGCAGAGACGATCAGCCTCTTGCGCACGAGGGTCCTCCACAGGGTCACTGGGACAACGGGTCGGATCGATCCTTGTCCCAACGGTCCCTGCCCTACGCCTGAACAATGAGATGTTCATAAGAAGATACAGGCCGACATCCGGGCGCCGCCGGGCGGTGACGGCACGTCATCAACATCCGACGGGCCTTCATACACCGTATGACTAGGCCCTCTGCTCCCCCAGGGCGACCGGCGCCCGCACCAGCGAGCCGTACTCGGTCCACGAGCCGTCGTAGTTCTTCACGTGCGGGTACCCCAGCAGCTCGCTCAGCGCGAACCAGGTGTGCGCCGAGCGCTCGCCGATCCGGCAGTAGGCGATCACCTCGCGCTCCGGCTCCACGCCCTGCCCGCCGTACAGCGCCCGCAGCTCCTGCGCCGAGCGGAAGGTGCCGTCCTCGTTGGCCGCCCGCGACCAGGGGATGTTGACCGCGCCGGGGATGTGGCCGGGCACCTGCGCCTGCTCCTGCGGCAGGTGCGGCGGGGCCAGCGCCTCGCCCCGGTACTCGGCGGGCGATCGGACGTCCACCAGCACCGCGTCCGACCCCGGCTTGGCGAAGACCTCCGCCTTGGCCAGCACCTCGTCCCGCAGCGCCCGCACCTCCGGGTGCTCCGGCCCGGCCAGCCGGTAGGGGCTGTGCTGGTAGTCCATGACCTCCTCGGTCAGCTCGCGCCCCTCCAGCTCCCACTTCTTGCGCCCGCCGTCCAGCAGCCGCACCGGGCCGAAGCCGCGCAGCCGCAGCAGCCAGTAGGCGTAGGCGGCGAACCAGTTGTCGTTGCCGCCGTAGAGGACCACCGTGGTGTCGTCCTCGACCCCGGCGGCGCGCAGCAGGTGCTGGACGCCCTCGCGGTCGGCGTAGTCACGGCCGACCCGGCTGTGCAGGTCGGTGGTCCAGTTCCAGCCGACCGCGCCGGGCAGGTGACCGCGGGCGTAGGCCCCGGTGTCCTCGTCCACCTCGACGATCCGGACCGTGCCGTCGTCCAGGTGGTGCGCCAGCCACTCGGTGCCGACCAGCGCCTCGGGGTGTGCGTAGCCGTTGCCGGTCATCGCCGCCCTCCCTTCACGCGGGGACCCTTCGAACCTACGTCCGCACCCCCGCCCCCGGCCACCCGTACCGGAGGACCTGGGCCCTCTCCTTCGGATCACGCCAGGCGGGCGTCGTGATCCGAAAGAGAGGACCTGGGCGGCGACGGGCAGCCGGGCCACGCCGTACTGGTTCGGCGGGTCGCCCCCGATCCGTTCGACGTCCACCGGGCCGAAGCCCGCCTCGGCCGGCATCCGGCGGGCGGTCTGCTCGCCCCGCACGGCGCCGAGCCCGGCGCCGCCCCCGCTCACCGCGCGGGCCAGGGCACCTCCCGGCGCTTCTCGTAGCGGTACCCGGCGGCGTCCCAGCGCGCGCCCTCCTCCGCGAGGCGGCTCTTGAAGCCGTCCCAGGAGTGGCTCTCCTTGGTGGACCAGCCCAGCTCGGCGAGGGCGGGCAGCCGGGGCAGCAGCATCAGGTCGAGCTCCTGCGGGGTGTCCAGGGTCTCCGTCCACAGCGGCGCCTCGACGCCGAGCACGGAACCGGCGGGCAGCGGCAGCAGGGTGTCCGGGTCCCACGAGTAGGCGGTCCAGACGTCGATGGTGCCGGCCCAGACCAGCCCGAGCGGGTAGCCGGCCTCGTACTTCATGTCCAGGTAGCTGCGGCCGGACGGCGACATGATCACCTTGGCCCCGCGCTCGGCGGCCTGCTGCAACTCGACGTCGCGCCCGGCCCGGCCGTCCCAGAACTGAAGCACCCCGACGCCGCCCGGGGCGGCCTGGTTCCAGCCGACCGGCGTCTTCCCGGCGGCCACCACCTGGTCGTTCACCCTCCGTACGAACGCCGCGTACTCGGCGGAGGACATCTTCTTCACCTCGTCGCCGCCGAGGTGCAGATAGGGGCCCGGAGTGATCCTGGCCAGCTCGGTGACCACGTCCTGGGTGAAGGAGAAGACGGCGTCCCCGGTCGGGCAGAGCGTGGAGAAGCCGACCTCGATCCCGGTGTACGGCCAGGGGCGGGCGCTCCCGGTGCAGTCCAGCTCGGGGTAGGAGGCGAGGATCGCGTTGCTGTGGCCGGGCAGGTCGACCTCGGGGACGACGGTCAGGTACCGCTCCTGGGCGTAGCGGACGATCTCCTGGTAGTCGGCGGCGGTGTAGAACCCGCCGGGGGTGCCGTCGACCTCGCTGATCGCGCCGACCTCGGTCAGCGCGGGCCGGGACGGGATCTCGATCCGCCAGCCCTGGTCGTCGCTCAGGTGCAGGTGGAGGTGGTTGAGCTTGTAGAGGGCCAGGCGGTCGATGAACCCCTTGACCTCGGCGGGGGTGAAGAAGTGCCGGGTGACGTCGAGCATGGCGCCCCGGTAGCCGTAGCGCGGGTGGTCCTCGACGGTGACCGGCGCGACCGTCCACTCCGGGCCGCCGGTGACCGGGCGCGGGCTCTCGATCTGCGGGGGCAGCAGCTGCCGGAGGGTCTGGGTGCCCCGGAACAGGCCCTCGGGGGCGCGGGCGGTGATCCGCACGCCGGTGTCGTCGGCGGTGAGCCGGTAACCCTCGGTGCCGTCCGTCCCGGGGAGCGCGGGGTCGAGCAGCAGGCTGATGCCGTCGGCGCCCGGGCCGGCCGCCACCGGGAGCGGCAGCCCGGTCGGGCGGCGCAGCGCCTCGGCGAGCTGCTCGGCGATCCGCCGCACCTCGCCGGCCTGCCGCTCCACGGCCTCGGCGCCGGGCACGGTGCGCACCACGGTGCGCTCGGTGATCCGGTAGCCGGGGCCGGAGCCGGCGGTGACGGAGACCGGTGCCGGGATGATCCGGTCGGCGGTGCGGGGGCCGGCGGGTACCGCGACGGCCCCCGGCTCGGCGTCCTCGCCGCCCACCGCCCGCTGCACCCCGAAGCCGATGGCGGCGAGCAGCAGGACGACGGCGAGGACGAGCACTCTGCGGGCCCGGGCGGAGAGCCCGGCGGTTCGAATCGGCACGGCCGCTCCCGGTGTCATCACGCGCTCCACCGGCCGGTGTTCATGGCCGGTTCACCGGAATGGTCTCAACCAATCGCCGGCTTGTCCCGTGCTTCGTACGAAATCGCTTCGCAGACCGCCGGAATCGCCGGACCGCAGGGCGGTACCCGAGCGTCCGCGGGGATCAGGAGAAGACCACCGAACGGACCAGCAGCCGGTTGCCCGCGCGCCCGCCCGGCCGCAGCGCGAAGGAGGTGGCTCCGGTGCAGCCGGCTTCGAGGAAGGCGGTGGCGGTCGAGGCGGTCCGGTTCGACGGCGCGTAGGCCGGCTCCTCGGCGGTGGCCTCCGGCAGGTCGATGCACGCGCGGCTCTCCGGGTCGACCAGGGCGCCCGTGAAGTCGGAGCCGTACCTGTAGCGGAATTCGCCGTCGGCGGCGTTGGCGGAGACCGGGACGGCGAGGACGAGCATGATCGCACTGACGGCGGCGAGCACGGCGTTGCGCAGACGCATGACGGGTGGCCCTTTCAGGCGGTACTCGGTGGTACCTGGGGAATTGGTGCGAGATCACCCTAGAGGCCCAAAAACCGGGGAAACGATTCTGCTAATCCATCCTTTCGGGTGGTTTAAGCGTATTTCCCGCGACTTTTCCATGCGGCCATTTGCTCACCCCGGCGGGGCGGTGAAGTGGTAACCGGAGTCGATCAGCACCGGGAGGTAGGTCTTCAGCGCCGCCACCGTCTGCGACCGGTCCCCGCCGCCGTCGTGGTTGAGCACGATCGCCCCGGGGCGGACGTCCCGGAGGATCCGGTCGGTGATCACGCCGGTCCCCGGCCGGGCCCAGTCCCGGGGGTCGACGGACCAGGCCATCGGCCGCATGCCCAGTTCGGCGCTCACCCGCAGGGCCGTGGAGGACCAGTCGCCGCCCGGCGCCCGGAACCAGGTCGGCACCTTGCCGGTGGTCCGGTGCAGCAGGTCGGAGGTGCGCTCCAGTTCGTCGCGGACCTTGCCCTCGGACAGGCTCCGCAGATCGGGGTGGGTCCAGGTGTGGTTGGCGATGTGGTGGCCGCGGGCGGCGATCTCGCGGACCAGTCCGGTGTGCTCGGTGGCGTTCTCGCCGATCAGGAAGAAGGTGGCCCGGATGCCGTACTGCTCCAGCAGCGCCAGGACGGTCGGGGTGTGCCGGGGGTCGGGGCCGTCGTCGATGGTGAGGGCGACCACCCGCCGCTCGGCGTCCAGCTCGTACACCGGCCGGCTCTCGCCCGCCGTCAGCGCCCGCGCGGGCGTCGGCGCGGCCGAGGCGGGGGCCGACGCGGGGGCCGACGCGGGGGCCGACGCGGGGGCCGAGGCGGCGGTCGAAGGGGCGGGCGAGGCCGGGGCCGACGGGGCGGGCGCCGCCGAGGGGGCCGCCGTCGCCGCACCCGCAGCCGCGGCGGCCGGGGGCGCCGGCGGGACGGCGGACGGGCTCGCCGCGGCGGAGGGGAGGTCCGGCACCGCGTCGGGCTCCGGGGCGGACGCCGCCCGGGCCGCCCGCACCACCTCCTCCGCCCGGCCGCAGCCGCCCAGTCCGAGCAGCGACATCCCCGCTGCGACCAGCAGTAATCTTCGCGAAGTAATCTGACGATCAGACAGCATGGCGGATATCTCCCCCGTTCATCGGGCCGCCTCCCAGCGGCAACCCCGACGGGCCCGATCACCACCCCAACGGCCCATGTCACGACCGGTTCGCCCACCCCGTGACCGGATTCCCCCCGGGCCCGCTACTCTGACCTCTCCCAGTGTGATGATCTGTCTTCAGAGGACGTGGCCATGACGACGAATCAGGCTCCCGCCGACCGCTCCGCCGACGACGACGCCGAGCTGAGCCAGTGGGAGAAGTACGGGGTCGACACCAGCACCCCGCACTCCGCCCGTGTCTACGACTACTGGCTGGGGGGCAAGACCAACTTCCCGCCGGACCGCGCGATGGGCCAGGCCATCGAGCAGGCCGTGCCGACCATGAAGGCGCAGGCCAAGGAGAACCGCGGCTTCCAGAAGCGCGCCGTGCGCCACCTCGCCGAGCGCTACGGCATCCGCCAGTTCCTCGACCTCGGCACCGGCATCCCCACCTCGCCGAACACCCATGAGATCGCCTCGTCGGTCAGCCCCGGCACCCGGGTCGTCTACGTGGACAACGACCCGATCGTGCTGGCCCACGCCCGCGCGCTGATGGTCTCCACCCCGGCCAGCCGCACCACCTACATCCACGCCGACCTGGGCAAGCCCGCCGAGCTGCTGGCCGACCCGGCCCTCACCTCGACGCTGGACCTCTCCCAGCCGGTCGGCCTGCTGATGATCGCCGTGCTGATGCTGATCGCCGACGAGGACGACCCGTGGGGCAAGGTCGCCGCGCTGCGCGACGCGCTGCCCTCCGGCAGCTACCTCGCGCTCACCCACCCCACCCAGGACTTCAACGAGGCCGCCGTCGCCCAGGTGACCTCCTCCGCCCGGGCCGCCGGGATGACCCTGGTGCCGCGCAGCAAGGAGCAGGTCACCCGGTTCTTCGACGGCTGGGAGCTGATCGAGCCCGGCGTCGCCCCGGTGATGGCCTGGCACCCCGAGGGCGAGCAGCCCGAGGACCCGTACGCCGCGTACTACTGGGGCGGCGTCGCCCGCAAGCTCTGAGCCACCCCCCGGTCCACGGCCGCCACCGGCCCCGCCCACCCCCACCGGGCGGGGCCGGCCCGCAGACCGCCCGCGCGGCGCCCGCCCTCACTTCAGCAGCCGGGAGAGCCGCCGGTCCGCCAGCGGCTTGCCGCCGGTCTGGCAGGTCGGGCAGTACTGCAGCGAGGAGTCGGCGAAGGACACCTCCCGCACGGTGTCCCCGCAGACCGGACAGGGCTGCCCGGTCCGCCCGTGCACCCGCAGGCCCAGCTTCTTCTCCGCCTTCAGCTCCCCCGCCGCCAGCCCGCGCGACCGCTCCACCGCCTCGCGCAGGGTCGTGCCGAGCGCCTCGAACAGCCGCTCCGTCTCGGCCTGCGAGAGGTCCGCCGCCAGCTTGTACGGGGACATCCGCGCCGCGTGCAGCACCTCGTCCGAGTAGGCGTTGCCGACCCCGGCCAGCACGCTCTGGTCCCGCAGGACGCCCTTGATCCGGCGCCGCTCGCCGCTCAGCAGCGCACGGAAGCGCTCCAGGCCGAAGCCGGGGTCCAGCGGGTCCGGGCCGAGCCGGGCCACCCCGGGGACCTCCGCCGCCTCCCGCACCACGTAGACCGCGAGGCCCTTCTTGGTGCCCGCCTCGGTGAGGTCGAAGCCGTCCGCGTCCGGGCCCTCCAGCCGCACCCGCAGCGCCAGCGGGTTGCGCCCGCCCGGCCTCGGCGGCAGCGCCGGCAGGCCCTCCTTCCAGCGCAGCCACCCCGCCCGGGCCAGGTGGACCACCAGGTGCAGCCCGCCGGCCTCGATGTCGAGGAACTTGCCGTGCCGCACCACCGGGCCGACCGTCCGGCCGGCCAGCGCGGTCACCGGCGGGTCGTAGGTCTTCAGCGCGCTGATCGCCACCGGCTGGACCTCGGCGATCACCCGCCCGGTCAGCCGCTCGGACAGGAAGGCGGTCAGGGCCTCGACCTCGGGCAGTTCCGGCATGCGCCCAGTCTCCCGCAGCCGCCCCCACCCCGCCCGCCCGCCGCCTTTGCCGTCCACCGGCCCGCGGCGCAGGCTGGAGGGGTGGACCGCGCGCCAGCCGAGGAGGTCCGGCTCCGCCATGAGCACGCTAGAGGAACAGATCGACATCGAAGCACCGGTGCTGGCCGCCTGGGAGCAGCTGCACCGGGTCCACGACTACCCGCGGTTCGTCGACGGCGTCCGCCGGGCCCAGCCGCACGGCCGCAACCTCGCCCACCTGGAGGTGGAGATCGCCGGCACCGGGCGGGACGTCGAGACCGAGATCACCGACCGCGGGCGCGGCCGGGTGATGACCTGGCGCACCCTGGACGGCCTGCCGCTGAACGGCGCCTTCGCGCTGCGACCGCTGGACCGCACCCACACCCGGGTGCAGCTGCGCGTCGAGTACGACCCGGAGGAGGTGCACGAGGTGTTCGGCGGGCCGCGCGGCTTCGCACTGGCCGGGGCGATCGAACGCGCCGTACGGGGCGACCTCGCGCTGTTCCGGGAACTCGTCGAGGCCCGGGTGGCGGCCGCCGCCGCACCGCCCGCGCCGGTCGTCGAGGCACCCGGCACGGTGACCGTAAACGGGATATAAGCGCAGCTCAGGAGTGGCGGTGAGGATCTTCACAGCGGTCCGGCGGACCCGCCGTCCGGCGGTCCGCCTGTGGCACACTCGGGTCCCATGAGCACGGCCCCGCTCCCCAGGACGCTGCGCGCGGCGATCTTCGCCGCGCTGCTCGTGCTGCTCGCGGGGCTCGGCCAGGTCCTGGTCACCGGCCGTCCGCTGCCGCTCGGCACGCTGGCCCTGGCCGGCGCCGCCGTCTTCGCGGTGGCCTTCGCGCTGGCCGGCCGCGAACGCGGCTACCGGGCGGTCGCGGCGGTCTTCCTGCCGCTGGAACTAGGCCTGAGCGCCCTGTTCGACCTCGCCCAGTCGACCTGCCCCTCGCTGCCGCCCGGCACCGCCCGCGGCCTCGAACCGCTGCTCTGCGGCGGCGGCTCGCTCGGCGGCTTCCTGCTCGGCCACGGCCTGTCCCGGCCGGCCGGGCTGGTCGTGCTGCTGCTCCTGCACGGCGCGCTGGCCCTGGCCGCCGCCGCCTGGCTGCGCAGCGCCGACGCCGCGCTGCGCTCGGTGGCCCGCACGGCGCGGATCCTCGGCGACTTCGCCCAGCGCTTCCCCGCCGCGGCCGGCCGCCTGCTGCTGCTGATCACCGCCCCGCTGCCGGCCCGCCCGGTGGCCCGGGTGCCGTTCCCGCGCGCCAGCCGCGTGCGGGTGCCCGCCGAGTCCGTCGTGCTGCGCCCCGCCGTCCGGCGCGGGCCGCCGGTGCTCGCGCCGGCCTGCTGAACGACCCGCCCCGGAAGGTCCTCGGCCGGCCGTGCCGCCCCCGCGCCCGCACGCCGTTCCACGAGCACCAGGACGACCTCTCCCATGAGCACCTCCCCCAAGAAGTCCCCCAGCACCTCCGCCGCCGACCGCAAGGCCGCCCGCCGGGCCGCCACCGAGCGGATGCGCGAGGAGCGCGAGCGCGCCGACCGCTCGGCGCGGATCCGCCGCCGCGCCGTGGTCGGCGCCGCCTCCGCCGCCGTGCTCGCCCTGGTGGCGGGCGTGGCCTTCGCCGTCGGCGGCTCCTCCGGCTCCGGCGACGCCGCGGCCTCCGGCCCGCTGGTGGTGCCGGCCAACGCGGGCGGCGCGGACGGCACCGTGATCACCTACGGCAAGGCCGACGCCCCGCACACCCTGGAGGTCTACGAGGACTTCCGCTGCCCGTACTGCGAGCAGCTGGAGACCACCACCGGGTCGACCATGCAGCAGCTCGCCGACGCCGGCACGTACAAGATCGAGTACCACCTGGCGACCTTCCTCGACCAGGGCCTCGGCGGGAAGGGCTCGCGCACCGCGCTGGCCGCCGCCGGCGCGGCGCTGAACGAGGGCGTGGACAAGTTCAAGCAGTTCCACGACGTGCTCTACGCCCACCAGCCGGACGAGCGCGAGGACGCCTTCGCGGACGTCAACCACCTGCTCGACCTGGCCAGCCAGGTGCCGGGCCTGAAGACCGACGGCTTCGTCAAGGCGGTCCAGGACGGCACCTACGTGCCGTGGGCCCAGCAGGTGAACAAGGCCTTCGACAAGAGCGGCGTCACCGGCACCCCGACCGTCCGCCTGGACGGCAGGAAGCTCGACGTCTTCGCGGGCGGCGCGCCCGTCTCGCCGGAGAGCTTCACCGCGATGGTCCGGCAGGTGACCGGATGACGGCCCCCGCCGCCCGCACGCACGGCGCGAGCCGCCCGTTCGCCCTGCTGCTGGTGATCGGCGGCGCGCTGGGGCTGTTCGCCTCGGCCGTCCTCACGCTGGACAAGATCCGGCTGCTGAAGGACCCGTCCTACGTCCCGAACTGCAACATCAATCCGATCATCAGCTGCGGCTCGGTCATGCGCAGCGACCAGGCCGAGGCCTTCGGCTTCCCGAACTCGCTGCTCGGCCTCGCCGGATTCGCGGTGGTGACCGCGATCGGCGCCGGGCTGCTGGCGGGCGCCGCCTACCGGCGCTGGTTCTGGCTGGGCCTGCAGGCCGGGACGGTGTTCGGGATCGGCTTCGTGACCTGGCTGATGTACCAGGCGCTGTACCGGATCGGGGCGCTCTGCCCGTACTGCATGGTGGTCTGGGCGGCGATGATCCCGCTGTTCTGGTACACCACGCTGCACAACCTGCGCGCGGGGATCATCCCGGTCCCGCGCGCCCTGCGCCCGGTGGTGCGGGAGGCCGCGCGCTACCACTGGGTGGTGCCGGCGCTCTGGTACGCGGTGATCGTGCTGCTGGTCCTCAACCGGTTCTGGTACTACTGGTCGACCCTGCTCTGACCCCCGCCCCGCCTCCGGACCCGTGCCGGTCCGGAGGCGGGCGCCCTGCCCGGCGGCCACGCCGTGGCCGCCGGGCCCCGCCGCGTCACACCCGGACGGCGGCGCGCGGGGCGAACTCGTAGGCGGCGACCTCGGCCAGCAGGGCGGCGCGGCGCTCCTCGTCGAGGAAGGAGGCCCGGAAGGAGTTGGCGGCCAGCAGCCGCAGGGTCTCGTCGTCCAGGCCGAGCGCCTCGGCGAGGGCGTCGAAGTTGTCCCCGGCGTAGCCGCCGAAGTAGGCGGGGTCGTCGGAGTTGACGGTGGCCAGCAGCCCGGCGTCGAGGATCGCCGGCAGCGGGTGGTCGGCGAGGGTGTCGACGCAGCGCAGCCGGACGTTGGAGAGCGGGCAGAGGGTCAGCGGGATCCGCTCGCGCACCAGCCGCGCGACCAGCGCGGGGTCCTCCAGGCAGCGCAGCCCGTGGTCGATCCGCTCGACGCCGAGCACGTCCAGCGCCTCGGTGATGTACGCGGCCGGGCCCTCCTCGCCCGCGTGGGCGACCCGGTGCAGGCCGGCCTCGGCGGCGCGCCGGTAGACCTCGCGGAACTTGGCCGGCGGGTGGCCGACCTCGGCGGAGTCCAGCCCGACACCGGTGATCCGGCCGCCGAACCAGGGGCGGGCGGCCTCGAAGGTCTCCAGCGCGGACTCGGCGGACTCGTCGCGCAGGAAGCACATGATCAGCCGGGTGCTGACGCCGTGCCGCTCCTCGCTGCGGTCCAGCGCCCGCCCGAGGCCGTCCACGACGACGGCCAGCGGCACGCCGCGCGCGGTGTGCGCCTGCGGGTCGAAGAAGATCTCCGCATGCCGCACCCCCTGCGCCGCCGCCCGGGCCAGGTAGGCGTCGGCGAGCTCCTCGAAGTCCTGCTCGGTGCGCAGCACGGCCATCAGCGCGTAGTACAGGTCGAGGAAGGACTGCAGGTCGGTGAAGGCGTAGGCGCGCCGCAGTTCCTCGGTGTCCGCGTACGGCAGGGTGACGCCGTTGCGGGCGGCGAGCGCGAAGGCGAGCTCGGGCTCCAGGGTGCCTTCGACGTGCAGGTGCAGTTCGGCCTTGGGGAGGGGCATCGGTGCCTGTCCGGGGAGTGCGGTGCGGATACGAAGTGGTCATCCTACTTTTCCGCTGCCCTCGACCACGCATCGGGCAGGTCGCGCACCCGCCGCAACGGCGAGGCGACCAGCAGGCCCGCACTCGCCACCAGCAGCAGGATCGTGAGCCACATCACCGGCCGCAGTCCCAGCCACTCGCCCAGGGCGCCGCCGGTCACCGCGCCGAGCGGGATGGTCGCCTGGTTGGCGGTCATCGAGGCGGACACCACCCGGTCGAGCAGCACGGGCGGCACGTAGCGCTGCCGGAAGCTGCCGAGCACCACGTTGGCGAGCACCACGCCGCCCACCAGGACCGCGAGGCCGCCCGCGTACAGCAGCACCCCCGCGCCCGGCCGGGCCGTCGGCAGCAGCAGGCCGAAGGGGCCGACGGTGAGCAGCGCGAGCAGCACCCCGCGCCCGCTGCCGAACCGCCGGGTGACCGGCCGGGCGAGCGCCGCACCGGCGACCCCGCCGAGGGCGCCGGCCGCGCCCAGCCAGCCGACCGCCGAGGGGGCCACGCCGAGCTCGCGGATCAGGAAGAGCACCGCCACCGCCTGGTAGCCGGCCAGCGCGAGATTGGCGACGGCCCCGTAGCGCAGCACCGCGCCGAGGTACGGGTCACGGCGGACGAAGGCCAGCCCCTCGCGGACCTGGCGGCCGAGCGGGGCCGGGTCCGGCTCCGGGGCCGCCGTGCGCCGGTCGCGGATCAGCAGCAGCGCACCCGCCGCGACCAGGAAGCTCACCGCGTCGGCCAGCAGCCCGGCGGCGGCGCCGAAGGCCTGCACGGCGAGCCCGGCCGCGCCCGGCCCGGCGACCTGGGCCACCGAGGCGCCGCCCTGCAGCTTGGCGTTGCCCTCGGTGAGCCGTTCGGGGGGCAGCAGGTCCGGCAGGAACGCCTGGTGGGCGGCCGCGAGGAAGACCGACGCGGTGCCCGCGAGCAGGGCGACCAGCAGCAGCTGGGCGAAGGTCAGCACATCGGACCGGGCGGCGGCCGGCACCGAGGCGTACAGCACCGCCGAGACGAGGTTGCCCCGGACCAGCACCGTGCGTCGGCCCCACCGGCCGATCCAGACCCCGGCCGGCAGGCCCACCAGCAGCCAGGGCAGCCAGACGGCCGCGCTCAGCAGTCCGGCGGCGAACGGCCCGGCGTCCAGGGTGACCACCGCGACCAGCGGCAGCGCGACGGCGGTGACGGCGGAACCGAGACGGCTGACCGTCTCCGCCGTCCAGAGCAGCCGGAAGTCGCGGTCGGCGAACAGGCCGGCCGATAACCGGGGCGTGCCCCGCAGCTCGGTGCCGGTCACGGCCGGGCCGGGACGCTGTGGGCGAAGGCGAACACCGATTCCCGGGCGCGGCCGTCCTCGGGGACCGGGCGGGCGGCCCAGCGGGCCAGCACCTCGACCAGCTCGCCGGCCAGCTCCCGGGCCTCCTCCGGGGTGAGCCGCAGCCAGGTCTCGGTGGCCACGGCGCAGCCCTCCCGCCACGGTTCGGGGTAGTCGTGCCGGGCGGCGGACCAGCCGCGCACCAGGGTGGCCTGGCGTTCCAGCTGGAGCGAGCCGGCCGCGTCGGCGACGGCTTCGGCGGCCGGGTCGCCGGTGAAGTCGGCGCGCCGCCAGCGCGGGGTGCCGGCGGTCGGGCGCCACCAGCGTTCGCGGCGGTCGCGGGCCAGCTCGGGCGCCTCCTCGACGAGGTCGGCGCCGGCCAGCACCTTGAGGTGGTGGCTGATGCTGCCGACGGCCTGGCCGGTGCGCTCGGCGAGCAGGCCGACGGTGGCGGGGCCGTCCACCGCGAGCAGGTCCAGCAGCCG
Organism: Kitasatospora sp. NPDC015120; assembly: GCF_043080305.1. Classification (NCBI taxonomy): domain Bacteria; kingdom Bacillati; phylum Actinomycetota; class Actinomycetes; order Kitasatosporales; family Streptomycetaceae; genus Kitasatospora; species Kitasatospora sp. NPDC015120. Next base: position 24,541 of record NZ_JBIBVJ010000016.1, on the reverse strand, counting down.
GCGGCGGACGGGGTGGGTGAGGGCGGCCAGGACGCGGGAGTCGGCGATCTGCCGGACGCCGTCCGCGACGGGTTCGGTGCTTTCGGTCATGCGGCGAGGATATCCACAAGAGCTCTTGTGCAACAGCCCTTGTACGAGAACTCTTGTGGGCTCGGGTGCCCCTCGCAGGGGTGTACGGAAGGGGCTCGCGGGGCACCGGGTACTCGGGGGGTTCCGGTTCCCCGTTCCCGTTTCCCGTTCGCGGTTCCCCGTTTCCGGCTCACGCCGAGGAGGAGTGGACATGCGGCACCCCGACGCCCCGCACCCCAGGCCCGAGGGCATCTCCCCGCACGCCCTGGACAACGACACCCTGGTGCACGAGCTGGAGCAGCTGCACCGGACCAGGCACGAGACCTTCCTGCACGGCTCCGAGGAGGCACTGAAGCGGCACACCCGGCGCACCGGGGAGCTGGAGGCGGAGTACCTGCACCGCTTCCCCCACCGCCTCGTCGTCGCCGGCCGGACCAGGGCCGGCGCCCGCGCCCGCGAGGCGGCCGTCCGGGCCGGGGCGCTGCCCGAGTAGCGCGTTCCGCACGCCACCGTCCGCGCCGGGACACGCCGGGCGGCGGTGGCGTGCCCCGGCGCGGACGGTGGGCGAGGGTGGGAGGACCGACCCGTCCACTCCGCGCACCCCCTGGGAGGGCCCCGATGCCCATCGCAAGCGTGAACCCCGCGACCGGCGAGACCCTGGAGACCTTCGAACCGCTGGACGCCGCCGGCCTCGAACAGCGGCTGGCCCGCGCCGAGGCGGCCTTCCGGACGTACCGCACCACGTCCTACGCCCAGCGCGCCGGGCTGCTGCGCCGCGCCGCCGACCTGCTCGACCAGGAGCGCGAGACCGTCGCCCGGACGATGACCGAGGAGATGGGCAAGCCGCTCACCGCCGCCCGCGCCGAGGCCGCCAAGTGCGCCAAGGCGATGCGCTGGTACGCCGAGAACGCCGAGGCGCTGCTCGCCGACGAGCACCCCGACCCGGCCGACGTGGCCGACTCCGGGGCGGCCCGCGCCTACGTGCGGTACCGGCCGCTGGGCGTGGTGCTGGCGGTGATGCCGTGGAACTTCCCGTTCTGGCAGGTGGTCCGGTTCGCCGCGCCGGCGCTGATGGCCGGCAACGTCGGCCTGCTCAAGCACGCCTCCAACGTGCCGCGCACGGCGGTGGCGCTGGAGGAGCTGTTCCAGCGGGCCGGCTTCCCGGAGGGCTGCTTCCAGACCCTGCTGATCGGCTCGGGCGCGGTGGAGGGCGTGATCCGCGACCCCCGGGTGGCCGCCGTGACGCTCACCGGCAGCGAGCCCGCCGGGCGGGCGGTCGCGGCCACCGCGGCCGACGTGGTGAAGAAGGCCGTCCTGGAGCTGGGCGGCAGCGACCCGTTCGTCGTCCTGCCGAGCGCGGACCTCGACGCCGCCGTCGCCACCGCCGTCACGGCGCGGGCGCAGAACAACGGGCAGTCCTGCATCGCCGCGAAGCGGTTCATCGTGCACACCGACGTCTACGACCGGTTCACCGCGGCGTTCGCGGAGGCGATGCGGGCGCTGCGGATCGGCGACCCGATGGACGAGGCCACCCAGGTCGGCCCGCTGGCCAGCCGGCAGGGCCGCGACGACCTGGCCGGCCTGGTGGAGGACGCGCGGGCGCACGGGGCCCGGGTGGAGTGCGGCGGGCGCCGGCCCGAGGGCCTGGGCGCCCGGGGCCTGGACGGCGGATGGTTCTACGAGCCGACCGTGCTGAGCGGCATCACCCCGCGGATGCGGATCCACCACGAGGAGACCTTCGGCCCGGTCGCCACCGTCTACCGGGCGGCCGACCTGGACGAGGCGGTCGCGCTGGCCAATGACACCCCGTTCGGCCTCAGCTCCAACGTCTGGACGGAGGACCCGGCCGAGCAGGAGCGCTTCGTGCGGGACATCCAGGCGGGCGGGGTGTTCTTCAACGGCATGACCGCCTCGCACCCGGCCCTGCCCTTCGGCGGCGTCAAGCGCTCCGGCTTCGGCCGGGAGCTGTCCGGGCACGGGATCCGGGAGTTCTGCAACATCACCACGGTGTGGGTCGCCTAGAGCTCCGGAAATCCGGAGAACGCGCCCGCGCCGCACGCCGGGTGCGCCCCCGGCCGGGGCCGCGCGCCCCGGCCGGATCCGGCCAACTTTCCGGACGGCCGATTTTTCCCCTTTGTCCTATTACCACGGCGCGGGCGCCAGGAACGGTCGGAAAAACCCTTCACGACGCGCGGACACCCCCTCCACGAAAACCCCTTCGTCGACGAACCTGCGTAAATTCTCCTGCTCATATTTCTAAAAGGTGAGACGCTTCCTGCCGAATGGCTGAACGCAGCCCGGTCCCGCACGGAGAAAAGCCCGGTGCGGCGCATTTCCGGATAAGTTCGGTGACGACCTGCCGAACGGTCGGTCACCACGGGAAGGAAACGCGATGAAGTCCCTCAAGCGTGCCGCCGCCCTCGTCTCCTCGGCGGCCGTGCTGGCCGGCGGCATGACCGTCCTGGCCGCGGGCCCGGCGAGCGCCGCCACCGAGATCACCCTCCAGAACGTCGCCACCAGCCGCTACCTCGACAGCAACGGCAACGGCAACGTCTACACCCTCCCCGGCAACGGCGGCTCGTACCAGCGCTGGTACGCCACCGACCTGGGCGGCTCCACCTTCACCCTGCGGAACAAGGCCACCGGCTTCTGCCTCGACTCCAACGGCAACGGCAACGTCTACACCCTGAGCTGCAACGGCGGCAGCTACCAGAAGTGGGTCAGGCGCGCCTCCACCTACGGCAACACCTACCGGAACGTGGCCACCGGCCTCTACCTGGACAGCAACGGCAACGGCGACGTCTACACGCTGGGCGGCAACGGCGGCTCCTACCAGCAGTGGAAGTGAGGACGACCGTCCGACCATTCGAACGGCATTTCCGGAATGATGATATGACTGTTCATCATTTCTGATCTGACTGTTCGTCATGCATGACCGGCCCTCCCCGGCACAGCAATCATCGGGGAGGGCTTTCCCGTGCTACGGTGCCCGGCCTGGGGCCATTCGCACCCGGCGGCTTTCCCGCACCTCCGAAACGGCCCGCCGCCCGCCCCGGAGGGCCGACCGGAAATCGGCCGCACGTCCAATCCCACCCGGAACCACGGGGATGTACGGTGACCCTGAGTACGCTCGCATCAGCACTCCATCGCGGGACGGTGGACGACGCCCCGTCGGCCGCCTCCGCCCGCACCGGTCGGCGGGTGCGGCTCATCCCCTGGGCGGTCGCCCTCACCCTGTTCCTGGTCTACGCGTTCTTCACCGTCCGCCGCCACGAACTGCTGCTCACCAGCGGCTACGACCTCGGCATCTTCGAACAGGGGGTGCGCGGCTACGCCGAGGGGCGCGGCCCGATCGTCGAACTCAAGGGCCCCGGCTTCAACCTGCTGGGCGATCACTTCTCCCCCGCCCTCGCCGTCCTGGCCCCGCTGTACTGGCTCCTCCCCTCGGCCGTCACGCTGCTGCTGGCCCAGTCGGCGCTGGTGGCCGTCGCCGCCGTGCCGATCTGCCGCTGGGCGCTGCGCGCCGCCGGGCCGACGACCGCGCTGGTCGCCGGCTTCGGCTACGGGCTCTCCTGGGGGCTCGCCTCGGCGCTCGGCTTCGACTTCCACGAGATCACCTTCGCGGTGCCGCTGATCGCCTTCGCGGTCTGCGCGCTCGGCGAGCGGCGCTGGACCGCCGCCGCGCTCTGGGCCGCGCCGCTGGTGCTGGTCAAGGAGGACCTCGGCATCACGGTGGCCGCCGTCGGCGCCTACGTCCTGTGGCGCGGCGACCGCCGCACCGGCGCGGTCACCGTGGTGTTCGGGATCGGCGCCTCGCTGCTCGAACTCCTGGTGCTGCTCCCGGCGATGAGCCCCGGGGGCAGCTTCGCCTACTGGGACAACCTGAGCGGCGGCTCGGGCGGCCGCAGCCTGCTCACCCTGCCGCTCGACCTCGTCACCCCGGGCGAGAAGGTCATCACCGTCCTGCTGCTGCTCGCGCCGACCGTGCTGCTGGCCGCCCGCTCGCCGCTGATGATCGTCGCGCTGCCCACCCTCGGCTGGCGGCTGCTCTCCAACAACCCGGCGTACTGGGGCACCAACTACCACTACAGCGCGGTGCTGATGCCGATCGTCTTCGCCGCCTTCGTGGACGTCCTGGTGAAGGCGCGCGAGCGCACCGGCGTGCTGCCCGGGTGGCTCGCCCGGGCGGCGCCGCCCGCCAGTGCGGTGATCACCCTGGCACTGCTGCCCGGGTTCGCGTTCGGCCAGCTGTTCACCCTCGACCTGTGGCGCACCCCGGCCCGGGTCGAGGCCGCCCGGTCGGTGCTGGCCGCCGTCCCCGACGACGCCCGGGTCGCCGCGTCCAACCGGCTGGTGCCGCAGCTCACCGACCGGTGCGAGGTCATCGTGTTCGGCTGGCCGCAGAAGTGGTCGACCGCCGAGTGGATCGTGGTCGACGAGGACCAGCCGATGGGCTGGCCGCTGCCGCCCGACGAGGAACGGCAGGAGCTCGCCACCGTCAAGCGCAGCGGCTACCAGGTGGTGCGCAGCGACCACGGCATCACGCTGCTGCGGCGCACCCCCGGAACCGCCGCGACGGCACCCGGGGACGACTCGACGGCAGCCGGAGCCGCCGCGACGACCCCCGAGGCCCCCGGCACCCCCGGGGCCGGCTGAGCCGGCGGCCCGCCTCCGCCACCCGACCAGCTCCCGCCCCCGACCAGTCCAGGGATCCCGTGCCAGTCGAAACCGGGCTCAGCCCGTCCACCCGTGCGAGCCGGCCGCTGCTGCCGCGCGTCACCCGCCCGTCCGCGTCCGGCACCGCCGGGCCGCTCGCCGGACGCCGGACCGCCGTCCTGACCCTGCTCTGCTTCGCCGTGACCGCGGCCTGCGGGCTGCAGCAGTGGGCGGCGGTCCTGCTCGGCGGCTTCGACCTCGGCATCTTCCACCAGGGCGTGGCCGGCTACGCGCACGGGGGCCTGCCGGTCTCCCCGGTCAAGAGCTACCACCACGAGTTCCCGCCCGGCTTCTCCCTGCTGGGCGACCACTTCTCGCCGATCCTGGCCGCGCTCGCCCCGCTCTACTGGATCCGGGAGGACCCGCGCACGCTGATCCTCGCCCAGGCGCTGCTGCTGGCCGCCGGCGTGCCGCTGGTCCGCCGGATCGCGGTGCACTGCTTCACCCGGCCCGCCGCCCGCACCACCGCCGCCGGACACGCCGGCACCGACCGTGCCGACGGCACCGAGGGCAGCGACGGCACCGACGGCACCGCGCATCCCCGGGCCGTCGGCCGGGCCGCCGACCTGGCCGGCCTCGTCTACGGCCTGGGCTGGCCGCTCCTGGCCGCCGGGCGCGGCGGCTTCCACGAGGTGGCCTTCGCCGTCCCGCTGATCCTGCTGATGCTCGAACGCGGCCTCGCCCGCCGCTACGGCACCGCCGCCCTCGCCGCCGCCCTGCTCTGCGTCACCAAGGAGGACCTCGGTCTGCTGGTCGGCGTCCACGGCCTGGTCCTGCTCTGGCGCAACCGCCCGCGCGGCGACCGGCAGGGCGGGCGGGCCGGGGACCGCCGCGCCCTCGCCCTCGGCGCCGCGCTGCTCGTCGGCGGCCCGCTGGCCTCGGTGCTCGCCATCGTCCGGCTGATCCCCGCGATGGGCGGGCAGCCGGACTACTACTGGGTGTACGGCCCGATCGGCCCGGACGCCCGCACCGCGTTCGCCCATCTGCTCGGCGATCCGCTGCTGCTGCTGCGCACCGCCACCGACGCCCCCGTCAAACCGCTGCTGCTGCTCTGGCTGTTCGGCACCCTGCTGCTGCTGCCGCTGCGCTCCGCGACCACGCTCTGCCTGCTGCCGCTGCTCGCCGAGCGCGTGCTCTCCGACAACCCCAACCACTGGTCGATCGCCCACCACTACGACGCGCTGCTCTGGCCGGTGCTGCTCACCGCCGTCCTGGAGGTGCTCGGCCGGCTGTACCTGCGGGGCGGGGCGCACCGCCGCGCCGCCCACGGCCTGGGCGCGGCGGTGGTGGCGGGTTCGCTGGTGTGCAGCCTGCTGCTGGGCGGGATCGGCCTGCTGACCCCGGCCTTCTGGCGTCCCTCGGCGAGCAACGCCGCCCTCGTCCGGGGGGCCGCGCGGATCCCGGACGGCGCGCTGGTGGAGGCCGACAACCAGGTGGTCCCCCGGCTGGTCGGCCGCACCGACGTCGTCCTGGTGGACGCCACCCCGCGCGGCCGCGACTGGGTCCTGATCCGCTCCGACACCCGGACCTTCCCGTTCCAGACCGCGCGGGAGCAGGCCGAGCGGATCGGGCTGCTGCTCGCCCACGGGTACCGGCAGGTCTGGGCGGAGGACGGGGTGGTGCTGCTGCACCGCGAGAGCGAGGAGCCGGTGCCCGGCGCGCGGGTCCCCGACGGAACCAGTGTGCCGGTGAAGGAGATCGTCCCCGCCGACGTCGGGCACAACCTGTTCAAGGGCTGAGCCCGCGCCGGTGTCCCCGGTCCCGCGCGTGCGGGGCCGGGGACACCGCCCGGGGCGGGGTCAGGCGACGGCCGCCCGGTGCCGGGCCGGCAGGGAGGTCCGCCAGCGGACGAACACGCCGGCCAGGGCGAGCAGGGTGGCGCCCCAGACGATGCTGAAGATCACCAGCATCGGCAGCCAGGTGACCTGGGAGGCGACGGCGCCGAGGCCGAGCGAGAGGCCGACCATGAAGACGACGGCCGTCGGGGTGAGGCTGCACAGCCAGTGCAGGGCCCGGTGCGCCCGGCTCGGGTGCTCCGGCGCGTCGGGGCCGGTGTCCAGGGCCTTGTAGGTGATGAGGTCCATCGGGAATCGCCTCCGGGGGGTGTCAGGGGAGGTCACGAGGCCTTCCGGGGGGTGGCGGTCTTCCGGGTCGTGGTCTTCCGGGTCGCGGACTTCTTCGCGGCGGACTTCGTGGTCTTCCGGGCGGCGGTGGCCGGCTCGGCCGCCGCGGTCTTCTTGGCGGCGGCCCGCTTGCGCGGGGCCGGCTTCTCCTCGGCGGGCTCCCCGGACTCCCCGGCCCCCGTCTCCCCGGCCTCGTCCGCCCGGGCGCGGCCGGGGTGGGCGTCCTTGGCCTGCCGCAGGCTGCTGCGCAGCGCCTCCATGAGGTCGATGACGTTGTCCGGCGCCGCCCCCGCCTCCTCCTCGTGCGGCACCTCGACGCCCTGCAGCCGCGCCTCGATCACCTGCTGGAGCGCCTGCTGGTAGTCGTCGTGGAGCTGGTCGAGGTCGAAGTCCTCGGAGAGGGTCTCCATCAGCGAGCGCGCCATCTTCAGCTCCTGCGGCCGCACGGTGACCTTCTCCTCCGGCGCGATGCCGGCCGCCGGGCGGACCTCGTCGGGCCAGATGCAGGTCTGGAGCACCAGGGTGCCGTCGTGCACCCGCAGCACCGCCGGGGACTCCCTGGTCCGGAGCGCGATCTTGGTGACGGCGATCTGGCCGGACTCCACGAGCGCGTCGCGCAGCAGCGCGTAGGGCTTGGCGGCGGCCTTGTCGGCGACGCCGACGTAGTAGGCCTTGGAGAACATCAGCGGGTCGATCTCGCCCTCGTCCACGAAGGCCAGCACGTCGATGATCTTCTTGCTGGGCAACGGGAGGTCGGCGAGGTCCTCGTCGGTGAGGGTGACGGTCCGGCCGTCCGGGGACTCGTAGCCCTTGGCGATCTCCGCGTACGGGACCTCCTTCTCCTCCCGTTCGCAGTACCGCTTCATGCGCACCCGGCCGCCGTCCCGGGCGTGCACCTGGTGCAGCGGGAGGTCGTGCTCCTTGGTGGCGGAGTAGAGGTGGACGGGGATGGAGACCAGACCGAAGCTGATCGTCCCCTTCCAGGTGGTCTGCATGGGGTCGCTCCTTCCCGGAGCCGTCCCGGTGGTGTCACGCCGTCCCGGGCGGTCCGGGCCCGGGGCTATCCACTTTGCCCGGGTTTGCCCCGTTCGGCCACAGGATGCCGCCCGGCGTCCCTGGGAGGATGGGGGCATGGGGCACAGGACCGGGCCGGCCCCGCCGCCGGCCGCGACGACGTACCGGGTGCGGTACGCGCTGGCCGGCGAGCCGGAGGTGCGCCGCGCCGAGGTCACGGTGGTGCCGGGGTACTCGCAGGAGGCCGACATCCCGGCGGTCCTGGCCGCCCGGCTCACCGGGCGGGCGGCCGACGCGGGGCGGATCGTCCAGCTGGAGGTGACCGAGGCGTGACGGCCCGGGCGCGCGGGGTCAGGCCCGCAGCGAGGCCAGCGTGACGAGCGTGATGTCGGACGGCGCGCCGACCCGGACCGGCGGCCCCCAGGCCCCGGCGCCGCGGGTGACGTAGAGCTGGGTGTCGCCGTAGCGCTCCAGCCCCGCGACCGTGGGGTTGGCCAGCTCCGCCAGGTAGTTGCCCGGCCAGAGCTGCCCGCCGTGGGTGTGGCCGGAGAGCTGGAGGTCGACGCCGTGCCGCACGGCGTCGTGGATGGTGACCGGCTGGTGCGAGAGCAGGACGGCGGTGCGGGACGGGTCCCGGTCGCCGAGCGCCCTGCCGAAGTCGGGGCCGTCGCCCTCGCGCTCCCCCGCGATGTCGTTGACCCCGGCCAGGTCGAAGCCGCCCAGTTCGACCCGGGCGTTCTGCAGCGGGTGGACGCCCAGCTCGCGGACGAAGTCCACCCAGGGCGCCGCGCCGGAGAAGTACTCGTGGTTGCCGGTGACGAAGTAGGCGCCGTCGCGGGCCCGCAGCTGCGCCAACGGCTCGGCGTCGCGGCCGAGCTCGGGCACCGATCCGTCGACCAGGTCGCCGACGACGGTGATCAGGTCGGGCCTCGCGGCGTTGATGGTGTCGACGATCCGCTGGGTGTGGGCGCGGCCGAGGACGGGCCCGAGGTGGATGTCGCTGACCACGGCGATCCGGTACCCGTGGGCGCGGGCCGGCAGCTTGGCGAGCGGGACGGTGACCTGCTTGAGCCGCGGGCCGCGCAGCACCCCGTAGGTCCCGGTGCCGACCACGGCCGCCGCCGCGCCGGAGGCGCCGATCGCGACCGCCCGGGCGACGAACAGGCGCCGCTCCGGCGAGGGGGCGAAGGCCGCTGACGGTGCGTCATCCGGCCCGGCGGGGGCCTCCTCCACGGCCGGCGCGGCCGGGGCGGGGCGTCCGTCCGATCCGCCCGGTCCCGCCGCTGCGGCAGGTGCGGCCGGTGCAGCCGGTGCAGCCGGTGCGGCCGGTGCGGCCGGTGCGGCCGGTGCGGCCGGTGCGGCCCGCCGGGCCGGCAGGCGCAGCAGCAGCGGCCGCAGCAGCTCGCCGGCGCCGAGGGCGAGCAGCAGGTACAACAGCACCGCCAGCCAGAGGTAGCCCGGCCAGGCGAACCAGCGCTGGACCGCCATCGGGAACGCCTGCCCGCCGACCAGCGCGCCGAGCGAGAGCAGCGGCAGCGCGACGGCCAGCACCGTGCCCGTCCGGCGCCAGCCGCCCCCGGGCACCGAGACGTCGCGCACCAGCCGGCGCCAGAGGTACCAGTGGACGAGGGCCAGCAGGGCCAGGACGAGGACGGCGCCGAGCACCACGAGGACGATCATCACGCGGACAGTATGGACGGCCGCCTGACAAACCCCGCCGCGGGGCCCCAACGTGCTGTCGCTGCGTCAGATTTGAGCTTTCCGGGTGACCTTTCCACCCGGGCTGACCAGGGCTTTTGCGTCCGCTCACCGAACAGTTGCCGGTGCCTTGTTCCGATAGCCGGAGGGAGCGGCTAGGTTGCACCGCAATGCGCGGATCCGTCCCCCACCCTCCGGCGTTCGAGCCGAGGGTCAGGCCGCGCTGGAAAGGCACAGGGCACCCTCACGATGCGTGCGGACACCACCACCCAGGCCGGTTCCTCCCCGGCCGGACCCCCGAAGAACGGCCGCTCACCCGGCCACGGCCACGGCGGCGACGGCCAGCTCAAGGCCGGGCTCAAGAACCGCCACCTGTCGATGATCGCCATCGGCGGCGTGATCGGCGCGGGTCTGTTCGTCGGCTCCGGCGCGGGCATCGCCACCACCGGCCCCGGCATCCTGCTCTCCTACGCGCTGGCCGGTGTGCTGGTCGTCCTGGTCATGCGGATGCTCGGCGAGATGGCCGCGGCCGACCCGCAGAGCGGCTCCTTCTCGGCGTACGCCGACCGGGCGCTCGGCCGCTGGGCCGGGTTCACCATCGGCTGGCTGTACTGGTTCTTCTGGGTCGTGGTGCTGGCCGTCGAGGCCACCGCCGGCGCGAAGATCCTCAACACCTGGATGCCCGGTGTGCCGCAGTGGGCCTTCGCACTGATCGTGATGGCCGTGCTGACCGCCACCAACCTCGGCTCGGTCGCCTCCTACGGCGAGTTCGAGTTCTGGTTCGCCGGGATCAAGGTGGTGGCGATCGCCGCCTTCCTGGTGGTCGGCACGCTGGCCGTGTTCGGCCTGCTGCCCGGCACCCACGCCGTCGGCGCCGAGAACCTGACCGGCCACGGCGGCTTCCTGCCGCACGGCGTGGGCGCGGTGTTCACCGGCATGCTCACCGTCGTGTTCGCCTTCATGGGCAGCGAGATCGTCACCCTGGCCGCCGGCGAGTCCGAGGACCCGGAGCGGGCGGTCAGCAAGGCGACCAACAGCGTCATCTGGCGGATCGGGATCTTCTACCTCGGCTCGATCCTGCTCGTGGTCACCCTGCTGCCGTGGGACTCCGCCGCCGTCAAGGGCAGCCCGTACGTCGCGGTGCTGGAGCATGTCGGCATCCCGGGCGCCGGGCGGGTGATGGACGTGATCGTGCTGACGGCCGTGCTGTCCTGCCTCAACTCAGGCATGTACACCGCCTCCCGGATGGCCTTCTCGCTCGGACAGCGCGGCGACGCGCCGAAGGCCTTCGCCTCGGTCACCAAGCGCGGCGTGCCGCGGGTGGCGATCCTCTCCTCGGTGGTCTTCGGCTTCGTGGCGGTGTTCTTCAACTACACCTCGCCGGACACCGTGTTCGCCTTCCTGCTCAACTCGTCCGGCGCTGTGGCGCTCTTCGTGTGGCTCGTGATCTGCTTCTCCCAGCTGCGGATGCGCCGGATCCTCGAACGTGAGAGCCCGGAGCGGCTGACCGTCCGAATGTGGCTGTACCCGTACCTCACCTGGGCCGCGATCGGCATGATCGGGTTCGTGGTGGCGTACATGTTCACCGACGCCGACGGTCGGAAGCAGATGTACCTGTCGCTGGTCGCCGCGGCGATCGTGCTGGCGGCGTCGGCCGTGGTGGGCCGTCGGCGGCGGGCCGCGGCGGTGGCACCGGCATCCTGAGCCGGATCGCAGGACCGCCCGCGGACACCGGGCCCGGGAGCCGTTGCGGAGGCTCCCGGGCCCGGTCCCGTTCCCGGCGCCGTTCCCGTTCCCGGTGACGCTCTCCGGTGCCGGTCTCCGGTCCCGCCTTCCGGTGCCGTTCCGTGACGCGGCGGACATGACCCGGCGACGCGCCGCCCCCTACTCTTTCCCCTCATGCGAGATCTTGCAGCGGGGATGGGGTACCTGGCCAAGGGCCAGAAGTGGGTGGGGCGGCACGGCCGCTGGTGGGCGTTCGGGATGATCCCGGCGCTGATCACGCTGGCCGGCTACGCGGTGGCGCTGTTCCTCCTCGGCGGCTGGGCCGGGGACATCGCCGCGTGGGCCACCCCGTTCGCCGACTCCTGGTCCTCGCTCTGGCAGGACCTGCTGCGCACCACGCTCGCCGCGGTGGTCCTCGTCGGCGGGCTGCTGCTGTCCGTGCTCACCTTCACCGCGGTCACCCTGCTGGTCGGCCAGCCGTTCTACGAGGCGCTCTGCGAGAAGGTCGACGAGACCGAGGGCGGTGCGCCGACCCCGCCGGAGGTGCCGCTCTGGCGCGAGCTGGTGGTGGCGGCCCGGGACAGCCTCTTCGTCCTGGTACGGGCCGGCGGCTTCGGCGTGCTGCTGTTCGCGGCCGGGTTCGTCCCGGTGGTCGGGCAGACCGTGGTGCCGGTGCTGGGCTTCCTGGTCTCCGGCTTCTTCCTCGCCCTGGAGCTGACCTCGGTCGGCCTGCAGCGGCGCGGGGTGCCGCAGCGCGAACGGCTGCGGCTGCTGCGCGGGCGGCTCGGGCTGGCGCTCGGGTTCGGCGTGCCGCTGGTGCTGGGGTTCCTGGTCCCGCTGGTGACGGTGATCGCCATGCCCGGCGCGGTGGCCGGCGCGACGCTGCTGGCACGCGACCTGGTACCGGTCGAGGAGGAGCCCCGGCCGTCGCCGGAGGACGGCGACGAGCAGGGCGGCCAGGGCGAGCACGGCGAGCGGCCGGACGCGACGGCCGTCCCGGAGCTGCCGGAGTACGGCGCGCGGCGGCCCGTGGAAGGCAACCCGTACGCCGCCGCCCCGCCGCCGGCGGAGCCCCGGCCGCACCGGAGCGCGTGAGCACCCCGTCACCCTGGGTCCGGCCCGCCGCCGCCCGCGTGTGAGGCCCCCCACACGGGCCGGGCGGTCTACTGCCGCCGATAGTGGCCGGGCGTGCGGCCGCGCCCCTGCCGCGGTCCGCGGCGCGCCGTCCGCCGGACGGCGGCCCGGGTGGGCGGGCGGCGCCGGAGCGGAACGACGCAGGCGGCGGGCCGGTTCGGACCGTCGGTTCATCGGCGGTCGGCCGGTTCGGCCATCGATCCATGGAAACGGACAAATCTCCACGAAGCGCCCGGCCCCGGCCGGGCGCTTCGCCGTTGCGGGCCCCCCGGCTCCACTACCGCCCGTCGTAGTCGAGCGCTTTGCCGCCCCCGCCGGGCTCTGCCAAGAATGGCCCGTCGCCGGGCAGCGCGGCCGGCCCCGTACGCCGCCGCAGGCCGCTGCCCCCGGGCGGCGCCCGACCCGCCCACGACGGCGCCCCGACGACACCCCGACGACACCCCGACGGAAAAGGATCGTCCGCTTCATGCAGCTCAGCCATGCCCGCCGCAACTCGCTGATCACCGGAATCGCCACCGTGGTGGTCGCGGGCGCGGCCACCGCCGCCCTGGCCGTCCCGGACAGCGGGACCGCCGTCGCCGAGGCCCCCGCCGCCGCGGTGGTCGACACCGCGGCTCAGGCGCAGGCCGCCGCGGCACAGGCGCAGGCCGAGGCGGACGCCCGGGCCCAGGCCGAGGCCCAGGCCGCCGCCGCTGCCGCGCAGGCGCAGGCGCAGGCCGAGGCGGACGCCGCCGCCCGGGCGCAGGCCGCCGCCCAGGCCGAGGCCGAGGCGAAGGCCCAGGCGGACGCCAAGGCCAAGGCGGACGCCTCGGCCGCCGTCTCCCGCTCGCAGGGGCGCTCCGCACTGAACAGCAAGCCGTCCTACTCCGGCAGCCCGCGCGAGATCGCCGCCCAGATCGTCCCGGCCGGCCAGCTCCAGTGCTTCAACAACATCGTGTCCCGCGAGAGCAGCTGGAACGTCACCGCGACCAACCCGTCCTCCGGCGCCTACGGCCTGGTCCAGGCCCTGCCCGGCTCCAAGATGGCCTCGGCCGGCGCCGACTGGCGCACCAACCCGGTCACCCAGATCAAGTGGGGCCTCACCTACATGAACTCCCGCTACGGCAGCCCGTGCGGCGCCTGGGCGTTCTGGCAGTCCCACCACTGGTACTGAGCCGACCCGCCCGTCTCCCCCGCGACGGGCCCCCGGGCGACCCGCCCGCACGCTCACGGCACACCGCGCAGGCCACCCGAACGGATCGCGCCGCACGCCGGCCTGCAAACGCCGCGTGACGGCGGACGGCGTGCGGCAGACGCCCCGCTCCGCGCGCGGCGCCGGCGGGAGCCCGGTGGCGCGGAGGGCCGTGGTCCCCGTACGGGCCGTGCGGGGACCCCGCGCTCCCCGTGCGGGCCGTGCGGCCGGCCCGCAGGTCGGCCGAAATCCCGGTGGTCCCGCGGGTGTCCGGGGCGCCAGAGTGGGGCCCATGGACCAGGTGAGGCTCTCCGACGGGGTCGTCACGCTCACGCCGTTCCGGGCCGAGGACATCGACGCGCACCTCGCGGGCGAGGACGAGTTGCTGGTGCGGTGGCTGAACGGCGGCCCGAGCACCCGGGCGGGCACCGAGGAGTACGTGCGCCGGTGCACCGCCCAGTGGGTGTACCGGGGGCCGGCCCGGGTGTTCGGGATCCGGACCGGGCCGGAGCCGGTGCTCGCCGGCACGATCGACCTGCGGTTCGCCATGCCCTGCCTCGGCCCGGGGCAGGTCAACATCGCCTACGGCCTCTACCCGGCCTTCCGCGGGCGGGGCCTGGTCACCAGGGCGGTGCACCTGGTGTGCGGGTACGCGGTGCAGGAGGGCGCGCGCGAGGGCGTGATCCGGGTCGACCCGGAGAACCACGCCTCGGCGGCGGTGGCCCGGCGGGCCGGTTTCCGGTACGCGGGGCGGATGCCCGAGCCGCCCGGGAGCGCGCTCGACCGGTACGTCCGCGAGCTGGCCGGCGCACCCGTCGGGGCGCGGGCGGCGTCCGCCCGCAGGGTCTGAACGATCCCGTCAGGGGCGGCGCCGGACGGCCGCCGCCACCTCACCCGCCAGCAGGCCGACGGCGATCGCGGTCACCAGGGTGACCAGCTCCACCAGGTCGCGGAACCCCCCGACGGGGTGACCGCCCGCCAGATCGGTGAGGCCGCGCATGCCGAGCGAGCCGACGGTCAGCGTGAAGAAGCCCGGCAGCAGCAGGAGCAGCCGCGGCGGCGCGCCCGGGCGGGCGGCGAGCCGGGTCGCGGCGGCGCCGAGGACGACCGCGGCGGCGAAGGTCCCCGCCACCTCGCCGGCCAGCCAGGTGGCCAGGGTCTGCGCCGCGACCGTCAGGTAGACCAGGAGCAGCAGCACCGGCCCGAACCGGGCGGGGATGGCGAAGGCCAGCACGGTGCCCGCGGTGAAGACGATCCAGGCGGTGAACAGCGCCCAGCGCGGCAGGTCCTGGGCCGCCGCCAGGTCGAACAGCGCGTGCCGGTCGCGGCCGGTGACGGCCAGTCCGATCAGGATCCCGACGTACAGCTGGAGCAGCAGGAAGACCGCGTAGACCAGCCGGACCGCGCCCGGCGTCAGGTGCCCGGCGGCCAGTTCGGCGGTGGCGGCGCTCAGGTAGTCGCCGGGGACGAAGAAGAACAGCGCGGGCAGCATGATCAGCACCGGTCCGCCGTGCGCCGGGGTGCGGGCGAAGACCAGCAGCGCGATCACCGAGACCACGACGGCCGCCGCCAGCGGCAGCACCGGGCCCAGCCGGGGCCGGCGGTCCGCGGCCAGGGCGAGCGCCGCGCTCGCCGAGGCGAGGACGGCGGTGGAGCCGATCTCCCACCAGGTGGGCTGCATCAGCGGGGCGAAGCCGAGCGAGAAGAGGACGATCCCGAGCGCCTTCGCCCACCAGGGGTACGGCGGCGGGGCGGTGTCGAGCGCGGCGAGCCGGGCGGCCGCCGCGGGCAGGGTGAGCCGGCCGGCGTCCAGGTCGGCGAGCAGTGGCCGGACGGCGGCCACCTGGTCGAGGCGGAACACCTCGGGGAACGCCCGGACCGTCACCGTACTGGTCCCGCCGGCGGCGCTGACGGTCAGCACCGCGCCCTCGGGGACGACCAGCAGCCGCGCCGAGCCGCCGAGCGCCCGGGCGGCGCCCGCGACGGCCGGTTCCAGCTCCTCGACGCCCTCGCCGCTGTTGCGCAGCAGCACCGTGGTCAGCCGTGCCAGGAAGGCGGTGAGTTCACCGACCCGCGGTGGCCGCGTCAGCTGTTCCAAGGCCCGCCTCCGTCCGCGTCCCGCCGTGGTGACCTCTCCAGCCTGCCCGCCGGCCGGGAACGGCGCGCGTCGGAGCGGGCCCGGGGCGGGTCCGGGGGATGACGTGGACGCGCCCGGAGCAGTCGGTGAAGATATGGCGCACGTCCGTACGGTTTGACGGTATTTGCCCCTGTCTACGGGCCGTCAGGGCTTTGCCACCGCTCCCGGGCGCTCCTACGCTCCCGCGTCATGCCCTCACCCCTGATCAGCGTCGTGATCCCCGCCTATGACCAGCAGAAACAGCTGGCGGACTGCCTCGACTCGCTGCTCGCCCAGTCCTTCCGCGACTTCGAGGTGCTGGTGGTCGTCGACCGCTCCCCCGACTGCCCGGCCCAGCTCGCCGACCGCTACGCGGCCCGCCACCCCCAGGTCTCCGTGCTGCGCCTCGACGCGGCCGTCGGCGTCGGCGTCAGCCGCAACGCCGGCGCCGCCCACGCCCGGGGCGAGTACCTGCTCTTCCTGGACGCCGACCACCTGCTCGCCCGCGACGCCCTGCGCTCCTTCGCCGACCGGCTGGCCGCCACCGGGCCGGTGGACCTGCTGCTGTTCGGCCACACCCGCCGGCACGGCGGGCGGGACTGGCCCGGCGGCGCCGAGGCGCTGCTCGCCGGGGCCGGGCCGGAGGTGTTCGCCCCGCTGGAGCGCCCGGAGCTGCTGGGCGCGCCCGCGCTGGCCTGGGACCGCCTGATCGCCCGGGCGCACTGGCTGCAGCAGGGCCTGGCCTTCCCCGGCGGCCGCTACGAGGAGATCCCGCCGGTGCACCGGGCGATGCTGACGGCCCGCCGGGCCTGCGCGCTGCCGCGCGCCTGCGTGCAGCTGCGCCGCCGGGAGACCGTGCACCCGACCGGCTCGCCGGGCAGCAGCAGCTTCGACATCTTCGAGCAGTACGAGCGGACCTTCGCGCTGCTGGACGTGCTGGACGTCCCGGACGCCGCCCGGGAGGCGCTGTTCACCCGGATGATCCGGCACTACCTGTTCGTCTTCGACCTCGCCGGGTGCGTCGCCCGCGCCGAGCGCCCCCAGTTCTTCCACCGCGCCGCCGAGCACCACCGTCGCTTCCAGCCACCCGGCCACCGCCGCCCCGCCGGCCGCGAGGGCGTGAAGTTCTCCCTGCTGGCGGGCGGCGCCTACCCGGCGTTCGAGGTCGCCAAGCTCTCCCACATCGCCGCCGGCACCCTCACCGGAGCGGCCCGCCGCCGCTGAGGGCGCCAGGGGCCGGGGCTCGGGTGCGGGGGCGGACCCCCGCCCCCGCACCGGGCCCGTCGGGGTGCGCGGCGTCGGGGTGCGCGGCGGCCGGGCTCAGACGTGCGCGGTGCCGCCGTCGGCGGCGAGGGCGGTGGCGAGGGCGGTGGCGACGCGGTACAGGGCAGGTGCAGGTGGGCCCCGCCGTCGGCGGCGAGGGCGGTGGCGACGCGGTGCAGGGCAGGTGCAGGTGGGCCCCGCCGTCGCCCCAGCGCTTCACTGACAGTGCCGGACACGCCGGGCGCCCGGCCGGCCCTCTCCCGGTACCGCCCGCCGGTCGCGGCTGCGATGATCGGCGGTAGCCGTCCGGCGTCCGGACGCACCACCGCCCGGGAGGACCCGCCCGTGAGCCGCCCCGACACCGCCCCCGGCACCGATCTGGCCCGCGAGCTGTCCGCGGTGCTGCGCGGCGAGGTCCGCTTCGGCGCCGCCGAGCGCACCGTCTACAGCCACGACGCCTCCAACTACCGCCAGCTGCCGCTCGGCGTGGTCAAGCCGGCCGACCCGGACGACGTGCGCACCGCGCTCGCGCTCTGCCGCCGCTACCGGGTGCCGGTGGTCGCGCGCGGCGCCGGGACGAGCATCGGCGGGCAGGCGATCGGCCCCGGCGCGGTGGTCTTCGACTTCCGCCGCCACCTCGGCGCCGTCCTCGACGTCGACCCCGGGCGCCGCACCGCGCGGGTCGAGCCGGGCACCGTGCTGGACGACCTGCAGCGCGCCGTCCGCCCGTACGGGCTGCGGTTCGGCCCCGACCCGTCCACGCACAGCCGCTGCACCCTCGGCGGCATGATCGGCAACGACTCCTGCGGCGCGCACTCGGTGGCCTGGGGCCGCACCGCCGACAACGTCGAATCGCTGGACCTGCTGCTCGCCGACGGCACCGAGCTGACCGTCGGCGGCCCGCTCGGCCCCGGCGAACGCGCCGCACTCGCCGCACTGCCCGGGCCGGCCGGACAACTCCACCACCGGCTGCAGGAGTTCACCGACCGGAACCTGGCCGTCATCCGCCGCGGCATGCCCGCGCTGCCGCGCCGGGTCTCCGGCTACCCGCTGGACGCGCTGCTGCCCGAACACGGCCACCACCTGGCCCGCGCGCTCACCGGCACCGAGGGCACCTGCGCGCTGCTGCTCGGCGCCACCGTCAAGCTGGTCGAGGACCCGCCCGCGCGCGCCCTGGTGCTGGCCGGCTACCCGGACGAGACGGCCGCCGCCGACGCCGTCCCCGCGCTGCTGCCGCTCGGCCCGCTCACCGTCGAGGGCATGGCCGCCGACCTGATCGCCGCACTGCTCGCCGCGGGCCCCCGGCCGCCCGCCCTGGACCGGCTGCCCGACGGCGCCTGCTGGCTCTTCCTGGAGACCGGCGGCGCCACCCCGGCCGAGGCGCTGGACGCGGCCCGCCGGATCGCCGACGCCGTCCGGCGCGAACGCACCGCCGCCGCCGTCGTGGTCACCGACCCGGCCGAGCAGCGCCAGCTGTGGGGCGTGCGCGAGGCGGGCGCCGGCATCGTCACCCGGCTGCCCGGCGGCGGGGAGGCGTGGCCCGGCTGGGAGGACTCCGCCGTCCCGCCGGAGCGCCTCGGCGACTACCTGCGGGCGCTGCGCGCACTGCTGCGCCGGCACAGCCTGCACGGCGTCCCGTACGGGCACTTCGGGGAGGGCTGCGTCCACCTGAGGATCGACTTCCCGCTCGCCCGGCCCCACGGGGTGCTGGTGTTCCGGGAGTTCCTGGAGCAGGCGGCCGATCTGGTGGTCTCGTACGGGGGTTCGCTCTCCGGCGAGCACGGCGACGGGCAGGCCCGCGCCGAACTGCTGCCGCGGATGTACCCGCCCGGGATCATCGCCCTGTTCGGGGAGTTCAAGCGGATCTGGGACCCGGAGCGGCTGCTCGGCCCCGGCACCCTGGTCGACCCGCGCCCGCTGGACGCCGACCTGCGGTTCACCGGCCCGGTGCGCGCGCTGCCGCTCGCCCTGCCGTACGAGCAGGACGACGGCAGCCTCGCCAAGGCGGTGCGCCGCTGCGTGGGCGTCGCCAAGTGCGTCGACCCCGCCACCGGGGTGATGTGCCCGAGCTACATGGCCACCGGCGAGGAGCGGCACTCCACCCGCGGACGCGCCCGGCTGCTCGCCGAGATGCTGCGCGGCGGCGGCCCGGCCGGCGGGGCGATCGCGGACGGCTGGCGCTCGGCCGAGGTCCGCGAGGCGCTGGACCTCTGCCTCGGCTGCAAGGGCTGCGCGAGCGACTGCCCGGTCCACGTCGACATGGCCACCTACCGCACCGAGTTCCTGTACCAGCACTACCGGCACCGGCCGCGGCCCGCCGCGCACTACGCGCTGGGCCGGCTGCCGCTCTGGCTGCGCGGCGCGGCCCTGGCACCCGCCCTCGCCAACACCGTCGCCCGTTCCCCGGCCGCCGGCGCGCTCAAGCGGCTCGCCGGGATCGACCCGCGCCGGGTGCTGCCCGTCCTGCCGCCGGAGACCTTCACCCGCTGGTTCCGGCGCCACCGCGCCGCCACCGGCCCGGCCCCGGCGGGCGCGCCGCCCGTCCTGCTCTGGCCGGACACCTTCGCCGACCACCTGCAGCCGGAGGTGCCGCGCGCGGCCGTCGAGGTGCTGGAGCACCTGGGCTTCGACGTCCGGCTGCCGGCCGGCCCGGTCTGCTGCGGCCTGACCTGGTACTCCACCGGCCAACTCCCCGGCGCCCGGCGGGTGATGCGGCGCAGCCTGGCCTCGCTCGCCGCCACCGGCCTGCCCGCCGGCACCCCGGTCGTCGGGCTCGACCCCAGCTGCACGGCGACCCTGCGCGAGGAGGTGCCGCGTCTGCTCGGCGCCGAGGGCCGCCCGCTGGCCGAACGGACCCGCACCTTCGCCGAGTTCATCGACGAGTACGCCCCCGACGCGCCGCTGCCGCAGCTGCCGGTGGACGCCGTCACCCAGACCCACTGCCACCAGCACGCCGTACTCGGCAGCGCGGCGGACCGCCGGGTGGAGCGGCGGATGGGCGTCGCCAACCGCGTGCTGGACTCCGGATGCTGCGGCCTCGCGGGCAACTTCGGCTTCGAGCGCGGCCACTTCGAGGTGTCGGCGGCGATCGCCGAACGGGTCCTGCTCCCGGAGCTCCGGGCCGCCGGGCCCGACACCGTCGTCCTCGCGGACGGCTTCAGCTGCCGCACCCAGATCGCCCACCTGGCCGACGGCCGCCGGGCCCTCCACCTGGCCGAACTGATGCAGCGCGCACTGCACACCCGCCCGTCGCCCACCCCTCCGCCCCCTGCCCCCCGCTGACCCCCGCCGGCCCCCCGCGCCGTGACCACCGGCCTTCCTGACGCCCCGGCCCTCCTGACGCGCCGACCTCCTGACGCCCCGCGGCGCGGCCGTCACAATGGCGGGATGACCACCCTCACCACCGCCGCGGCGGACAAGATCCTCGCCGACAACCTCGCCCCCTGGGTGCAGGCGCTCGGCCTGTCGGTGACCGAGACCGGCGAGCACCACGCCGTACTGCGGCTGCCCTGGTCGGAGCAGCTCGCCCGGGAGGGCGGCGCGCTCTGCGGGCAGGCCCTGATGGCCGCCGCCGACACCGCCTCGGTGATCGCGGTCTCGGCGGCCCGGGGCGGCTTCGGCCCGATGACCACCGTCCAGCAGTCGACGAACTTCCAGCGCGCGGTCACCGGGCGGGACGTCCTGGTGCACGCCCGGGTCACCAAACTGGGCCGGCGGATCGCCTTCCTGGACATCACCCTCACCGCGGAGGGCGAGCAGGGCGAGGCGGCCCGGGCCACCGCGGTCTACGCGCTGGCCTGAGCCGCCCCGGCCTCACGCGCCCTGCGGCGTCTCCAGCACCTCCTTCGAGCGCGGCGGGTCCTCGGCGCAGACCGCCGTCACGAACTCCGCCACCCGCGCCTGCGGCATGCCGCGCGCGATGTCCGCCTCGCTGATCATGCCGACCAGCTCGTGCTCCGGGTGGTTGATCACCGGCAGCCGGCGCACCCGGTACTGCTCCATCACCCGCAGCACCTGCTCGACGTCCTCGTCCGCCTCCACCGTCATCGGCCGCCCCTGGGCCACGTCGCCCGCCGTCACCCGCGCCGGATCGAGGCCCTCGGCCACGCACTTGAGCACGATGTCCCGGTCGGTGAGGATGCCCAGCAGCTTCTGCCGCTCGCCGCAGATCGGCAGCGCCCCGACACCGCGCTCCTTCATGATCCTGGCCGCGGCGGCGAGTGTCTCGTGCTCGCGCACGCACTCGGCGCCCCGGTGCATGATGTCGCCCGCATTGGTCATGATCGGCCTCCTGACGTGCCTGTCACTCCCAGGTCTCCATCGTGGTCCGGCGCCGGTGGCCCCGCCACCGGGCCCGCTACCCCGTGCCGCCGCCGCCCGCCCGGCGATCCGGCGGATCCAGCGGCGACCGCTCCAGCACCTCCTCCAGCGGCGGCAGTTCGAGCTGCTCCATGCCGGGCAGGGTCGGCTCCTCCACCGCGTCCGCGGCGCCGCCGCCCTGCTCCTCCAGACCGCGCCGGTGCGTCTCGGCCGCGCTGTCCAGGAAGCGCAGCAGCTCCACCGGGAACGGCAGCACCAGCGTCGAGTTCTTCTCCGCCGCGACCTCCACCACGGTCTGCAGCAGCCGCAGCTGGAGCGCCGCCGGGGTCGCGCTCATCACCGCCGCCGCCTCCGACAGCCGCGCGGACGCCTGGTACTCGCCGTCCGCCGTGATGATCCGCGCCCGCCGCTCCCGCTCGGCCTCCGCCTGCCGGGACATCGAGCGCTTCATCGCCTCCGGCAGGGCGACGTCCTTGATCTCCACCCGGTCGATCTCGATCCCCCAGCTCAGGGCCGGACTGTCGATCATCAACTCCAGGCCCTGGTTGATCGGTTCGCGGTTGGCCAGCAGGTCGTCCAGCTCGCTCTTGCCGATGATCGACCGCAGCGAGGTCTGCGCCACCTGGGAGATCGCGAAGTTGTAGTCCTGCACATTGACGATCGCCTTCACCGGGTCCAGCACCCGGAAGTACACGACGGCGTCCACCCGGACGGTCACGTTGTCCCGGGTGATGCCCTCCTGCGCGGGGATCGGCAGCGTCACGATCTGCACGTTCACCCGGCGCAGCCGGTCCGCGACCGGCACCAGCGCGACCAGCCCCGGCTGGCGGACCTCCTCGCGCACCCGGCCGAACCGGAACACCACGCCCCGCTGGAACTGCTGCACCACCCGCAGGCTCAGCCCGCCCACCACGGCCGCCACCATCAGCACCGCGACCATGACCCCGATCACCACATCGACGACCATGACGGCCTCCTCGCGCAGCAGCGAGCCCGGCCGACGCCGGCCCGACCCGGCCGACGGCCGCCGGAACCACCGGTTCCCACGCTACGCCTGCCCGGCCGCACCGGGGCGACCCCGGCCCGCGCCCCTAGGATCGACGCCATGCCGCAGCCCCCCGTTCCGCCGGACCCCGCCGGCCCGCCGGACCCCGCCGACGACCCGGAGCACCCGCGCCACCCCGCCGGGGCCGCCGCCCGCGCCGCGGACCTCACCGTCCTCGACCGCGTCGTCACCGGCTGCCGGGCCTGCCCGCGACTCGTCGAATGGCGCGAGGCGACCGCCCGCACCAAGCGCCGTGCCTACCTGGACTGGGACTACTGGGCCCGCCCGATCCCCGGCTTCGGCCCGCCCGACGCCCCGCTCGTCCTGGTCGGACTCGCCCCCGCCGCCCACGGCGCCAACCGCACCGGCCGGATCTTCACCGGCGACCCCTCCGGCGACCTGCTCTACGCCTCCCTCCACCGCCTCGGCCTCGCCAACCGCGCCGAATCCGTCCGCCACGGCGACGGCCTGGCCCTGCACGGCGTGCGGATCACCGACCCGGTGCGCTGCGCCCCGCCCGACAACAAGCCCACCACCGCCGAGCGCGACACCTGCCGCCCCTGGATCGCCCGCGAGTTCGAACTCCTGCGCCCCACCGTGCGCGCCGTCGTCGCCCTCGGCGGCTTCGCCTGGCAGGCGCTGCTCCCCGCGCTCGACGCGGCCGGCTGGACGGTCCCGCGGCCCCGGCCGCTGTTCGGCCACGGCGCCCACGTCACCCTGCCGGCCCGGGACGGCGGCCCGCCGCTGGAGCTGTACGGCTGCTACCACGTGAGCCCGCGCAACACCAACACCGGCCGGCTCAGCACCGCCATGCTGCGCGAGCTGCTCCGCACCGCCGCCCGCACCGCCGGACTCGATCCCGCCGAGGACTGACCGGCCGGCTCAGGCCCAGCGCGGCAGCTTCCGCCGGGCGGCGCGCGCCCACACCTCCGGCAGCGCCCGCCGGGCCCGCTCCGCCTCCGCCAGCTGCCGCCCGTACAGCACGCCGTAGCCGAACGCCTCCTCCGAGGCCCCCGCCTGCGCCCGCAGCGCCGCCGAGGCCACCACCGCGTCCTGGTGCTCGCCCAGCAGTTCCTGCACGGCCTTCATCCGCTTCACGTAGCGCTTCGCCCTGCGGCCCGCCACCGGCACGGCGGTCTCCCCCGCGTACCGGGCCCGCTTGGCCGCCTTCCGGGCCTCGTGCAGCGCCGCGTCCCGCGCCCCGTCCCGTCCCTCGCCGGCCGCGAGCGCCGACCGCACCCGCTCCGCCGTCCGCCGCTGCTCCCGCGCGGCCACCCGGGCCAGCTCCGGACCGGCCGCCCGGGCCGCCCTGCCGCGCAGCGGCGGGTCGGCCAGCAGCGCCGCCAGGCCGTCCGCCAGGGCGCGGCGGCGGGGGCTGTCCAGCGCGGCCACCACCTCCGGCCACACCCGCCGGTGCTCCGCCCGGCCCCAGCGCTCCAGTTCCACCGCGACCCGCTCGGGCCCGCACTCCGCGGGCAGCTCCCGCGCCCGCGCCGCCAGCCGCTCGCCCAGCACCTCCCGGTCCCGGGCCCGCCCCAGCGCCGCCGCCAGCCACCGCAACTCGGCCACCAGCTCGTCCGTGGCCCCCGGCGCGAGCAGCCTCCGGTAGCTGCGGAGCGCACTGCGCAACCGCCGGCACGCGACCCGCATCCGGTGCACCGCATCCGGCAGATCCGCCCGCACCGCCTCGTCCAGCCCCGCCAGCACCTCGGCCTGCGCCCGGATCCGCCCGAGCACCACCTCGCCCACGGTGACCATCCGCCTGCACCCCCTCCCGGGGCCGTCCGCCACCCCTCCAGGCTAGCCCGCCCCCACCACCCCGCACCGGCCCTCCACGGCAACGGTCTCCCCCTGACGGCACACGGAACGAAAAGTCGGCCCCACCGACCTCCCACGCCACCCCGCCCGCACCCGCACCGAACCCACGGCGCATGTCCGCCGCCCACCCCGGCTCCGAGCAGAACACCCGCAGCAGGAAGCCGGCCCACCCGACTACCCACTCCACCGTCACCACAGACTCACCCGGCCCGAAACAGAAAAGCGACCCAACCGACTCCCCTGCCACCTCACCCCCACCGCAGAACCGCCGCACCCCAGGCGGCGGCAAGAACCGACCGGCCCCACAACCGACCGCACCACCCGGCGTG
>NZ_JBIBVJ010000015.1:0-143285 GCF_043080305.1 Kitasatospora sp. NPDC015120 | reverse complement strand
TTTCCGCTCCGTTTTCCGGAGTTTCATTCAGCCGACTTCGCTTTCCGCTTGTCCCCGCTCTCCCGCGGCGACTCCGGAACTGTACGGGGACGGGGCCGTCACATGCAAATCGCCCCGGCCCGGTGTCCGGGCCGGGGCGATCCGCAGGATCGAGCGGGGTGCTCAGCGGACCTCGGTGATCTCCGGGCCGCGGGCGAACGGGTCCAGCGCGGTGTTGCCGAAGCGGTTGTCGCCCTCGCCGCCGGCCGCGACGGCGCCGCCGCCGTCGGCGACCATCTGCGCGTCCTCGGGGAGCTTCAGCACGATCGGGTCGCGGGGCGCCATCGGGGTCTCACCGCGGACGACGACCGTCTGCCGGAAGACCTGCTCCAGGATCCCGCCCACCTCGGGCTGGACCGCGGCCTGGCCGGAGATCACGCCGCGGAGGAACCAGCGCGGGCCGTCGCAGCCGACGAAACGCACCAGCTGCACGCCCTGCGTGCCGTCCGGCAGCTGCACCGGGACCTGGGCGCGGAGGTGCCAGCCCAGCGGGCCCTCCTCCTCCTCGACGAGGCCCCCCTGCGAGGTGATGCCGGTGGCGATCTCCTCGCGGACCTCGCCCCAGATGCCCTCCGACTTGGGGGCCGCGAAGGCCTGCAGCTGGATGGCGCTGTTGCCGAGGACCAGGGTGGCGGCCACGATCGAGTCGCCGGCCACCTCCACCCGGAGTTCCATGCCCTCGACACCGGGGACCAGCAGACCCCCGAGGTCGACGCGGCCCTCCTCCGGGTTCTCCAGCTCGGAGTGGTCCCAGGGACCGTCCGGACGCGGGGCCGGCGGCAGGCCGACCCGGTCCGCCGGGTCCAGCTCGGTCACGTTCTCGCTCTCGGCGGAACCTTCGACGTCATCGGCCGTCTCGTCGGCGCTGATGGCGTCGTCGGCGAGCTGCTCGACAGCGTCCTCGCTCTTCTGGCGACGACGGAACACGGTCACTGTCCTTCCCGGTCCAAGACCGATGCGAATACCTGCTCGGCTTTCTGCGAGGCCGCGGGCAGCCTAGACCGCGGCGTGGCCGCCGGTCGACCCGAACCCGCCCTCGGCGCGTGCCGACCCAGGCAGCTCGGCCACCTCGTGGAAGCGGGCCTTCTCGACCTGCTGGATCACCAGCTGGGCGATCCGGTCCCCTCGGCGGAAGCTGACCCCCTCGCGCGGGTCCAGATTGACGACGATCACCTTGATCTCTCCACGGTACCCGGCATCGACCGTCCCTGGGGCGTTCACCAGAGCAACGCCGCAACGAGCTGCCAGTCCCGAACGCGGGTGAACGAACGCCGCGTAGCCGTCGGGCAACGCGATGGCGATGCCGGTGGGCAGCACGGCCCGCTCGCCGGGGGCCAGCTCGGCGTCGACGGTGGTCCGCAGGTCGGCGCCGGCGTCGCCGGGCTGCGCGTACGCGGGCAGCGGCAGCTCGGGGTCGATCCGCCGGATCAGGACGTCGAGGGGCTCGCGGGGGGTGGTGCTCAAGGGTTCACCTCAAAGGCTCGGGCGCGCTTCATCAGGTCGGGGTCGTCGAGGACCTTCTCGATGTCCTCGGGACGACCGTGCTTGGTGAAGTGTTCCAGCTTCACCTGGACGAAGAGCGCCTGCGCACGCACCGCGACCGGGCCCTCGGGGCCGCCGATCCGGGCCTCGGCGGCGCTGTAGACCTTCCGGCCGTGCACACCGGTGACCCAGGCGCGCAGGTGCAGGGTGGAGCCGACCGGCACCGGGGAGAGGAAGTCGGTCTCCAGCCGTCCGGTGACGGCGGGGGCGTGCAGCAGCCAGTTGAGCGTGCCGAGGGTCTCGTCCATGGCGGTGGTCAGCAGACCGCCGTGGGCCAGGCCCGGGCCGCCCTGGTGCTCCGGGCGGACGGTGAACTCGGCGGTGACGTCGAGGCCCTCGCCGGCCACCGCGTCGATCCGCAGTCCGCCGGGGTGCTGCGGGCCGCAGCCGAAGCAGTGCTCGTAGTGGGAGCCCAGCCGGGTGCCGGGGGCGGGGGCCTCGGGGGCGCGCGGCGGGAGGACGGCCTCCGGCGGCGGCGTGGTGGGGGTCAGGGGCGTGGTGGGGGCTGTCGAACCGGTCACGCCTCCTCACCCTACCGAGCGGTAGCCGGGCCCGGGACGGGGGTTGCGTCCGGCCGCCGCCGTCACGGCGCCCACAATGGAGGGCATGTACGACGAACGCCTCACCGTGCCGCGCTCCTGGTGGCTGTTCCCGGTCGTGATCGGCCTCACGCTCGCGCTGATCCTGCTGCGCCTCAGCGCCGTGGGCGCGCTGGTCGGGCTGGTGGTCGGGATCGCCGCCGGCGCCGCCGCGATCAGCAGTTACGGCTCGGCCCGGATCCGGGTGGTCCAGGGCTCGCTGGTGGCCGGGCCCGCCCGGATCCCGGTGGACGCCCTCGGCGCCGCCCAGGCGCTCGGCCCGGCGGACGCCGCGGCCTGGCGCGGCCCGAAGGCCGACCCGCGGGCCTTCATGCTGCTGCGCAGCTACGTGCCGACCGCGCTGCGGGTCGAGGTGAGCGACCCGGCGGACCCGACGCCGTACCTCTATCTGTCGACCCGCTCGCCGATGAAGCTGGCCGAGGCCCTCGACGACGCCCGCCGCGGCGCCCGCGCCTGAGGCCCGGCCGGAGCCGGCGAGCTCCGGCCGGGGCCCGGCCGGGGCAGGAGACGACCGAAAAGGAAAGGGACGGTACCGCCGAGGCGGTACCGTCCCTTCGCGTTCCTGGAAACGCTTTCCATCCGACCGTATGACTGGTGCGTCCGTCACGACGGACGCCGGAGCTGCCGTCCGGCCCCGCTGCCCGGGGCCGGAAGGGGCGTCGCACCGGTCTCGCGAACACCGCGAAACCCGAGTCATGACCGCCCTGGTCCTCAGGCGCCGCAGTCCCGGCAGATCGGGTTGCCGTTCTTCTCGCTGTACAGCTGGCTGCGGTGGTGGACCAGGAAGCAGCTCATGCAGGTGAACTCGTCGGCCTGCCGCGGCAGCACCCGGACGGAGAGCTCCTCGTTCGAGAGGTCCGCGCCGGGGAGCTCCATGCCCTCCGCCGCTTCGAACTCGTCGACGTCGACCGAGCTGCCGCCCTTGTCGTTCCTGCGGGCCTTGAGCTCCTCGATGCTGTCCTCGTTGAGCTCGTCATCGGTCTTGCGTGGGGTGTCGTAGTCGGTAGCCATTTTTCGCTCTCCCCCTCCGGGTTGTGCGGTGTGTGCGGTATCTCCAGCGCACGTAACGCATGGGGGGTCGGTCTTGTGCCCGACCCGAGGCGGAGATTTTGCCTTACTTCAAGCCCCGTTACTCAATCGACACTCAGCCAGGGGTCCGTTGGGGTGATCCACTCGGGCGTTCGGGGCCTCACGCAGGGCCATCGCCGCCGCGCGCGAGCGACCGGATCGTGGACACGCTCCGCAAGCGAAGGGCCTTGTCGCGCTCGCCAATTCCCTTGCCCACCAGGGCCGGGAGCCAATCCTCCGATCCACCGCCGATCGCCGCCGCACTCACCGACGGCGATCGGAGGGGCCGGCGCGGTGATCACTCTCCGGCGTTGCCCGACACCCCGGAGCGACACGGTGTGAGCTTGGTCACGTTCCGAGCCGCCCCGGGCAAACCGTGGAAAATCCACCCAAGCCCTACGCCTGCCGGCGGGCCGCCCGGCGGGCCAGCATCGCCGCCTGCCGCTCCTCGAACTTGGTCGCCTGGGCGTCCAGGCCGTCCAGGAAGACACCGAGCTCCTGCTGGGCCCGGGCACCCTCCGGGCCGAGGCCCGCCAGGTCCATGATCCGGAGGTGGCGCAGCACCGGCTGCAGCACGTCGTCGTGGTGGATGCGCAGGTTGTAGACGCCGCCGAGGGCGATCTGGGCGGCGGCCCGCTCGAAGCCGGGGATGCCGTGGCCGGGCATCCGGAAGTTGGTCACCACGTCGGCGACGGCGCGCATCGCCTCGTCCGGGGCGATCTCCAGGGCGGCCTTCAGCAGGTTCCGGTAGAAGACCATGTGCAGGTTCTCGTCGTTGGCGATCTTCGCGAGGAGCTGGTCGGCCAGCGGGCAGCCGGCGAAGTGGCCGGTGTTGCGGTGCGCGATGCGGGTCGCGAGCTCCTGGAAGGCCACGTAGGCGACCGACTGCAGCATGCTGTGCGCGTTGTCGGACGCGAAGCCGTCCGACATGTGGGCCATCCGGGCCCGCTCCAGCTCGTTGGGGTCGACGGCCCGGGTGGTGAGCAGGTAGTCGCGGATGGCTATGCCGTGCCGCCCCTCCTCGGCGGTCCAGCGGTGGACCCACTCGCCCCAGGCGCCCTCGCGGCCGAACATGGTCGCGATCTCGTGGTGGTAGCTGGGGAGGTTGTCCTCGGTCAGCAGGTTGACCACGAGCGAGACCCGGCCGAGCGGGGTCACCTTGGACTGGCCGAGCTCCCAGGCCTCGCCGCCGAGCACGCCGTCGAAGTCACGGCCCTGGCTCCACGGGACGAACTCGTGGGGCATCCACTCCTTGGCGACCTTGAGGTGCCGGTCGAGCTCCTTCTCGACGACCTCCTCCAGGGCCAGGATCAGCCGCGTGTCGGTCCAGGCGCTCGAACCGAGCGAGGTGCTGCGCTGCACGGGGGCGATGGTCACGGGTTCTGGCTCCTGGGGGACGGGCACGCGCGGAACGGGCGCGTTGGGACGGGCACGCCGGAGTCCGTTCGGACGGCACTTACGGTCGCGTAGGTTACGACACCGTAAGTTGATCGGGCCGGAAATGACAAGCCGCCCCCGCCTGGCCTTATGTCGTCTTGACGGGCCCGGCGGGGGCGGCTCGGAATGGTCGGCGCACGGACTTGGCCCACCCGGACGGCGCAACGGCCCCGCCGCGGCCCCGGGAAGGGCCGTGACGGGGCCGCGGGGGCCCGGGGAGCGCCTGCCCGGAGGGGAAGGGCGCCCGGCGTGTCCGGGGCCCTCACCCGCCCGGGATGCGCACGCGCATGGTGAGGCCGCCGCCGGCGCGCGCGGTGGCCTCGATGGTGCCGTTGTGCGCCCGGACCACCGAGCGGACGATCGAGAGGCCGAGGCCGACCCCCTTGTCGCTGCGGGTCCGGTCGGCGCCCTTGACCCGGCGGAACGGCTCGAAGATGTGCTCCAGCTCGTACCCGGGCACGACCGGACCGGTGTTGGAGACCACCAGCTCCCCGCCGCCGGGCACCGGCGCGGTGGTGATCTCGACCCAGCCGTCCGGGGCGTTGTAGCGGACGGCGTTCTGCAGCAGGTTGAGCGCGATCCGCTCCAGCAGGACGCCGTTGCCGGAGACCGTCGCCGGGTGCAGCGAGGCGCGCAGGTCGACCTCGCGCTTCGCCGCCTCCGCCCGGGTCTGCTCCAGGGCCCGGGTGGCCACCTCGGAGAGCTCCAGCGGACGGCGGTCGGTCAGCTCGTTGTCGCTGCGGGCGAGCAGCAGCAGGCCCTCGACGAGCTGCTCGCTGCGCTCGTTGGTGGCCAGCAGGGTCTTGCCGAGCTGCTGGAGGTCGGGCGAGGCCTGCGGGTCGGAGAGCTGGACCTCCAGCAGGGTGCGGTTGATCGCCAGCGGGGTGCGCAGCTCGTGCGAGGCGTTGGCGACGAAGCGGCGCTGGGAGTCGAAGGAGCGGTCGAGGCGCTCCAGCATGTCGTCGAAGGTGTCGGCCAGCTCCTTGAGCTCGTCGTCCGGGCCGTCCAGCTCGATCCGCCGGTGGAGGTCGGAGGAGGCCACCTCGCGGGCGGTGCGGGTGATCCGGCCGAGCGGGCGCAGCACCCGGCCGGCCATCGCGTAGCCGGCCGCGAAGGCGATCACGGCGAGGCAGACCAGCATGGTGAGCGACTTGCGCAGCAGCGTGTTGAGCGCGCTGTCGGACTTCACGGTGTGGCTGTTGGCGAGGTACTGGTTGAACTGCTCGGTGCTCATCCAAACGCCGTTCACCCGGGCTCCGGACGGGCCGAAGTCGAAGGGCGGCGGCTGGACGTCGCGCAGGGCCTGTTTGACGAAGACGTACATCAGCAGGAGCAGCACCACGCCGGCCATCAGGAACATCCCGCCGTAGAGCAGGGTGAGCCGGATCCGGATGGTGGGGCGGAACGGCAGCCAGGCGAGCATGCCGTCACCGGGCACGTAGGTGGCGTGCGAGGAGTGCAGGCGGGGGGCGCGCGGCGGGTGGGCCGGCCTGGGCGGTACGGGCCGGTCGGGCACGGCGCGCCCGCCGGTGGGCGCGCCGGAGGGCCCGCCGGCCGGGGGCGGGGTGGTCATGATGGTCCTCTCGGGGCGTCCGCCGGGGCGGGCGCGTGGGTGGGGCCGGGATCCGGACGCGGGTTCCGGTCGGAGCCGCGGCGTCCGGTCAGATCCGGTAGCCGGAACCCGGGACGGTGACGATCACCGGCGGGTCGCCGAGCTTGCGGCGCAGCGTCATCACGGTGACGCGCACGACGTTGGTGAACGGGTCGGTGTGCTCGTCCCAGGCCTTCTCCAGCAGCTGCTCGGCGGAGACGACGGCGCCGCCGGCCCGCATCAGGACCTCCAGGACGGCGAACTCCTTGGGGGCGAGCTGGACGGGGCGGCCGTCGCGGATGACCTCGCGGCGGCCGGGGTCGAGCGAGATGCCGGCCCGTTCCAGGACGGGCGGCAGCGGGACGGTCGCGCGGCGGCCCAGGGCGCGGACCCGGGCGACGAGTTCGCTGAAGGCGAACGGCTTCGGAAGGTAGTCGTCCGCTCCGATCTCCAGGCCCTCGACCCGGTCGCTGATGTCGCCGGAGGCGGTCAGCATGATCACCCGGGTGGCCAGGCCCTGGTCGACCACGCTGCGGCAGACGTCGTCGCCGTGGACGAGCGGCAGGTCGCGGTCGAGCACGACCACGTCGTAGTCGTTGACCGCGATGCGCTGGAGCGCGGCCTCCCCGTCGTAGACCACGTCGACGGCCATCGCCTCGCGGCGCAGACCGGTGGCCACGGCCTCGGCGAGCAGCTGCTCGTCCTCGACGACGAGAACCCGCACGGTGGTTGTCCCTTCTTCAGGCCGGCCCGGGAAGCGGACGCACGGCTCCGACGCTGCCTCCATCCTGCCTGGTCCGGCGGTAAGGCAGCGATAAGCTGCCCCGCGGGCACGGCCGCCCGCGGGGCGCGGCGGGCGTCCGCGGCGGGGGTTCGTGGCGGAAGCAGTCCGGTTGGACCGTGACGCGGGCAACTTTCTTCGGCCGGGAGGTTTCCCGTCCCCGGGGGTGGGGAGGACAGCTGCACACCCGCGATCCGGTTTCTGAGCCGATCGCACCCACCCGCCGTGCGTTCATCCGCGCCGGCCCTGGGGCTGGGGCGTCACCGGGAGCGGCCGAGGGGCCGTCTCCGCGCCCGTCCGGAGATCTTCGACCGCCCGGACCGGACGCTTCCGCTGGCCACCGACACCCTGGGGCGGGGGGCGCACGACCGTGCACGTCCGACACAGTAAGGGGGCCCGTATGGACGCCTTCACCGCCGGAATCCTGCAGCGCATCGCCAATGCCGAGCAGGACCTGCACCGCGCGATCGAGGCCGGGGACGAGTTCCTCGCCGAGGTGGAACAGTCCGAGCTGGACGATCTGCGCCGTCTCGCCGCCGAGCACGGCGTGGACACGGTGCTGGAGCGCCACCGCACCGCCGCCTGATCCCAGCCCGACCCGTCGCCGGATCTCCGGCACCAGCGGCCCTGTGGGGGCCGTGCGAAATCCAGGCCCTGGCATCCCCCGTATGTCAGGGCTCTTCGTCGCCCCGGGGGCCCGTCCTCCCGACCGCACCGGCGGTGGGAGGGCGGGCCCCTTCGCGTGCTCAGTCCGCCCAGGCGTTCAGGGCGGCCAGCCGGTCCAGGAGCGGTTCGAAGACGCCGGGGGCGGCGGCCACGGTCAGCTCGCCGTCCGCGTCCCGGCCGGGACGGCCGCCGACCAGGGCGCCGGCCTCGGCCGCGATCAGGCAGCCGGCCGAGCGGTCCCAGGGGGCAAGCCCGCGCTCGTAGTAGCCGTCCAGCCGGCCGGCGGCGACGTCGCAGAGGTCCACGGCGGCGGCGCCGCCGCGGCGGATGTCGCGGACCTCGGGCATCAGCCCGAGCACCACCTCGGCCTGCCGGACCCGCACCTCGCGGACGTAGGCGAAGCCGGTGCCGATCAGCGCCTGGCCCCAGGGCGGGGCCGGGCGGGCGGCGATCGGGCGGTCGTCGCGCCGGGCGCCGCGGCCGAGCACGGCGTGGAACAGCTCGCCGCGCGCCGGGGCGTACACGACCCCGACCACCGCGCGCCCGTCCAGCTCGGCGGAGACGCTGACCGCCCAGGCGGGCAGTCCGTAGAGGTAGTTGACCGTGCCGTCGAGCGGGTCGACGACCCAGCGCACCCCGCTGGTGCCGGGCCGCTCGGCGCCCTCCTCGCCGAGGTAGCCGTCCTCGGGCCGGCGGGCGGTGATCAGCTCCAGGACCAGCTTCTCGGAGGCCAGGTCCATCTCGGTGACCACGTCGACCGGGCTGCTCTTGGTGCCGGCGACGCCGAGATCGGCGGGCCGGCCCTCCAGCAGCAGGGTGCCGGCCCGGCGGGCGGCGTCCAGGGCGACGTCGAGCAGTTCGTCGAGCAGGGCGGGATCGGGCACGGCGGGGCTGGACACGGGTTCTCCTCCGGGGGCGGAACGGGTCAGCGCTCGGCGGCGGCCGGGCGGGGGGCGCGCGGATTGGGGCAGCAGGCCACGGCGCAGACGTCGTGGCTGGGGCCGAGCGCGCCGAGGGCGCAGCGGGTCACCGGCTCGCCGCGCTCGGCGGCGGCCCGCTCCAGGACGAGCTCCCGGACGGCGGCGGTGAACCGGGGGTCGGCACCGACGGTGGCGGCCCGGGCGACCGGCAGACCGAGCTCGGCGGCCTTGGCCACCGCCTCGGTGTCGAGGTCGTACTTGACCTCCATGTGGTCCGAGACGAAGCCGATCGGGACCATCACCACGGCCGGGGCGCCCGCGGCGTGCTGCGCCTCCAGGTGGTCGCAGATGTCCGGCTCCAGCCACGGGATGTGCGGGGCGCCGCTGCGGCTCTGGTAGACGAGCTCCCAGGGGCGGCCGGCGACCCCGGTGCGCTCGGCCACGGCGGCGGCGACCAGCCGGGCCACGTCCAGGTGCTGGGCCACGTAGGCGCCGCCGGGGCGGCCGCGGGCCGGGTCGTCGGGGGCGCCGGAGCTCTCGGCCATGGCGTCCGGGATCGAGTGGGTGGTGAACGCCAGCCGGGCGCCGGCCCGGACCTCCTCGGGCAGCCGGTCCAGGGCGGCGACGGTGGCGTCGGTCATCGGCCCGACGAAGCCGGGGTGGTTGTAGAAGTGGCGCAGCTTGTCGACCCGCAGCTCCGGCAGGCCCTCGGCGGCGAGTGCGGCCAGCGCGTCGGCGAGGTTCTCCCGGTACTGGCGGCAGCCGGAGTAGCCGGCGTAGGCGCTGGTGGCCAGGACGGCGATCCGGCGGTGTCCGTCGGCGGCGATCTCGCGCAGGGTGTCGACCAGGTAGGGCGCCCAGTTGCGGTTGCCCCAGTACACCGGCAGGTCGAGGCCGTGCCCGGCGAAGTCCTCGCGCAGCGCGGCCAGCAGGGCGCGGTTCTGCTCGTTGATCGGGCTGACGCCGCCGAACAGGAAGTAGTGCTTGCCGACCTCCTGGAGCCGCTCCTTCGGGATGCCGCGGCCGCGGGTGACGTTCTCCAGGAACGGGACGACGTCCTCGGGGCCCTCGGGCCCGCCGAAGGAGAGCAGCAGCAGGGCGTCGTACGGGGCGGCGCCTGGGACGGTTGTGTTGCGCGCGTCGGACATGGAACCGATCCTGCCACTCTGAACAGGGGGGCCGGTTCCGGGGCCGCGCCCGGTGCCCGGAAAATACCGTTTGCCAAGGTTCGTAAGCTGTCTTTGCCAGCAACGTTCCTTACCCCTCCGGAGCCCTCGTGCTGTCCAGCTACCGCCAGATCTTCGCCGCCCCCGGCAGTCTGGCCTTCTCCTCCACCGGATTCATATCCCGGCTGCCGATCTCCATGACGGGGATCGGCATCGTCACCATGCTCTCCGAGCTGCGCGGCTCCTTCGGCGTGGCCGGGCTGGTCTCGGCGACGATGGCCGTGTCGGCGGCGGTCCTGGGCCCCCAGGTCTCCCGGCTGGTGGACCGGCACGGACAGCGCCGGATCATCCTGCCGGCCACCGCGCTCACCGTGATCGCCGCGATCGGCCTGCTGCTGTCCGCCCGGTTCGAGGCGCCGGTGTGGACGCTCTTCGTGTTCGCGGCCGGCATGGGCGTGATGCCGAGCACCGGCGCGATGGTGCGGGCCCGCTGGGCGCACCTGTACCGGGACGAGGGAACGAAGCTGCACACCGCGTACTCCTTCGAGGCGGTGGTCGACGAGGTCTGCTTCATCGTCGGCCCGATCCTCGCGGTGACGCTGGCCACCGCGGTCTTCCCGGAGGCGGGCGTGCTGCTCGCCGGCGTCTTCCTGGCGGTGGGCGTGGCCCTGTTCGCCGCCCAGCGCTCCACCGAGCCGCCGGTCCATCCGGCCGCCCGGCACATCGGCAGCCCGGTCATCCTCAACCGGGGCCTCCAGGTGCTGATCCTGACCTTCGTGTCCACCGGTGCGATCTTCGGCTCGGTCGAGGTGGTCACCGTGGCGTTCACCAAGGCGCAGGGGCACGGCGCCACCTCCGGTCCGATCCTGGCGCTCTGGGCGCTCGGCTCCTGCCTGGCCGGCGTGGTCTTCGGCACGCTGAAGCCGAGCGGGTCGATGGCCGTGCGCTTCCTCGCCGGCGTGGTGTTCATGGCCGTCAGCATGGTCCCGCTGCTGCTGCTCGCCGAGAGCGTGAACGGGGTCGGCGGGCTGGTGGCGGTCGGCGGCGCGCTGCTGGTCGCCGGCATCGCCATCTCCCCCACCCTGATCACCGCGATGGCCCTGGTCGAGCGGCTGGTGCCGGCCGCGCAGCTGACCGAGGGCATGACCTGGACGACCACCGGACTGGCGCTGGGCGTCGCGGTCGGCTCCTCGGCCGGCGGCTGGGTGGTCGACGCGGCCGGGGCCGCGGCCGGCTACTGGGTGCCGCTGACCGCCGGGATCTTCGGCGTGCTGGCCGCCCTCGCCGGGGTCGGCCGCCTGCGCGCCGGGGTGGCCGCCGGGGAGAGCGCGCTGCCCGCGGCCGAAACCGTGGACCTCGAACGGTGACCTGACTTACCCTCCTCCCTACCCGTGGCCTACCCGCGGGTAGGGACCGAGGTGAGCCGACGCCGTTCGGCCACGGAGCAGGAGGCGCCGCAATGCCCCAGGCCAGTACCGCGACCCCCACCCGCTGGACCAACTGGGCGGGCAACCAGAGCACCGTGCCCGCCCGGGTGGTCACCCCCGGCACGGCGGAGGAACTGGCCAAGGAGATCCTGCGCGCCGGGGACCGGGGGCGGACCGTCAAGGCGGTCGGTGCCGGCCACTCGTTCACCGCGATCGCCTCCCCCGGCGACGGCGTGCTCGTGCGGCCGCACGCCCTGACCGCCGTGCGGGAGATCGACCGGGAGAACGGCACGGTCACCGTCGAGGCCGGGCTGCCGCTGCGCCGCCTCAACCGGCTGCTCGCCGCCGCGGGCCTCTCGCTCACCAACATGGGCGACATCGAGGTGCAGACCGTGGCCGGCGCCACCAGCACCGGCACCCACGGCACCGGGCGGGACTCCGGCTCGCTCGCCGCCCAGATCCGCGCCCTGGAGATCGTGCTCGCCGACGGCAGCATCCGGCACTGCTCCCCCACCGAGGACCCGCGGCTCTTCGAGGCCGCCCGGCTCGGGCTCGGCGCGCTCGGCGTGATCACCGCGCTCACCCTCGCCGTCGAACCGGCCTTCCTGCTCACCGCGCACGAGCAGCCGATGCGCTTCGACGAGGTGCTGGAGCGGCTGGACGACCTCACCGCCGTCAACGAGCACTTCGAGTTCTACTGGTTCCCGCACACCGACCGCTGCTCCACCAAGCGGAACAACCGCAGCCAGGGCCCGGCCGCGCCGCTGCCCCGGTTCAAGGAGTGGCTGGAGGACGACTTCCTCTCCAACACCGTGTGGGAGGGCGCCTGCCGGGTCGGCCGCCGCTTCCCCGGCTCGGTGCCGACGATCGCCGCGCTGGCCAGCCGGGCCTGGTCGGACCGCAGCTACACCGACACCGCGTACAAGGTGTTCACCAGCCCCCGCAAGGTGCGCTTCATCGAGATGGAGTACGCGGTGCCGCGCGCGGCGGCCGGGGAGGTGCTGCGCGAGCTGCGGGCGATGGTCGAGCGGTCCGGCTGGCGGATCAGCTTCCCGGTCGAGGTGCGGTTCGCCCCGGCCGACGAGGTCTGGCTCTCCACCTCGCACGGCCGGGACACCGCGTACATCGCCGTCCACCTCTACCGGGGCACCGCCGAACAGGGGTACTTCACGGCGGTCGAGCGGCTGATGACCGAGCACCAGGGCCGCCCCCACTGGGGCAAGCTGCACACCCGGGACGCCGAGTACCTCGCCGGGGTCTACCCGCGCTTCGCCGACTTCACCGCGCTGCGCGACGAGCTGGACCCGGACCGCCGCTTCGGCAACGACTACCTGCGCCGGGTGCTGGGGGCCTAAGGCGTGTTCCCGGCCGGAGCCTCCGGGGCGGCCGGGGCGGCGGGCGGTTCGACGGCGGTGGTCGGGGCCGGGGGCCTCGGGGTCGCGGCGCCGGAGGGCTTCGCGGAGGCGGCCCCGTCACCGGACGGCGCGGAGGGCGCACCCGACGCGGGGGGCGCGGACGGCTCGCCGGTGGGGCGCGCGGAGGGCTTCGCGGCCGGTTCCGTGCCCGCCCCCGTGCCGGAACCGGCCGACGGGGAGGCCGGCGCTCCGCCGCCCCCGGTGTCCGGACGCGCGTCGGAGGCGCCGGGGCTCGGCCGCCCGGAGGCACCGCCGTCCCGGCCGGCCGAGGGCGAGGACGAGGGCACCGTGGAGGGTCCGGAGGACGGCGCGTCACCCGTGGGAGCGGTCGGTTTCCGGTCGACCCGGCCACCGATCGAGGTTCCGGTGCCCGACTCGCCCTTGACCGTCGCCGACACCGGCTGCCCGGTCGCCAGCTCGAAGGCGAGGATCGGCACCATCGCGAGGGTGAACACCAGCACCGAGACCGCCGCGTACGACTTCCAGGTCCACCGGCGACGCGCCCGGACCACCCGCGGAGTGCTCCACTGCGCGGAGGGCGGCGGATCCGCCGCGGGGGCCGGCTCCGGCGCCTGCCGCAGCCCGTTCGCCAGCTGGCCCGGTCCGGCGGTCCGGTCCACCGCACCGCGCAGCTGTTCGCCGGTGCGCTTGAAGAGGTGCTGGAACACCGCGCCCCCGGTGGTCGCGCCGATGCTCACCACCGCCGCGCCGAGAATGGTGCCGTACACCCCTAGTTCGGACGCGAGCACCGCCCCCACCACGGTCGCCAGTGCGCTGGCCGCGACCTGAGCCACACTCAGATCAATTCGCCTGCGACCTTCCTCGGCTCCGTCCGGGGCGGGCTTCACCTGCGGCATCAACATCCCTCGCGTCAGTACGACTGTCCTTCGAACAAGTCACTCCATCTTGCCCAAAGAAGGACACAAGGGTCGAAAATGCGGTTCTGCGCGGGAGATATATGTGAAGATGATCACCGTTCATCGGCCGATCCTCGGCCATTGGGGTCGCGTGCTCTTGAGATTCCCGTGAATCGCGGGAGACTTGAGCGGCGAGCCGCCCCGTTGGATGCCACGAATGGAGTACTGTTCGTAAAGCCTGAGCCCCGGGTCGACTTGTCGACTGCCCCTCAACCGGCAGCCTGACGAAGAGCTACGGGACAGGCACGCACGGCGACGCCCGTCCCGGACCGTCGCGTTCACTGCGCGTGCGAGGACGGCCGGGACACCCAGGCGCGACGTCGACGGATGGCGTGGCAAAAAGGCAACCGTGCCACAGCGGCGTGGACGGGCGTAGGCCCGACACGCCGGGGAACTCAGCAAGGTTGTGGCCAGTCGCGAGCGGGCAGGCCACACTCAGTACGGGAGCAGCGACGCAGGTGACGTCGGCAGGCACCACCCGGGAGGTAACCGTGCCCGAACTGCGGGTTGTGGCCGTCAGCAACGACGGCACACGGCTGGTGCTCAAGGCTGCCGACAGCACGGAGTACACCCTTCCCATCGATGAGCGGCTGCGCGCCGCCATCCGTGGCGACCGGCCGCGCCTCGGCCAGATCGAGATCGAGGTCGAGAGTCACCTCCGCCCCCGGGACATCCAGGCGCGGATACGAGCCGGTGCCTCCGCCGAGGAGGTCGCGCAGGCGGCCGGCATCTCCGTCGACCGGGTCCGCCGCTTCGAGGGTCCGGTGCTGGCCGAGCGCGCCTTCATGGCCGAGCGGGCCCGCAAGACCGCGATCCGCCGGCACGGCGAGGCCCCCGGCCCGCAGTTGGGCGAGGCGGTGGCCGAACGGCTGGCGCTGCGCGGCGCGGAGAAGGAGACCGAGCGCTGGGACTCCTGGCGGCGCGACGACGGCACGTGGGAGGTCATCCTCTCCTACCGGGCCGACGGCGAGGGCCGCAGCGCGTCCTGGACGTACGACCCGCCCCGGCGGCTGGTGCAGCCCAACGACGACGAGGCCCGCGCGCTGATCGGCGAGACGGTCGAGCGCGAGGAGGAGTCGGTCTTCCCGTTCATCCCGCGGATCGCCCGGCTCCCCCAGGAGCGGCCGCCGCGCCCGATGATCGACCGGCCCTCGGCGGACCGGATCATGTCGGCCCGCGAGGTGCGGGAGTCCCGCGAGGCGACGGCCGAGGCCCGCGACTCGCTGACCAGCCTGCTGGACGTGGTGCCCGCCTTCCGCGGCGACCTCGCGGTCGGCGCGCCGCCGCCGGTCGAGCCGGTGCCCGACGAGGTGGCCGAGGAGGCGGAGGAGCCGGCGGCCGCCGCTCCCGCGGTCGGCGCGGGCTCGGCGTACGCGGACATCCTGATGCCACGCGCGGTCGCGCCGCACCGGGATCGGCTGGTCGGCACCACCGACCGGCAGGCCGAGGCGGACGGCGTCCGGCCCGGGCGCCGGGCCACCGTGCCGAGCTGGGACGAGATCGTCTTCGGCAGCCGGCGCAAGAAGCAGGAGTAGCGGGAACGACACGCGCGAGGGGCGGACGGCTGCGGCCGTCCGCCCCTCGCGCGTCCCGGCTCACCCGGGCTGGTCGGTGACGGCGACGGGGCGGGCCGGGTCGCTGGACCACTCGCTCCAGGAGCCGGGGTAGAGGGTGGCCGGAAGGCCGGCGACCGCGAGGGCCAGGATCTGGTGCGCGGCCGTCACCCCCGAGCCGCAGTAGACGGCGGTCTCCCGCTCGCCCGCGCCCAGCGCCCGGAAGCGGGCGGCGAGTTCGGCGGCGGGCCGGAAGCGGCCGTCCGGGCCGACGTTCTCGGTGGTCGGCGCGCAGACGGCGCCGGGGATGTGGCCGGCCCGCGGGTCGATCGGCTCGGTCTCGCCCCGGTAGCGCTCCGCCGCCCGGGCGTCCAGCAGCAGCGCCTCGCGGGCCCAGACGGCGGCGCCGTCGGCGTCGGTCACCGGAAGCCGGCCCGGCACCGGCTTGAAGTCGCCCTCCCCGGCCGGCGGCACCTCGGTGGTGACCGGCAGTCCGGCCTCCCGCCAGGCCGCGTAGCCGCCGTCCAGCACCCGCACGTCCGGGTGGCCGGCCCACCGCAGCAGCCACCAGGCGCGGGCGGCGGCCAGGGCGGCGGCACCGTCGTAGACCACCACCGGGCGGTCGGCCGAGACGCCGCAGCGGCGCAGCGCGGCACCGAACTCCTCCGGGTCGGGCAGCGGGTGGCGCCCCCCGCGGCCGGGCGGGCCGGCGGGGGCGGCGAGGTCGGTGTCGAGGGCGACGAAGTGGGCGCCGGGGAGGTGGCCGGCGGTGTAGTCCTCGATGCCGGGCGGGCCGCCGAGCTGCCAGCGCACGTCGAGCAGGACCGGCGGGAGCGCGGAGCCGAGCGCTTCGTCCAGTTCGGTCACCGACACCAGCGGGGAGTCATCGTGAAGCGTGGTCATGGCGGTCATTCTGGCGCAGGGCGACCACGCCGGTGCTCTTTGTGCGGTCTTTGCCGGACTTTCCGCGCGGCCCGAGGGTTCGACGCGCGCCACGGTGGAAGCATCACCCTCACTGCGCCGTTTCGTGCGCCGTCCGCCCCCCGAGGAGACCTGTCATGTCCGCGCTGACACTCCGGCTGGCCCAGGGCACCCCGTGCTGGGTCAGCCTGATGACCGACGACCTGCCCGGCGCCCGGGCGTTCTACGGCGAACTGCTCGGCTGGACGTTCGCCCCGGGGCCCGCGCAGCTCGGCGCGTACGTGCGGGCCCGGCTCGGCGAGGAGCCGGTGGCCGGGCTCGGGGTGTCCGCGGTGACCGGCTTCCCGGTGCAGTGGACCACCTACTTCGCGGTGGACAACGCGGACCGCTCGGCCCAGCTGGTGCGGGAGTGCGGCGGCACGGTCGCGGTCGGACCGCTGCAGGCGGAACGGGCCGGGCGGCTGGCGATCGCGGCGGACGTCTCGGGCGCGGTCTTCGGGCTCTGGCAGGGCGAGGAGCACCTCGGCCGGGAGGCCGGCCCCGAGCCGGGCGGGCCGGCCTGGGCGGAGCTGCTCACCCCGGACGCGGACGGTGCGACGACCTTCTACCGCGCGGTGCTCGGGGTGCCGGTGGCGGAG
Organism: Kitasatospora sp. NPDC015120; assembly: GCF_043080305.1. Classification (NCBI taxonomy): domain Bacteria; kingdom Bacillati; phylum Actinomycetota; class Actinomycetes; order Kitasatosporales; family Streptomycetaceae; genus Kitasatospora; species Kitasatospora sp. NPDC015120. Next base: position 126,605 of record NZ_JBIBVJ010000015.1, on the reverse strand, counting down.
GCCGACGGCGGATCGGCGCTGCTGGTCGGCGGCCGGCCGGTGGCCGGGATCCGGCGCGACGCCGAGCTGCGCGGCCACCCGCCGCGCTGGCGCACCCACTTCTCCGTCGCCGACGCGGAACTGACGGCGCGCCGGGCGGTGGAGCTGGGCGGCCGGGTCCTGGTCGGGCCGCACGCGACGCCCCGCGGCCTCGCGGCCCGGCTGGCGGACCCGCGCGGCGGGCACTTCTCGGTGCTGGAGATCCTCTAGGGTCCGCCGAGGACCCGCTCAGGCCTGCTGGTCCTCGAAGGGGAGGACGTCCGGGGAGAGGACGGCGGCGCGGGCGGTGGCGGCGGTGAGGCGACGGCGGTGGTGGCGGCGGCAGAGCACCTCGTAGCCGACCTCGTCCTCGCGCACCGAGATGTCGCCGATCACCACCTGAGCACCCTCCACCACCATGACGCCCCCGACGGTGCGGGCGTTGTGGGTGGCCCGGGCGCCGCACCAGCAGAGCGCCTCGACCTGGAGCACCTCGACCCGGTCGGCGAGTTCGATCAGCCGCTGCGAGCCGGGGAAGAGCCGGGTGCGGAAGTCGGTGGTGATGCCGAAGGTGTAGACGTCGATGTCGAGTTCGTCCACGACCCGGGCGAGCTGGTCGATCTGGACGGGGGTGAAGAACTGGGCCTCGTCGCAGATCAGGTAGTCGACCCGGCCGCCGGCCGAGAGCCGGTGCACCACATGGGCGTGGAAGTCGAAGTCGTCGGCCACCTCGACGGCTTCGGCGCGCAGGCCGAGGCGGCTGGAAATGGTGGCCGCGCCGGCCCGGTCGTTGCGGGTGAGGATGATCCCCTGCCGGCCGCGGGCGGCGTGGTTGTGGTCCATCTGGAGCGCGAGCGTCGACTTCCCGCAGTCCATCGTGCCGGAGAAGAACACCAGTTCAGCCATGGGTGGTGCAAAGGCCTTTCGCATCGGGGGAATTCAGCGGCGGAATTCGAGCAGCGGCACGTACTGCTCGACCGGGGTCATCGAACCGTGCAGGCCGATCATCGCGGACTCGCCGGGCTCGTTGCGGGAGGCGGTGATCGCGATGTCGTCGCGGGCGGCGGCGACCACGTCGCCGATCCGGTGGTAGACCCGCTCGTCGACCGCGGGGCCGAACCAGCCGGCCCCGATCGCCTGGTCGCGGGTGGCCACCCACATCCGGTCGCCGAGCACCTCGCTCCACACCGCGTGGACGTCGGCGGCGGCGCCGGGGACGGCGTAGACGTGGCGGGCCCGGCCCTCGCCGCCGAGCAGGGCGACGCCGGCGCCGAGCTCCCAGTCCTCGTCGAAGTCGATCCGGTCCTCGGGGGCGATGTCGATCATGCCGTGGTCGGCGGTGACGTACATCACCGAGCGCGGCGGCAGCTGTTCGGCGAGCCGGCGGGCCAGCCGGTCGACCGCGTCCAGGGTCATCCGCCACTCGTCGGAGTCCACGCCGAAGCGGTGGCCCGCGCCGTCCAGTTCGCTGACGTAGGTGTAGACCAGCGCGCGGTCGTGCTCGGCCAGCCAGGCGGCGGCCCGGTCCATCCGCTCCTCGCCGGTGGTGCGGCCCAGGAAGGTGCCGCCGGAGAGCGCGACCCGGGTGAGCGGGGTCTGGGCGAACAGCGGGGAGGAGACCTGGGCGGTGGCCACCCCGGCGGCGTCGACCCGCTCGAAGACGGTCGGGTACGGCTGCCAGGTGCCCGGGTCGGTGTGCGGCTGCCAGCGCAGCTGGTTCATCAGGTGCCCGGCGCCGGGCACCGCCACCGTGTAGCCGGCCAGGCCGTGCAGGCCGGGCGGGGTGCCGGTGCCGACCGAGGCCAGCGAGGTGGCGGTGGTGGACGGGAAGCCGGCGGTCAGCGGACGGCCGGTGCCGCCGAGCGAGCCGGCCGTCAGCGAGGAGAGGAACGGCGCGTACTCGGGGTGGCGCAGGAGCAGTTCCCAGCCGAGGCCGTCGACGAGGAAGACCACCGCGCGGTCGGCGGGCGCCAGCGGCAGCGCCGCCTCGAATCCGGGCACCCCGAGGCCGGCCGCCACCGAGGGCAGCAGGTCGCAGAGCGAGCCGGTGCCGTAGGGGGGCGCGGGCGCGGTGGCGGGGTCGAGGATCTCGAAGGCGTCGTGGCCGTCGGGGGCGAAGGGCATGGTGGCGGGAGTGGCTTCCTGGCTGGCCGGTACGGTCCGGGCGGGTGGGGGCGGCGTCCGGACGGCGCGGGTCGGTGCGTGGCGGCGGAGCGGGACGGCGGAGCGGCGGTACGCGTCGGCGGGCGCGGCGGCGGGGCGCGACGGCGCCGCGGATCAGACGGTGGTGACGGTGGCCTCGGAGAGGGCGCGGGCGAAGACCAGGGCCTGGGCGACCGTCTCCGGGCCGTCGCCGGCCTCGCTGACCCGCAGCGAGAGGTCGTCGGCGGTGGCCGAGCCGGTGTACCCGTGGTCCGCCTCGCAGTTGGGGTCGGAGCAGCCGGCCGGTTCGAGGTCGAGGCGCTGGACGGCGCCCCAGCCGATGGTCAGCACCACCTCGCGGGGCAGGGTGCCCGGGGTGTACGTCTCGGGGTTGGCGACCATCCGGCTGACCACCACGGAGTTGATCCGGTCCAGGCGCACGCTCTCGGTGGAGGTGGTGGCCAGCGGGACGGCGGGGCTGCTGCCGTCGCCGGTCTGCTCGTCGGTGTGGCTCACCACGAAGCGGGTCGGGGTCAGCACCAGCACGGTGACGTGCCGGCGGACCTCGTTGGCGTCGAAGGTCGTCTCCTGGTGCACCAGGTAGGAGCTGATCGGCTCGGGACCCACCGCGGACTCCACCGCCTCGGACACCAGGGCCGGGTAGTAGCCGCTGCGTTCGATCGCGGAACGCAGGTCCTGCGTGGTGGTGGTACCGGTCTTCGCCATAACTCCATCCTGGCATGGTCCGCCGACGAAGCGGGCGGCACGGCGCCGAGCTTCGGACAACGGCGCCCGCGGTCCGGACGCAACCAAGGAAGGTTACAGCGTGCTCATGGCGCGCGGGCCCAGATCACTGCGGACCGGAAGGGGTGCGATGCGCACGCGCGCCCCCAGGATCGCCAGTCCGTGCGGGGCCACGACCACCGGTTCGAGATCCACCGAGGCGACCTCCGGAAGGTCGTCGACCAGCCGCGACACCCGCAGCAGCAGCTCCTCCAGGGCATCGGTGTCGACGGCCTCGGCACCGCGCCAGCCGAACAGCAGGGGCGCCGCCCGGACCTCGCGGACCAGCGAGGCGACGTCCTGGTCGGTGGCCGGAACCAGCCGGTGGGCGACGTCGCCGAGCAGTTCGGCGGGGGCCCCGGCCAGGCCGAAGGAGAGGATCGCGCCGACCGCCGGGTCGACGGTGGCGCCGATCACGGTGTCCACCCCGCGCGGGGCGAGCCGCTGGACCACCAGCTGGGCCTGGGCGGCGCCGCCGAGCAGGGCGTCCAGCTCGTGGTGGGCGCGGCGCAGACCGGGCTCGCCGGTCAGGTCGAGCCGCACGCTGCCGAGGTCGGGGCGGTGGCGCAGGTGGGGGGCGGTGGCCTTGAGCGCGACGGGGTAGCCGAGGGTGGCGGCGGCGCGCACCGCGCTCTCCTCGTCGGGCGCGGGCAGGGTCGGCGAGACGTCGACGCCGTAGCGGGCGAGCAGGGCGGCCGCGTCGGCGTCGGGCAGGGTGATCCGGGCGCCGCCGGGCTGGGTGCGGGCGGCGATCGCGGTGCGGGTGGAGAGCGCGGCCTCGACCAGGGTGCGGGCGCCCGCCTCGTCGATCCGGTCGAGTTCGGGGACCCGGGCGGTCTCCTCGGCCTCGGCCCTCCGCCGGCGCCAGTCGGCGTAGTGGACGGCGTGGGCGAGCGCGCGCACGGCCCGCTCCGGCGCCGGGTAGGCGGGGATGCCGCCGGGGCGCAGCCGGCCGGGCAGGTCGGTGAGCGCCAGGTGGGCGAGGAGCAGCGGCTTGCCGGCGGCGCGGGCGCGCTCGCCGGCGTCGAGCAGCGCGGCGGCGATCTCGGGGTCGTCGGAGCCGAGTTCGGGGTCGTCCGGACCGGTGAGCCGGCCGCCCATGAACGCGTGGGCGGAGGTGCCGATCGGCGGGATGGCGACGGCGATCACCGCGTCCACCCCGGGGTCGCTCAGCGCGGTGTCCAGGGCGATCCGGAAGTTCTCACCGGTGGCGGCGGTGGTGAGGTCGACGGGGGTGCGCGGACGCAGGCCGGCGGAGAGGCAGGCGTCGTGGGTGAGCAGGCCGAGGGAGTCGGAGTTGCCGATCACCGCGACCCGGTCGCCGGGCGGCAGCGGCTGGAGGGCGAGCAGTTCCCCGGTGTCGTACAGCTCGGTGATGGTCTCCACCCGGGTGACGCCGGCCTGCTGGAAGAGCGCGTCGACGGTGGCGTCCCTGAGGCCGGTGGCGGTGGCGGGGACGGCGTGGCCGGGCGGCAGGCTGCCGGTGTGGCGGGCGCCCTTGACCACGACGACCGGCTTGGCCTGGGCGAGCCGGCGGGCGATCCGGGTGAACTTGCGGGGGTTGCCGAAGGACTCCAGGTAGAGGAGGACGACGTCGGTGGCCGGGTCCTCCGCCCAGTACTGGAGGAAGTCGTTGCCGGAGACGTCGGCGCGGTTGCCGACCGAGGCGAAGGAGGAGATGCCGAGGCCGCGCCGGTGGGCGGCCTCCAGCAGGGCGACGCCGATCGCGCCGGACTGGCAGAAGACGCCGAAGCCGCCGCGCGCGGGCAGCGCGGGTGCGAGCGAGGCGTTGAGCGGCCGCTCGGGGTCGGTGGAGATCAGGCCGAAGGCGTTGGGGCCGATCACCCGCATGCCGGCCGCGCGGGCCTGGCGGACCAGGGCGCGCTGGCGGTCCCGGCCCTCGGGCCCGGTCTCGGCGTAGCCGGCGGTGACCACCACCAGGCCCTGGACACCGCGCGCGCCGCACTCGGCGACCGCCTCGGGGACGGCGGAGGCGGGGACGGCGATCACCGCGAGGTCGACCGGGCCGGGGATGTCGAGGATCGAGCGGTGGACCGGGACGCCGTCCAGCTCGGTGCCGGGTGCGGCGGCGCGGTTGACCGCGTGGACCGGGAGCCCGTCGCCGGCGGACCCGGCGAGCAGGTCGCGCAGCAGGGCCCGGCCGACGGTCTGCGGACGGCGGGAGACGCCGATCACCGCGACCGAGCGCGGGGTGAGCAGCCGCTGGACGGAGCGGGCCTCGGCGCGGTGCTCGCGGGCCCGCATGACGGCGAGCGAGGCGGCGGTGGGTTCGAGGTCGAACTCCAGGTGGACGACGCCGTCGGCGAAGCTGCGGCGCTGGACGTAGCCGGCGTCGGTGAAGACCTTCACCATCTTGCGGTTCTCCGGCAGCACCTCGGCCTGGAAGCGGCGGATGCCGCGTTCCTGGGCGACGGCGGCGATGTGCTCCAGCAGCGCGGAGGCGACGCCGCGGCCCTGGTGGGCGTCCTGGACCAGGAAGGCGACCTCGGCGTCGGTGCCGGTCTCGGAGGGGCGGCCGTCGTGGTCGATCCGGTCGTAGCGGACGGTCGCGATGAAGCGGTCGCGGACGACGACGGCGAGGCCGACGCGGTTGACGAAGTCGTGGTGGGTGAAGCGGCGGACGTCCTTGTCGGAGAGCCGGGGGTAGGGCGCGAAGAAGCGGAAGTACTTGGACTGGTCGGAGACCTGCTCGTAGAACTCGACCAGTCGGCCGGCGTCGGCGGGGGTGATCGGCCGGATCCGGGCCGTGCCGCCGTCGCGCAGGAGGATGTCGGCCTCCCAGTGCTGGGGGTACTCCGGTTCGGTGCGCGGTACCGCAGAGTCGTCCACGACCGCCAGGTTATCCGGCGGCGAGCCGAATGGCGCCGGCCGTGCGTTCGCGGCAGGGTGGACAGGGCCGCTGAACGGGGATTATGCGTCGTTTATGCCTCTGAAAGAAACAATCACAACTCCCGAACGCGGCGGCTCGCAGGGGTCGCCTGCGTGCAACACTGGTCTAGACAACACGTCCGTCTCCCCCATCACGGCCGTGACCAGCTTCACCGGAAAGGCACGTCTCATGGCTGAGCGCCGCGTCACCATCGGTTGGGCCGAGGGCCTGCACGCCCGTCCCGCCTCCGTCTTCGTCAAGGCCGTCGCGGCCACCGGCGTGCCGATCACCATCGCCAAGCCCGGCGGCAACCCGGTCAACGCCGGTTCCATGCTCGGCCTGCTCGCGCTCGGCGCCCAGGGCGGCGAGGAGGTCGTGCTGGCCTCCGACGCCGAGGGTGCCGAGCAGGCCCTGGACCGTCTGGCCAAGCTGGTCTCCGAGGGTCTGGACGAGCTGCCCGCCGCGGCCTGAGACCGCACCGCACACGTCCGGAGCCCGGGCCCCGTTGGTCGGGGGGCCCGGGCTCCGGTGCGTCCGCGGCGGGCCGGTGCGCGGTCCCGGTGCCCGCGCGGCGGGCGGCCCGGGCCGCGCCGGGGGTCACCGGTCGGCCACCTCGACGCGCCGGCCGAAGGTCGCCGGGTCGTCCAGGTGGGTGACGATGTAGTCGGCGACGTTCGCCCGGGCGACGCGCGCGGCCCTGGGGAGGTGCCCGCCCACCACCGCCCGGTAGCCGGGCGTGGCCGGGCCGTCGGTCAGCATCGGCACCCGGACGATCGTCCAGTCCGGCGCGCCGGCCTCGATCTCGGCCTCCATCCGGGCGAGGTCGAGGTGGATGTTCCGGTAGATCCGGTCCACCACGAGCCCGGCGACGAAGCGCTGGACCGCCGGCAGGTGGCCGGTCTCCAGGCCCGCCGAGGACATCGCGACCAGCCGCCGCACCCCGCCGGCCCGGGCGGCCGCGATGACGTTGCGCACGCCCTCGGAGAACACCGTCGTGGCGCCGCGCCCGGTCACGCCCAGGGCCACCACCACGGCGTCCTTCCCCTCCAGCGGGCCGGTCAGCGAGCCGGCGTCGAACACGTCGCCGCGCACTCGGGTCAGCCGCTCGTGCTCCGGCAGCGCCCTGGCCGGATCGCGCAGCAGGGCGGTGACGCCGTGCCCGTCCTCCAGCGCCCTCCCGACCACCAGCCGGCCCGTGCGGCCGGCCGCTCCCACCACGACGATCTCCATGACGTCCTCCAGGGGCTTGAATTCGTATAGACTATACAATCAAAATCAGCGTCGAGAGCCAACGGGAGGGTGGCCGCCGGCCACCCGGAGGGGTAGCTGATCATGCGTCAACTCCAGGGGAAGATCGCACTGGTGACCGGTTCCACCGCGGGCATCGGGGCGGCCACGGCGGCCGCCCTGGCCGCCGCCGGGGCCCATGTGGTGGTCTCCGGCCGCCGCACCGAACGGGGCCTCGCCGTCGTGCAGCGGATCCGCGAGCAGGGCGGGCAGGCGGAGTTCACGGCCGCCGACGTCACCGTCGAGGACGACGTCGCCCGGCTGGTGGGCGGCACCGTCGAGCGCCACGGCCGGCTGGACATCGCCTTCAACAACGCGGGCGGCGGCGGGGCGTTCGGTCCGTTGGACCGGGTCCCGGCCGAGGCCTTCGCCGAGGTGATCGCCGTCAACCTGACCGGCACCTACCACGCGCTGAAGCACGAGATCGCCGCCATGCGGGCGAACGGCGGCGGCAGCATCGTCAACAACGCCTCCACCGCCGGCGTCCGGGGCACCGCCTTCGGCCTGGGCGCGTACACCGCCGCCAAGCACGGGGTGGTCGGCCTGACCCGGGCCGCCGCGCTGGAGGCCGGCCCGGCCGGGATCCGGGTGAACGCCCTGATCACCGGGCCGGTCGACACCGAGGACTTCCGCCGGCGGATCGAGGGCACGCCGGGCGCGCTGGAACAGGCCGGGGCGGCCACGGCGCTGGGGCGGATCGCCACCGAGGAGGAGGTCGCCGATGCGGTGGTCTTCCTGGGCAGCGACGCGGCCGGCTTCATCACCGGCTCGCTGTTCGGGCTGGACGGCGGCCTGACCGCCGGCGTCACGGCCGGGACGATGGGACGGCCCGGCGGCGGGGCACCGGGCCGGGAGCGGGCCGGCGGCGCCGACGCGAACTGAGCCGGCATGCTCGTCAGGACCACACGGGACACCGAGGAGTTCGTCGCGCGGACCGGCGGGTGGATCGCCGGCGACCCGGTCGCCAACTCCATCCTGCTGACCCTTCTGACAGGGGCGCAGTTCCGGCCGCCGACCGCCCCGCCGACCGACTGGAGCCGCGTCGAGGACCCCGCGTCCGACGGCAGCCCGGTGGTCGGCGCGGCGGCCTTCACCCCGCCGCATCCGGTCGTGCTGAGCGGCATGCCGGCCGCCGCCGCGGCCGCCCTCGGCGCCGCACTGGGGGCCCGGGCCGCCCGGGCGCCCGGGGTGATCGGCACGGACCCGGCGTCCGCCGCCTTCGCCGGGGCGTGGTCCCGGGCCACCGGCCGGTCCGCCCGGGCGGACCGGCGCGAGCACCTGCTGAGCCTGGACGGCCCGGCCCCGGCGGAGCCCCGGCCCGCCGTGCCCGGACGTTCCCGGGCCGCCCGGCCCGAGGAGTCGGAGCTGTTCACCGACTGGTGCCTGGCGGCCGCGCACGGCGCCGGGCTCGGCCGCGAGATCGTCCGGCGCTCGCTGCGGGGGCAGATCACCGGCGGCCTGCTGCGGGTCTGGGAGGAGGACGGACAGCCGGTCGCCGTGCTCGGCCGGACCGCCGCCATCGCCGGGGTGACCCGCTTCAACCCGCTCTGCTCACGGCCCGGGGTGCGGCACGACGGCTGCGCCCGGGCCTTGCTCGCCGAGGCGGTGGCCGCGCTGCGCGCCGACGGCCTGACCGGCCTGGCGGTGGTCGGGGACGGCAATCCGGCCGCCCGCGGACTCTTCGAGTCCTTCGGCTTCCGCCGGGTCGGCGGTCTCTCGGAGTACCGCTTCGACTGAGCACCGGGGACGTCCCGCCGCCGACGGCCGACGGGCCCGGATCCGCGAGGGATCCGGGCCCCTCCCAGGCGTCCTGAGCGTCCGGATCCCACGGCGTCCGGGACACCGGGCGGTCCTGCTCAGCGGGTGGCGCGGCGCTCCCCCGGCGCCGCCGGCCGCTCGGCGGGGGCCAGCGTCCGCCACAGCTGCCGGACGAAGGCCCCGGCCTCGCGCGGTGCCTCCGGACCGCCCGCCGGGACGGCGGACCCACCGCCGTACGCGGTCAGGTAGCAGGCGCCGAGCAGGAGCCGGGCCGCGGCCGCCGGGTCGGCGTCGCGGCTCACCAGACCGGCCCGCTGGGCCCGCCGCAGGTAGTCGGCCAGCAGTTCGGCGGCCCGCTGCGGCCCCGCGTCGTTGACCCGCGTCCACTCCCGGTGGCGCTCCAGCAGCCTGGGCTCGGCGAAGACGGACAGCAGCACCGGCATCGACTCGCGGTAGAACGCGAGCGCCTCCTCGGCCACCTGCTGCAGGGCCGCCCGCACCTCCCCCTCGTCGGCGACCTCCTCGGGCAGCGCCCGCAGCACCGGCGGCAGGCCGGGCAGCCGCTCGGCGAGGACGGCGAGGAAGACGTCCTCCTTGCTGCGGAAGTGCCGGTAGATGGTGCCCTCGGAACAGCCCGCCCCCTCGGCGATCTCCTTGGTCGTGCAACGGGCCAGGCCGAGGTCCCTGATCACCCGCTCGGCGGCGTCGACGATCTGCTCGCGCATGCTCATGAAGGCTCCGGGGGACGGGGCGGCCGGTTCCGGACCGGGCTGCGGCTGCGGCTGCGGCTGCGGAGGGGTATCCGAAGGATAGCGGGCGGTAAGTGTCCGCTCACGGGTTTCGACCAGCCCGCCGGTCCCGGCCCCGAAGCCCATGCGGGTATGTGCTCACTCACCGCCTGTCCGGATCCGTCGTGGTTTCCTCCCCCACCCCGCCTCCTGCCTTGCGCCCCGCGCAACGGCGCGCCTAGGGTCTTGTCCCGGGCGGACGGGGATCACGGCATTGAGGCGCACGACGGGCCGATAGGACGGCTGCTCCGCGCCGGCTATTCGGACGCGCCCGGAAACTCCGTTTCCCCGCTCCAGGAAACGCCCTTCCACAGCGGGTCGGACGCGAGCGACGGGGGGATCCCAGGAACCATGGCGGACCAGATCGTGAAACCCTCCGGCAGGGCCGCCCGGGCCCCGGCCGCCCACCCGGCCGCCGACACGGAGCCGGCCTGTCCGCAAGCCGCCGCCAGACTCGACGAACGCCGCCGCCTCCGGCGGGAGTTGCACGATTCACTGGCTCCCCGGCTGGCCGCCCTGCACCTGCGGATGGAACTGGCCGGGCTCGAACTGAGCGGTGACGCCGGGCGGGCGCCGGCCCTGCTGGCCCGGGCCCGGGAGGACGTCGGCGCCGCCATCGCCGACGTCCGCCGGGTGATCCGCGACCTCGACCGCTCCGAGCCCCGGACCACCGGGACCGCCGGCACGCTGCGCCGGTTCCTGGACCGGCAGGTCCGCGCCTTCGAGGAGGCCGGGGCCGGCCGGCTGCGCTTCGTCACCGCGTTGCCGGCCGCCCTGGACGATTTCCCGGCCGAGGTCCAGAACGAATTGCAGAAGATATCCGGCGAGGCCCTCGCCAATGTCGCCCGGCACGCGCGGGCAACGGTCTGCCGGATCTCCGCATCGGTCGGCCGGAACGGTCTGATCCTGTCGATCGAGGACGACGGGATCGGAATTCCCCCGGACCCGGACTGCGGAATCGGACTTCCGTCCATGTACGTCCGGACCAAGGAACTCGGCGGCATTTTCTCGGTCGCGGCCCGCACCCCGTACGGCACCGCGGTCCGGATCCGGCTGCCGTGCCAGGACCCGGCCGACGGCACCGGCCCGCCGGACTGACCCGCTCCCGTCCTTCCCGCGCCTCCCGCCCCTCCCCGGAGCCCCGCGGCGTCCGTGCCCGACCGACCCGCGCCCGCCCCGGCCTCCCCCGCGTTCCACGCCCTCTCCCAGGAGCCCCCATGGACCCGGTCGCGCCCCGAGCGCTCCGCATCCTGGTCGTCGACGACCACGAGCTGTTCCGGGCAGGTTTACGCCAACTCCTCGACCGGATCGACTCGCTGACGGTGGTCGGCGAGGCGGCCGACGGGGCGGGGGCGCTCCTCGCCGTCGAGCAGCTCGCTCCCGACGTCGTCCTGATGGACATCGGCATGCCCGGCACCGACGGCATCGAGGCGACCCGGATCCTGGTCGCCCGCCACCCCGGGGTCGCGGTGGTGATGCTGACCGCCGACGACAACGACGACTCCGTCGCCGCGGCGGTCCGGGCCGGCGCCCGGGGCTACCTGGTCAAGGGCGCCGGGCTGAACGACGTCCGCCGCGCCGTCACCGCGGCCGGCCGGGGCGGGACGCCGTCCGGCCCGGAGACCGGCGCCGCGGCGCGGCGCTCCGGCCCCGGCGGCTGAACCGGCGGCCCGTCCGGCCGCTCAGCGTTCCAGCAGGTGCGCCCACAGCTCCTCCTCGGACCGGGTCAACGGCGCGGCGCCCGCCCCGGACCGTTCCGGATGCCACGGCGGCACGCCGGGCGGGGGCAGCACGTCCTGCGGCTTCCGCGCTCCCGGCAGCGCGCCGGGCCAGGCCATCGCCCCCATCGCCAGCCCGAGCCAGACCAGCCCGTCCGCCAGGTGGCGGCCGGTCCGCCGCAGCCACCGGCGCAGCAGCAGACGGCGGTGGGCGCGGCGCAGGGCGGTTCGCATCGGGGCCTCCGGCGGAACGGCAGCAGGGGGGCGGTGCCACGGCGGCGCCACGGCCGTCCGTCCCACCGCGCGAGCGGCCGGGAATCCCCGGCACGCTGGAAACCCCTCCTGCCCCGCCCCCGGTCACGGCCCTTCACCCGGGCGGCCGAAGCACGGCGGGCGGCACGCGCCGCACCGTCGGTGGCGCACGCCGGGGTGGGGACCGGCCTTGGAGGGGCACCCCCGGTATTTCTATGTGGACCGAGTGCACAATGAAAGCCGGAGCACCCGCCTCAGGAGACGTCGACAGCGCATGAGCCCACGCCAGTACCGAGCCGGCCAACGCCAGGTGGCCGCCGAACAGACCCGCACCCGCATCCTGGAGGCGGCCTGCGAGCTGCTGACCGGGGAGAAGGGGCCGGCCTCGTTCAGCATGGACGCCGTCGCCAAGACCGCCGGTGTGGCGCGGATGACCGTCTACTACCAGTTCGACTCCAGGACCGGCCTGCTGGAGGCGCTCTTCGACGACCTGGCCCAGCGCGGCGGCATGGCCGGGATGCCCGCGGCGTTCACGGCGCCCAGCGGCCGGGAGGCGCTCTCCGCCGTCCTCGACGTGCTCGCCGGCTTCTACGCCTCCGGCCGGGTCGCCCTGCGACGGCTGCGCGGCCTGGCCATCCTCGACCCGGAGCTCGACACCGCGCTGCAGAACCGGGGCGAGCGGCGGCGCGGCGGCCTGCGGGTGGTGCTCGGCCGGGTGCTCGCCGACCGCGACGCGCGGCTCGGCGAGGCGGAGCTCGACGAGCTGGTGGCGGTGCTCTTCATGCTGACCAGCTTCGAGACCTTCGACCTGCTGGCCGGGCCGGACGGCGACAGCGCCGCGGTGGCCCGCCGGGTCGAGGAGCTGATTCTCGCCGTTCTCGACCGGCGGCTCGCGGCCGCCTGAACCCCGGAGCCCCCGGCCGGACGGCCGGGGGCTCCGGGGGCTCCGGGGCCGGCGCGGGGAGCCCCACGCGCCCGGCTCAGCCCTTGACGCAGACCACCTGCTTGAGGTGCGCGACGACCTCGACCAGGTCCCGCTGCTGCTCGATCACCTTCTCGATCGGCTTGTAGGCGCCGGGGATCTCGTCCACCACCCCCGCGTCCTTGCGGCACTCCACGCCCTTGGTCTGCTCGGCCAGGTCCTGCGTGGTGAACCGCTTCTTCGCGGCGTTGCGGCTCATCTTCCGGCCGGCGCCGTGCGAGGCCGAGTTGAACGACGCCTCGTTGCCCAGCCCGCGCACGATGTACGACCCGGTGCCCATCGACCCCGGGATGATCCCGTAGTCGCCCGCCCCGGCCCGGATCGCGCCCTTGCGGGTGACCAGCAGGTCGACGCCGTCGTAGCGCTCCTCCGAGACGTAGTTGTGGTGGCAGCTGATCACCTCGTCGAAGGCGACCTTCGCCCGCGGGAACTCCCGCCGGACCACGTCCTGGAACAGCGCCATCATCAGCGCCCGGTTGCGCTTGGCGTACTCCTGCGCCCAGAAGAGGTCCTGCCGGTACGCGGCCATCTGCGGGGTGTCCGCGACGAACACCGCGAGGTCGCGGTCGATCAGGCCCTGGTTGTGCGGCAGCGACTGGGCCACGCCCATGTGGTGCTCCGCCAGCTCCTTGCCGATGTTGCGCGAGCCGGAGTGCAGCATCAGCCAGACCGCGCCGGTGTCGTCCACGCACACCTCGATGAAGTGGTTGCCGCCGCCGAGGGTCGCCATCTGCTGGGCCGCCCGCTCACGGCGCCACCTCACCTCGGACGCGACCGCGTCGAAGCGCTGCCAGAAGTCGTCCCAGCCGCCGGCCGGCACACCGTGCAGCCGGCCCGGGTCGACCGGGTCGCTGTGCAGGCCGCGGCCGACCGGGATGGCCTGCTCGATCCGCGAGCGCAGCCGCGACAGGTCGTCCGGGAGGTCCTTCGCGGTGAGCGAGGTCTTCACCGCGCTCATCCCGCAGCCGATGTCCACGCCGACCGCCGCCGGGCAGACGGCGCCGCGCATGGCGATCACCGAGCCCACCGTCGCGCCCTTGCCCAGGTGGACGTCGGGCATCACGGCGAGCCCGTGCAGCCAGGGCAGCGAGCTGATGTTGCGCAGCTGCTGCATCGCCTGGCCCTCGACGGTGGCCGGGTCGGTCCACATCCGGATCGGAACCCGGACGCCGGGTACCTCGGTGTACGACATGGTTCAACGACCTCCAAGGTCGGATGGTTCAAGCCTAGGCGGGGTGTCCGCCCCGGGGGATGCCGCGCGAAGGGACCCGGCGCGACGCGGGGATGTCAGAGGTCGGCGGCGCTCAGGCGGCCGAGGGGCATCGGGAGGACAGTCCCGGGGAGCGCCGCTGGGATGGCTCGACCCGCATGGTGACCGCCTCCTCTCCGTGTGTGTGACCGGTGCCGGGGGCTATCTACCCACGCACGGCGCCGCCGTCGCAAGGGAATTAACGCCGCGACGCCGAGGGCCCGGCGGAGCGTCGGAACGCTCCGCCGGGCCCTCGGCGTCTCGGTGCCCCGGGTCGGTCAGGCGCTGATCACGGTGACCTCGCCGATGCCCAGCTCCCGCACCGCGTCCGCGAACGCCGCGGCGTCGCCGACCAGGACGGTGACCAGCCGGTCCGGCGGGAACGCCTTGACCACGGCCTCGGTGGCGGCGGCGGTCGGCAGCTCGGCCAGCTGCCGGTAGACCTCGGCCTGGAAGTCGTCGGCCAGGTGCTGCTCGACCTGGTCGGCCAGGGTGCCGGCCACCGAGCCCGCCGTCTCGTACTTCAGCGGCGCCACGCCGACCAGGAACTGCACGGCCTCGGCGCGCTCCGCGTCGGTGAGCCCCTCGGCGGCCAGCGTGCGCAGGATCGTCCAGGTGTCGGCCAGCGCCGGGGCGGTGGAGGCGGTGTCCACCGAGCCGCTGATCGCCAGCAGGGAGCGCCCGCTGCCGTCGGCGGCCGAGCGCAGCGGCTGGGCGAAGGCCCGCACGCCGTAGGTGTAGCCCTTCTCCTCGCGCAGCACCCGGTCCAGCCGGGAGGTGAGGGTGCCGCCCAGGCAGTAGGTGCCCAGGATCTGCGCGGCCCAGCTCGGGTCGTGCCGGTCCGGGCCGATCCGGCCGATCAGCAGCTGGGTCTGCACCGAGCCCGGACGGTCCACGATGATCACCCGGCCGGTGTCGTCGGCGGTCACCGGCGCGTGCACGCTCGGCTCGGCCGCGGAGCCCTTCCAGGCGCCCAGGGTGGACTCCAGCAGGGCCGGCAGGTCGATGCCGGTGAGGTCGCCGACCACGACCACGGTGGTGGTGGCGGGCCGCACGTGCGCCTCGTAGAACGCCCGGACGGCGGCCCGGTCGATCGTCTTGACCGTCTCGGCGGTGCCGGCGCGCGGGCGCGACAGCCGGTCGGCGCCGTCGAACAGCTCGGCGTACAGCGCCTTGGCGGCCCGCCGGGCCGGGTTGGCCTGCTCGTGCACGATCTCGTCCAGCCGGTTGGCGACCAGCCGCTCGATCTCGTTCTCCGGCAGCGCCGGGCTGCCCAGCGCGGCGGCCAGCAGGTCCAGGCCGCGGGCCAGCCGGGAGGCCGGGACCTCCAGCGAGACCCGGATGCACGGGTGGTCGGCGTGCGCGTCCAGGGTCGCGCCGGCCCGCTCCAGCTCCGCCGCGAACTCCTCGGCCGTCAGCGTGTCGGTGCCCTCGCTGAACGCCCGGGCCAGGATCGAGGCGACGCCGTCCACGCCCTCCGGCTCGGCCGCGAGCGGCGCGTCGAGCAGCACGTCGACGGCCACCAGCTGCTGCCCGGGGCGGTGGCAGTGCAGCACCGTGATGCCGTTGCCGAGCGCGGCGCGCTCCGGCGCCGGGAACGCCCACGGGCTGGGGGTGCCGGGCTGGGGCTGGGGGTGGAAGGTCATGGCGGGGACGTACTCGGTGCTCATACGGCGGCGCCCTCCTCGTCGGTCTCGGCGGTGGCAGCGGTGTCGTCGGCGGTGTCCTCGGCCGGGGTCGGCTCGTACACCAGCACCGCCCGGTTCTGCGGGTGCAGCCGGGCGGCGGCGATCTCCCGCACCTCCTCGGCGGTGACGTCGAGGACCTTGGGCAGGGCGTCGTTCAGCAGCTTCGGGTCGCCGAACAGCACGGCGTAGCGGCAGAGTTCGTCGGCACGGCCGGCCACCGTGGTGAGCCGGTCCAGCCACTCGCGCTCGATCTGCGCCTGGGCGCGCTCCAGCTCGGCCGGGGTCGGCCCCTCGGCGGCGAACCGGGCCAGCTCCTCGTCGACGGCCGCGTCGATCTGCTCGATGGTGGCGTCGCCCGAGGTCTTGACGTCCAGCCAGCCCAGGCTCGGCGCGCCGGACAGCCGCAGCAGGCCGAAGCCGGCCGCGACGGCGGTGCGGTCCCGGCGGACCAGCCGGTTGTACAGCCGGCTCGACTCACCGCTGCCGAGGATGGTCAGCGCCAGGTCGGCGGCGTCCGCCTCGCGGGTGCCGTCGTGCGGCAGCCGGTAGGCGGCCATCAGCGCGCGGGACGGCACGTCCTCGCGGATCAGCTCGCGCAGCTCCCGGCCGATCGTCTCCGGCAGGCTGCCGTCGCGCGGCGGCTGCTTGCCGTCGTGCGCGGGGATGCTGCCGAAGTACTTCTCCACCCAGGCGACGGTCTGCTCGGGGTCGATGTCGCCGACCACCGACAGCACCGCGTTGTTGGGCGCGTAGTAGGTGCGGAAGAACGCCCGGGCGTCCTCCAGGGTGGCCGCGTCGAGGTCGGCCATCGAGCCGATCGGGGTGTGGTGGTAGGGGTGGCCGTCCGGGAAGGACAGCGCGGCGAGCTTCTCGAACGCGGTGCCGTAGGGCACGTTGTCGTACCGCTGGCGGCGCTCGTTCTTCACCACGTCGCGCTGGTTCTCCATCGACGTCTCGTCGAGGGCCGCCAGCAGCGAGCCCATCCGGTCCGCCTCCAGCCAGAGCGCCAGCTCCAACTGGTGGGCCGGCATGGTCTCGAAGTAGTTGGTGCGCTCGAAGCTGGTGGTGCCGTTGAGCGAGCCGCCGGCGCCCTGGACCAGCTCGAAGTGCCCGTTGTTGGACACGTTGGCGGACCCCTGGAACATCAGGTGCTCGAACAGGTGGGCCAGCCCGGTGCGGCCCTTCACCTCGTGCCGGGAGCCCACGTCGTACCAGAGGCAGACCGCTGCCACCGGGGTCAGGTGGTCCTCGGAGAGGACGACGCGCAGGCCGTTGGCCAGGCGGTGCTCGGTGATGGCGATGCCTCGCTGGGAGGCGGGGGCCGGGTTGGCCATGCGCTCGGGTCCTTCCCGTCGTCGAAGTCGGGGTTCGTGTGGCGTCCCCCATTGTGGTGCAACGCGCGAACGGCGTGGATGTGTCCGCGCGGACGGGGCGTTCGCCAGGGGCGGAAGAGGGGCGCTGGCCGGGACTGTCGGCGGGAGGGTCCACAATGGGGGCGCCGAGCCCTGTTGACAGATCCGCCGACAGCCCCGGCGAAACCGCGCCGACGAGACGTGGACGAGACGCAAGCGAGACGTAAGGGAGCCCCGCCGCGATGGCCCGCCGCAGTTCGCAGACCCCGCCCCCCGGAGACTTCGAGGAGCGCATCCTCGACGTCGACGTCGTGGACGAGATGCAGGGCTCGTTCCTCGAGTACGCCTACTCGGTCATCTACTCCCGGGCCCTCCCGGACGCCCGGGACGGCCTCAAGCCGGTGCATCGCCGCATCCTCTACCAGGCCAACGAGATGGGCCTGCGCCCGGAGCGCGGCCACGTCAAGTGCGCCCGCCTGGTCGGCGAGGTGATGGGCCGGCTGCACCCGCACGGCGACGCCTCCATCTACGACTCGGTCGTCCGGATGGCCCAGCCGTTCTCGATGCGGCTGCCGCTGATCGACGGCCACGGCAACTTCGGCTCGCTCGGCAACGACGACCCGCCGGCGGCGATGCGCTACACCGAGTCCCGGCTCACCGCCGCCTCGATGGCCATGGTCGAGTCGATCCACGAGGAGACCGTCGACTTCGGGCCCAACTACGACGGCAGCGAGCAGGAGCCGCTGGCGCTCCCGGCCGCCTTCCCCAACCTGCTGGTCAACGGCGCCACCGGCATCGCCGTCGGCATGGCCACCAACATGCCGCCGCACAACCTCTCCGAGGTCGTCGCCGCTGCCCGCCACCTGATCAAGCACCCGAACGCCGACCTCGACACCCTCATGCGGTTCGTCCCCGGCCCCGACCTGCCCACCGGCGGACGGATCGTCGGCCTCTCCGGCATCCGGGACGCCTACGAGTCCGGCCGCGGCACCTTCAAGATCCGCGCCACCACGAGCATCGAGGCGGTCACCGCCCGCCGCAAGGGCATCGTGGTCACCGAGCTGCCGTACAACGTCGGCCCGGAGAAGGTCATCTCCAAGATCAAGGACCTGGTCAACGCCAAGAAGCTCCAGGGCATCGCGGACGTCAAGGACCTCACCGACCGCGAGCACGGGCTGCGCCTGGTCATCGAGGTCAAGAACGGCTTCGTGCCCGAGGCCCTGCTGGAGCAGCTCTACAAGCTGACGCCGATGGAGGAGACCTTCGGCATCAACAACGTGGCGCTGGTCGACGGCCAGCCGCTCACCCTCGGCCTCAAGGAACTGCTGGAGGTCTACGTCGACCACCGCTTCGAGGTGGTCCGCCGGCGCAGCGACTTCCGCCGCCGCAAGCGCCAGGAGCGGCTGCACCTGGTCGAGGGCCTGCTGGTCGCGCTGGTCGACATCGACGAGGTCATCGCGATCATCCGGTCGAGCGACAACGCCGCCCAGGCCAAGGAGCGCCTGATGGAGCGCTTCTCGCTGTCCGAGACGCAGACCGCGTACATCCTCGACACCCCGCTGCGCCGGCTCACCCGCTTCGACCGGGTCGAGCTGGAGCAGGAGCAGGCCAAGCTGACCTCCGAGATCGCCGACCTGACCGAGATCCTGGAGTCGGACAGCAAGCTGCGCAGCGTGGTGTCCGGCGAACTCGGCGCCGTCGCCAAGCAGTTCGGCACCGAGCGGCGCACCGTCCTGCTGGAGGCCGGCGCCGCCCCGGCCGCCTCGCTGACCGTTCCGCTGGAGGTCGCCGACGACCCGTGCCGGGTGCTGCTCTCCTCCACCGGCCTGCTCGCCCGCACCGCCGACGGCGAGCCGTTCGAGCTCTCCGAGAAGCGCGCCAAGCATGACGTGATCGTCTCCGCGGTGCCCACCACCGCCCGCGCCGACGTCGGTGTGGTCACCTCGGCCGGCCGGGTCCTGCGGCTGCCGGTCATCGACCTGCCGGCGCTGCCGCCCACTCCCTCGCCCACGCTGGCCGGCGGCGCCGCCGTCACCGAGTTCCTCCGGCTGGAGGCCGACGAGCGGGTGCTCGCGCTGACCACCCTGGACGAGTCCTCCCCCGGCCTGGCCCTGGGCACGGCGCAGGGCGTGGTCAAGCGGGTGGTCCCCGAATGGCCCGCCAACAAGGACGAGTTCGAGGTGATCGCGCTCAAGGACGGCGACGAGGTGATCGGCGCGGTCGAGCTGCGCACCGGCGAGGAGGACCTCGTCTTCATCACCTCCGACGCCCAACTGCTGCGCTACCCCGCCGGACAGGTCCGCCCGCAGGGCCGCCCGGCCGGCGGCATGGCCGGCATCAAGCTCGCGGACGGCGCCCGGGTGCTCTCCTTCACCGCCGTCGACCCGGCCGCCGACGCGGTGGTCGTCTCGGTGGCCGGCACCTCCGGCACGCTGGCCGGCGAGGCCCAGTCCTCCTGGAAGGTCACCCCCTTCGAGCAGTACCCGCGCAAGGGCCGTGCCACCGGCGGCGTGCGCTGCCAGCGCTTCCTGCGCGGCGAGGACGCCCTCGCGTTCGCCTGGGCCGGACCGGCGCCCGCCCGCGCCGCCACGGCCAAGGGCGCCCCGGTCGACCTGCCGGAGCGCGACCCGCGCCGCGACGGTTCCGGCACCCCCGTGACCACGCCCATCAGCACCGTCGCCGGTCCCGCCTGATCGCCGTCCCCCCGCAGGGCGCCGGACCACGTCCGGCGCCCTGCGGCGTTCTCGCCGGCCGGCGCCCGGCGGGCCCGCCCGCGACCCCACCCGTGCGATTCCGCCCCACCCGCACGCGTCCGTCCCGCCCCGGCGGCCGCGCCCCGGCGGACGGGCAAGGGTAGCCTTACCGGGGTGAGCACCTGTGCGACCCTGTCGCGTGAACTGTCGGAACCCCTGGCCGCCACCGCCGCGACCGCGACCACCTGGCTGCTGGTCGAACAGAACGGTCCGTGGGGGGCGAAGGCGCTCGCCGAGAGCCACCTGGACCCGGCGGTCGGGCGGGCCCTGGACGCGGCGGCGGCCGGCACCGGGGTGCGGGTGGCGCTGATCCGGCGGCCCGGGCGGCACGCGGACTGCCTGCCGACGGCCCGCCACGAGGTGATCGTGGCGCACACCGTCCCGGCCCCCGGCCGCAGCTGGGTGCGCCGCCACGAGGTGGCCGACCCGGCGGAGCTCCTCGCGCTCGACTTCGCGGCCCTGGGCGCCGGCGACCACGGCGGCCTCGGGGTGCCGCACGTCGGCGGCCCGGTCGCCCTGGTGTGCACCAACGGCCGCCGGGACCGCTGCTGCGCGCTGCTGGGCCGCCCGCTCGCGGCCGACCTGGCGGCCGCCGGGCACAGCGAGGTCTGGGAGGTGACCCACCTGGGCGGGCACCGCTTCTCCCCCACCGTGCTGGTGCTGCCGTACGGCTACGCGTACGGCCGGCTGACCGCCGAGTCCGCCAAGGAAGTGCTGGCGGCGACGGCCTCCGGCCACATGGTGCCGGAGTGGTCGCGCGGCTGCTCCGGCTGGGAGCGTCCGGGCCAGGCGGCCGACCACGCCGTGCGGCTGACCACCGGGGAGACCAGGGCCGACGCGCTCACCGTGGCCCAGCACGAGGACGGCGCGGGCCGCTGGCGGGTCGAGGTCCGGCACGAGGACGGCCGGGCCTGGGAGGTCCGGGTGGTCGAGGGCGTCAGCGAACCGGCCCGGCCCGAGAGTTGCGGCAAGGCGGCGGCCACGCCGTCCCGGATGGAGGCCGTCTCGCTCCGGGAGCTGTGACGTGCGACGACCCCCGGCGGATGCCCGCCGGGGGTCGTTCGTGCGGGGTGCTCAGACCGCACCGGCTCCGGTCAGCGAGCGGACCTCCAGCTCGGCGTACCGGTCCGGATCGGCCGTCTCGGGCGAGAGCAGGGTGCCGATCCAGCCGGCCAGGAAGCCGAGCGGGATGGAGACGATGCCCGGGTTCTCCAGCGGGAACCAGTGGAAGTCCATGCCCGGGAACAAGGCGACCTTGGTACCGGAGACCACCGGTGAGAAGGCCACCAGCACCACCGCGGGAACCAGCCCGCCGTACACCGACCAGACCGCGCCGCGGGCGGTGAACCGCCGCCAGAACAGGCTGTAGAGCAGGACCGGCAGATTGGCGGAGGCGGCGACGGCGAAGGCCAGGCCGACCAGGAAGGCGACGTTCAGCTGCTGGGCGAAGAGGCTCAGCACGATCGCCACCGCGCCGATCCCGACCGCCGCGATCCGCGCGACCAGGACCTCGTCCTGTTCGGCGACCGCGGGCGCGCCGTCCGCCTCCGCCCCGGTCCCGCTCCCGGCCCGGGTGTCCGCCTCGCCGCGGGCCCGCCGGGAGGCCGGCACCACGGCGCCCCCGCCGCGGGCACCCCGGCCGCCGCGCTGCGCGCGCGCACCGCGGGGCCGTCCGCGCCAGGCACCCGCCCAGATGTCGTGGGCGAACGCCGCCGAGGAGGCCAGGGTGAGCCCGGCGACCACGGCGAGGATGGTGGCGAAGGCGATCGCCGAGATCAGCGCGAACAGCACCACCCCGCCGGTGGAGCCGTTGCCGCCGCCGAGCACCAGGGCGAGCAGCGGGACGGCGGTGTTGCCCGCCGAGTTGGCCTGCCGGACCTCGGCCGAGCCGATCAGCGCGGTGGCCCCGAGGCCCAGCGCGATGGCCATCAGGTAGAAGCCGCCGACCAGGCCGATCGCCCACATCGTCGAACGCCGGGCGGCCCGCGCGGTGGGCACGGTGTAGAAGCGGGACAGGATGTGCGGCAGACCGGCGGTGCCCAGCACCAGGGCCAGGCCCAGGCTGAAGAAGTCCAGCCGGCTGGTGAAGCTCTTGCCGTACTTCAGCCCGGGTTCCAGGTAGCGCTGCCCGGCGCCGCTGTGCTGGGCCGCCTGCCGCATCAGCTCGGCGACGTCCCCGTGGAAGCGGACCACCAGCAGCACGGTCAGCACCACCGAGCCGGCGACCAGCAGGAACGCCTTGACGATCTGGATCCAGGTGGTGGCGCGCATGCCGCCGATCGTGACGTAGACGATCATCAGACCGCCCACCGCCACGATGGTCCAGGTCCGGGCCTGGGCGCTGTTGGTGCCGAGCAGCAGGGCGACCAGACTGCCCGCGCCGACCATCTGGGCGACCAGGTAGAACAGCGTGACGACGACACTGGCACCGCCGGCCGCCGCCCGGACCTTGCGCCGGCGCAGGCGCAGCGCCAGCACGTCGGCCAGGGTGTACCGGCCGGCGTTGCGGACCAGTTCGGCGACCAGCATCAGCACCACCAGCCAGGCGACCAGGAAGCCGATGCTGTAGAGCACGCCGTCGTACCCGTACAGCGCGATCAGCCCGGCGACGCCGAGGAAGGAGGCGGCGGAGAGGTAGTCGCCGGAGAGTGCGAAGCCGTTCTGCAGCGGCGTGAAGTCGCGGCCTCCGGCGTAGAAGTCCTCGGCGGCGTTGCCGCCGCGGCGGCCGGCCCAGAAGGTGATCGCCAGGGTGACCAGGACGACGACGGCGAAGAGCACCACGGCCAGTCCGTGGTGGTCCCCGGTGGGGGCGACGGGGGGCGGGGTGGCGGCCCTCATCGCAGCTGGTCCTGGGTGTCCCAGCGCAGCGACAGGGCGGCCCGGTCGCGCTTGGTGCGGGCGTTGCGGGCGTAGAGCCAGGCCAGCAGGAAGGTGGTGGCGAACTGCAGCAGGCCGAGCAGCCAGGCCACGTTGACCGGGCCGGCGACCGGGCGGCGCATCATCCCGGGGGCCGCGGTCTGGGCGGCCACGTAGAGCAGGTACCAGCCGAGGAAGACGCCGGTGACCGGGAAGACGAACGTCCGGTAGCTGTGGCGGATCCGCTGGAAGGCCGCGCTGCGCTGGACGGCCCGGTACACCTCGGTGCTGCTGTCGGGCCCGGGTGCCTCGTCTGCCTCGTCGGGCCCGGGCACCGGCGCGGGGCCCGGGACGGCGGTCCCCGGGACGACGGTTCCCGGCGCGGGGGCTCCCGGCGCGGTCACCGGGACGGCGGTTCCCGGCGCGGGTCCGGACACCGGTGCGGGCGCCGGTTCCGGTGCCCACCAGTCCAGTTGCCCTCCCGGCTCGGGGTTTCTCGTCTGCTGTTGTGGCACGGCTGCTCCTGGGCCGGGGGGTTGTGACCCGACCCATCATGGGGTCGCCCGAACTCCCCAAACTCCCAACGCAGATACGTTCACTCGATGAGGTGATCGATGATCCGACAGACACTCATCCGACTACTGCGGCGACCCGGTGATTCCGTTTCGGAAGGCGTACGCGACCGCTTGCGCACGGTCGCGCACGCCGGTCTTGGCGAAGAGGTTGTTGATGTGGGTCTTCACGGTGGCCGGGCTGACGTACAGCCGGCGGGCGATCTCGGTGTTGGAGAGCCCCTGCGCGATCAGCCCCAGCACCTGCGCCTCCCGCGCGGTCAGCCCGTCCGGCAGCTCCGCCTGCGCCGCCGGTCCGCCCGCCGGGGCCGGGGCGTCCCCCGACAGCCGCTCCAGCAGCCTCAACTGCACCTGCGGCGCCAGCCCGGCCGCCCCCGACCGGACGTCCGCGATCGCCCGGGCGATCTCCTCGGCGCCCGCGTCCTTGGTGAGGTAGCCGCGCGCCCCGGCCCGCAGCGCCGGGAACAGCGAGTCGTCGTCGGCGTAGGTGGTGAGCACCACGACCTCGGTGCCCGGGTGTCCGGCGCGGATCCGCCGGGTCGCCTCGACCCCGTCGCAGCGCGGCATCCGCAGGTCCATCAGCACCACGTCCGGCCGGTGCCGGGCGACCAGCGCGACGGCCTCCTCGCCGTCCGCCGCCGAGCCGACCACCTCGATCCCGGGCAGCAGCCCGAGCAGCATCACGATGCCCTCGCGGACCACCGTCTGGTCGTCCGCCACCAGCACCCTGGTGACCACCGGCTCCGTCATGCCGGCACCCGCAGCAGCACGCGCCATCCTCCCTCGTGGGGGCCCGCCAGCAGGGTGCCGCCGAGCAGTTCCGCGCGTTCGCGCATCCCCAGCAGACCGTACCCGCCGCCGCTGGCCGCCAGGTCACCGGACGCTTCGGACCGTCCCGCACGCCGGTCCCGCACCTCCAGCTCCACCTCGTCCGCCAGGTAGCGCAGTTCGACCGTGCAGCGCGCACCGGGGGCGTGCTTGCGCACATTGGTCAGCGCCTCCTGCGCCGTGCGCCGGACGGCGAGCCCCGCCTCGGCGGCCAGCGGACGCGGCGTGCCGACCACCCCGAACCCCGCGCGCTCCACCCCGGTCAGCTCCACCAGGTACTCGCCGACCGGGGTGAACTCGCCGCGCAGCGCGGACAGCGCCTGCCGGGTCTCGGCCAGTCCGTCCTGCGCCATCCGCCGGGCGGCCACCACCCGTTCGCGGACCTGCTCGCGGTCGGTGCCGGAGTCCAGCATCAGCCGGGCCGCTTCCAGGTGGACCAGCTGGGCGGAGAGGCTGTGCGCCAGCACGTCGTGGATCTCCCGGGCGATCCTGGCCCGTTCGGCGAGCGCGGCGCTCTCCGCCTCGGCGGCCCGGGCGGCCCGTTCCTGGTCGAGCAGCCGGCGGGCGGTGCCGCGCGCCTCGATGTCCAGCCGCAGCAGGTAGCCGAGCAGCAGCAGACCGCCGACGGTCGCCGTGATGCTCAGCCAGCTCGCCCAGCTCACCGAGGCGTACGAGCCGAGCGCGGCGCCGGCCGTGAGCAGCGCGGGCCAGGGCGGCAGCCGGACCACCGCGGTCACCGCCAGCCCGTACCAGAGCACGTCGGAGAGCAGGTAGGCCTGCCCCCGGTCGGCCAGCCAGGCGGCCGTGAAGACCCCGGCGGCCAGCAGGTAGGAGCGCGTCGCCCGCTGCTCCCAGCTGGCGTGCAGGTAGCCGGCGGCGAGGACGACCGCCGCGCCCAGCCCCGCCACCGCGACCACCAGCGCCCAGCCCGCGTACCTGCCGCCGGAGAGCGTCCCCCAGCAGACGCTGACCAGGACGACGAGCCTGCCGAGCACGGTGAGCAGCCGCCGCGGCCGGCTCCCGGCGTCGTCCCGCAGCCCCTCGCGGGACGGCCAGCGGGTCCAGTACCCCTCGGCCACGTGTTTCCTCCAGGTGACTCGCGACGGCGGTCAGCGCGACACGGCGGCCGGACCCGGGGGCTCCAGCGCCCGCGCCCTCCAGTTCACCACGAGCGTGCGGACCAGCAGCAGGAGCGCCAGCCCGAGCAGCAGCGCACTGCTCGACTGGTGCAGGTGCAGGACCTCGCCGATCCCGAAGAGGCCGAACCTGATCGCGAGCAGCCCGCCCCAGGCGGCCAGCGTCGCCGTGGTGCCCCGGACCCAGAGCGCCCCGTCCGGCCCCCGCCAGATCCGGACGGTCCACCCCCAGACCGAGCCCGCCGCGAGCACCGCGAGCAGCCCGCAGCCGACCAGGACGGCGGACCGGGCGGTGTCCCGGTGGTCGAGCAGCTGCGGGTCGCGCAGCGCGACCGCGGCGAGGACCACCGGCAGCACCCGGAAGCGGCGTTCGGTGTCCAGCCGCCGGGCGCGCATCTGGCGCTGGAGCACCAGCACCGACACCGCGACCACCAGGGCGGCGTTGACCTCGGCAGACATGGGCTTCTCCGTCCGGGAAGGGGCTCGCTCCGACCCCTTCGACGCTACGGATCCGGCCCTCCGGGCTGATCGGCGCCGGGGTGGACGGCGGGTGGAACCGGCAGCACGAGGGCCCTCCACCCGCGGGTGGAGGGCCCTCGTGACGGCGGGGTGCTCAGGCGTCGATGCGCGAGCGGTCCAGGGTGGCCGCCGAGTCCACGATGAACTCCTTGCGCGGCGCCACGTCGTTGCCCATCAGCAGGTCGAAGACCTTCTCGGCCTGCTCCAGGTCGCCCAGGTTGATCCGGCGCAGCGTGCGGTGGCGCGGGTCCATGGTGGTCTCGGCCAGCTGGTCGGCGTCCATCTCGCCCAGGCCCTTGTACCGCTGGACCGGGTCCTTCCAGCGCAGGCCCTTGCGCTGGAACTCCAGCAGGGTGGAGCGCAGCTCGGCGTCCGAGTAGGTGTAGTGGTACTTCTCCTGCCCGCGCTTGGGGTTGGTGAGCTCGATCCGGTGCAGCGGCGGCACGGCCGCGAAGACCCGGCCCTGCTCGACCATCGGCCGCATGTAGCGCTGAAACAGCGTCAGCAGCAGGCAGCGGATGTGCGAGCCGTCGACGTCGGCGTCGGCCATGAAGATGACCCGGCCGTAGCGGGCCTGGTCGATGTCGAAGGTGCGGCCCGAGCCGGCCCCTATCACCTGGATGATCGCCGCGCACTCGGCGTTCTTGAGCATGTCGCTCACGGACGCCTTCTGCACGTTGAGGATCTTGCCGCGGATCGGGAGCAGGGCCTGGAACTCGGAGTTGCGGGCCAGTTTGGCGGTGCCGAGCGCGGAGTCGCCCTCGACGATGAACAGTTCGCTGCGGTCGACGTCGTCGCTGCGGCAGTCGGCCAGCTTGGCCGGCAGGGAGCTGGTCTCCAGCGCGGTCTTCCGGCGCTGGGCCTCCTTGTGCTGGCGGGCGGCGACCCGGGTGCGGGCGGCGGCCACGACCTTCTCCAGCACCGCCCGGGCCTGGACCTTCTCGTCCTTCTTGGCGGAGGTGAGGAAGGCCTTGAGCTCCTTGGCGACGACCGCCGCGACGATCCGGTTGGCCGCCGAGGTGCCGAGCACCTCCTTGGTCTGGCCCTCGAACTGCGGCTCGGCGAGCCGGACGGTGACCACGGCGGTGAGGCCCTCGGTGGCGTCGTCCTTGGTGATGTCGTCCTCGGCGACGCGCAGCAGCTTGCTCGCCCGCAGCGCCTCGTTGACGGTCTTGGCCAGCGAGCGTTCGAAGCCGGTGACGTGGGTGCCGCCCTTGGGGGTGGCGATGATGTTGACGAAGGAGCGCAGCGTGGTGTCGTAGCCGGCGCCCCAGCGCAGCGCGATGTCCACCCCGAGGTGCCGGGTGACCTCGGTCGGCGTCATGTGCCCGAGGTCGTCCAGGACCGGCACGGTCTCCTTGAAGGTGCCCTCGCCGTGCAGCCGCAGCACGTCGCAGATCGGCTTGTCCGGCGCCAGGAACTCGCAGAACTCGGCGATGCCGCCGTCGTAGCGGAAGGTGCTCTCCTCGACCCGCTCGCTCTCGGTGAGCCGCTCGTCACGCACCACGATGGTCAGGCCGGGCACCAGGAAGGCGGTCTGCCGGGCCCGGGCGTGCAGGTTCTCCAGGGAGAGCTTGGCGTCCTTGAGGAAGATCTGCCGGTCGGCCCAGTAGCGGATCCGGGTGCCGGTGCGGGTCTTGGGCACCTTGCGGACCTTGGTCAGGCCGTTGGCCGGCTCGAACGGGGCGTCCGGGCTGGTCTCGGTGAAGATGCCCGGGGTGCCGCGGCGGAAGCTGATCGCATGGGTGTGGCCGCCGCGGTCGACCTCGACGTCCAGACGGGCGGAGAGCGCGTTGACGACGGAGGCGCCGACGCCGTGCAGGCCGCCGGAGGCCGCGTACGAGCCGCCGCCGAACTTGCCTCCGGCGTGCAGCTTGGTCATCACGACCTCGACGCCGGACAGTCCGGTCTTCGGCTCGACGTCCACCGGGATGCCGCGCCCGTTGTCGCGGACCTCGACCGAGGCGTCGTCGTGCAGCACGACCTCGATCCGGTCGCAGTAGCCGCCCAGCGCCTCGTCGACGGAGTTGTCGATGATCTCCCAGAGGCAGTGCATCAGGCCGCGGCTGTCGGTCGAGCCGATGTACATGCCGGGGCGCTTGCGGACCGCCTCCAGACCCTCCAGGACGAGCAGGTGCCGAGCGGTGTAGTTGGAACCGTCGTCGCCGGCCAGCAGAGCGGACGGCACGGTCGTTTCGGCACTCACGCGGCACTCTCCTCGGTCAAGTTCTGTCTCATCGGTCACATCCGGACGCGTCCGGACCGTCCGCCAGTGCAGCACACCGCACCGACAGCCGTTTCCCCTGCGTGTGCGCACCCCTCCGCTGGGTGCACAGCACGGCGGGCCGGTCCCGCGCAGCTTGTACGCGCTGCGCGAACAAGGGCCGTGCCGGATTCGGGTCGCCGGGGCTCCATCTCCTCCCGGTACCACCGCTCCTGGCGGACCGTGGGACCGGGTGCAGGCTCCGGAACTGCCGTTATGCAGGCTACCGGGGCCCGGGACGGGGCTTATGCTCCAACCCAGCAGAGGATTATGCTACGCGGACTCTCACATCCGGTTCCGATCGGGCGTTCGAGCGACGGGCGGATCCTGGGATCCGGTACGCATGAACCACCGGCCCCCGGGGCACGTCCTCATCAACACAGCAGAATCCTCAGAGAAGAAAAGCCACGAGCGGGAACGTTTTCGGCCTGGTTGGATGTTGACCCTGGTACGACAGCTCGTCGAGCTAGAGAAGAGGCGACGTGACTACTGTTCTGACCCCTGCGAGCCCGCTCACCGCGGCTGACCGCTGCGACCGCTGCGGCGCCCAGGCCTACCTGCGCGTCGTACTCGCCAGCGGCGGAGAGCTGCTCTTCTGCGCCCACCACGGCAGGAAGTTCGAGCCCGAGCTCAAGAAGATCGCCGTGGAGATACAGGACGAGAGCGGCCGCCTGGGCAGCACGTCCGCCACGGCCACCGACGACGAGCGCTGATCCGCGCCACCAGGAACCAGTGTCGAGCTGTGTGTCCGGTCACGCACGGCGCGTGACCGGGTGAGCCGGGCGACCACCCCCTCGGGGGCCGGTCGCCCGGCTTCGTCGTTCCCGGACCGGTTCCACCCGCCGCCCCGGGCGCTGCCCGCACGGCCGGCCCCGGGTGCCCGCCCGGCTACAGCACGGCGCGCACCGCGTCGGTGACCGAGGCGATCCGGGTGTAGACGCCGGGGTGGCCCGCCTCGGCGCAGCCCGTCCCCCAGGAGACCAGCCCGGCGAGCCGGCCGGCAACCACCAGCGGGCCGCCGCTGTCCCCCTGGCAGGCGTCCCGGCCGCCCTGCTGCTCGCCGGCGCAGACCATGCCCCGCGCGTCGAAGCGACCGTCCGGGCCGCCCGGGTAGGCCTGGGCGCAGGTCTGGTCGGGGATGACCGGCACCTCCACGCTGCGCAGCGCGGGCGAGTAGTCGCCGCGGCCGGTGGTGTCCCCCCAGCCGTACACCTGCGCCCTGGTCCCCGGCCGGTACGGCTCCGTCTCGCCCTGGCCGACCAGGTCGATCACCGGCCGGGCGCCCTGCGACTCGGCCAGGGTGACCACCGCCACGTCGTTCATGTTGGCGGTGAAGGAGTAGCCGGGGTGGACCCAGACGCCGCGGACCGCGACCTCGCGGCCGGCCGAACCGCGCAGGTCGTCCCGGCCGACCACCACCCGCAGGCCCGGCCGGTCCACCTGGCGCCCGGTGGACTCGTCGTAGAAGCAGTGCGCCGCGGTGACCACCTTGGTCGGGGTGACCAGCGCTCCCCCGCAGAACTGTCCCGAGCGGCCGGAGCCGAACTGCTGGCGGCTGGCCAGCGCGACCATCCACGGGTGGTCGTCCGTGCTCACCGTCCCGCCGCCGACGATCCGGCCCTGCGGCCGGGCCTGGGCGGCCGGGACCGCCGGGCCGAGGGCGAGCAGCGGCGCGGGCAGCGCGGCGAGCAGCATCAGGACGGCGGCCCGGCGCCGCCGGGAGACCGGGCCGGCGGCCTCGGATGCGACGGCGGGCGCGGGGATCGGCAGGTCGGCGCGGGAGGGCGGCACCGTGTCTCCAGGTGGCTCGGCAGCAGGC
This sequence comes from Kitasatospora sp. NPDC015120, assembly GCF_043080305.1. NCBI lineage: Bacteria > Bacillati > Actinomycetota > Actinomycetes > Kitasatosporales > Streptomycetaceae > Kitasatospora > Kitasatospora sp. NPDC015120. The sequence goes on along the minus strand of NZ_JBIBVJ010000015.1, from coordinate 96,952 downwards.
AACCGGCACAGCGTAGGGGAACCGCTACAGTCCGCGACCACTCACCGCCGCGGCACCACCCGGACGAGCGACAACGGCCACCCGGACGCTGACGCGACCGGGCCCGAACGGCCGGAAGGCCCGGAGCACGGGGGCTCCGGGCCTTCCGGCAGTACCGGACGACCGGTACCGGGGATCGTTCGCGGCGATCAGTCCAGGTAGTCGCGCAGCACCTGGGACCGCGACGGGTGGCGCAGCTTGGACATGGTCTTGGACTCGATCTGGCGGATGCGCTCACGGGTGACCCCGTACACCTTGCCGATCTCGTCCAGCGTCTTCGGCTGACCGTCCGTCAGGCCGAAGCGCATCGAGACCACGCCCGCCTCGCGCTCGGACAGGGTGTCCAGCACCGAGTGCAGCTGCTCCTGGAGCAGGGTGAAGGAGACCGCGTCGGCCGGGACGACCGCCTCGGAGTCCTCGATGAGGTCACCGAACTCGCTGTCGCCGTCCTCGCCCAGCGGGGTGTGCAGCGAAATGGGCTCGCGACCGTACTTCTGGACCTCGATGACCTTCTCCGGGGTCATGTCGAGTTCCTTGGCCAGCTCCTCCGGGGTGGGCTCGCGGCCCAGGTCCTGGAGCATCTGGCGCTGGACGCGGGCCAGCTTGTTGATGACCTCGACCATGTGCACCGGGATGCGGATGGTGCGGGCCTGGTCGGCCATCGCGCGGGTGATCGCCTGGCGGATCCACCAGGTCGCGTAGGTGGAGAACTTGTAGCCCTTGGTGTAGTCGAACTTCTCGACCGCACGGATCAGACCGAGGTTGCCCTCCTGGATGAGGTCCAGGAAGAGCATGCCGCGGCCGGTGTAGCGCTTGGCCAGCGAGACGACCAGGCGGAGGTTGGCCTCCAGCAGGTGGTTCTTGGCGCGGCGGCCGTCCTCGGCGATGATCTCCAGCTCGCGCTTGAGCTTGGGGGCGAGCTTGTCGGCGGCCGAGAGCTTGTCCTCGGCGAACAGGCCGGCCTCGATCCGCTTGGCGAGCTCGACCTCCTGCTCGGCGTTGAGCAGCGGGACCTTGCCGATCTGCTTCAGGTAGTCCTTGACCGGGTCGGCCGTGGCACCGGCGACGGCGACCTGCTGGGCCGGCGCGTCGTCCTCGTCGTCGTCGGAGAGGACGAAGCCCTCCGACTCCTCCTCGGGGGCGTCGCCCTCGGCACCGGCCTTGTCGCCCGGCAGGGCCACCTCTTCGAGCAGCTCCTCCTCGCCGAGCAGCTCCTCGTCGCCCTTGCCCGTCTTGGCGGCGGTGGTCTTCTTGGCGGCGGTCTTCTTGGCCGGGGCGGCGGCCTTCTTCGCGGCGGCCTTCTTGGCCGGGGCCGCCTTCTTCGCCGGAGCCGCCTTCACCTCGGCGGCCGGGGCGGTGGCCTCGGCGGTGATCTCGGCCGACACCGTGCTGACCGGCGCGGCGGCGGCCGCGACCGCCGGGGTCGAGATGGTCGCACCGGGCGCGATGCGCACGGGCGGCTTGGTCGGGGCCGACGGGGCGGCCGGGGTCCGGGTGGTGACCGCCTTGGTCGCCGTGCGCTTGGCGGGGCTCTTGGCAGCAACGCTCTTGCGCTTGGCGCCGGCCGGTTCGGCCGCGCTGACCATGAGGTCCACCCCCTCCTCAATCAGCACCTGGTTGAGGCTGCGCATGACGTTCTTCCACTTGGTGACCGGGATCTGGTCCGCCTCGAACGCCTGGCGCACGTCGTCACCGGCGATCTGCCCCTGGGCCTTGCCCCGCTCGATGAGCGCCAGCAGAGCCGCGGACTCGGCGATCTCGGGGGGAAGCGAACGGGATGTGCTGGCCGACACGAACAACCTCTCGGACGATGAGTGGACTCGAACCCGTACCGGCCGCCCGAGCGGGCGGGGAAGGAGATCGCGCGTCGGGCACGCGGTGTCGATTCCGACCGACTCGGGTTTGAGGACTGGGTTTGCAGGACGGCAGCAGCGCCGCAGACCAACACAGCATTCTGACATGTTGGGGTATTCCGGAGCTGCTTCCGCTCAGGACACATCGCTGCTACTCGTCAAGTGTTACGCATGGCCTTCGTGTCGCGGGTCACACCGGACGTGGCCCCGCGGCCCGGGGCCGGCTTCCATCATCCCCCACCCGCGCTCCTCTTGTTCCCCATGAACACGACATTCCATTCCCGGCCGGCGCCGCCGGGCGGACGCGGACCGCTCCCGGAGAACGCGGAGGCCCCCCGGCTGCACCGTGGCGGCAGCCGGAGGGCCGGGGTCGCGGAGGAGGCGGCGGATCGCCGCGGGACGGTCGCGGTCGGACGGATCATGGCGGAGGCGGTCCGTGGACGGGCCGGGGGCAGCGGTGACGGCACCCGGTCACCGAACGGTCCGCTCAGTGCTCCCGGGGAGCCGGCACGGAGGGCTCGATCTCGGGGTGGACGGTGAGCAGCGCCCGCATCGCGGTCTCGGCGGCGGTGCCGTCGCCGGTGCCGAGCGCGTCCACCAGCCGGGCGTGCAGTCCGACCGAGGGCTCCGAGGGCCGCTCGCAGGAGGTGGCCGGACCGCCGGACACCTGGAGCGCGCAGGCGACGATCCCGGAGAGGTGCTCCAGCATCCGGTTGCCCGCCAGCTGCAGCACGAGGCCGTGCAGCTCGGCGTCGGCGCGGGCGTAGGTGGCGAGGTCCGCCTGGGCGCAGGCGTGGCCCATGATCTCGACCAGCTCGGCCAGCCGCTGCTGGACGTCCTCCCGGCCGTGGCCGGCGGCCAGCCGGGAGGCCAGCGGCTCGATCGCCCAGCGGAGCTCGAACAGCTCCCGGCGCTGTTCGTCGCGCTGCGGGCCGAAGGCGCGCCACTCGATGATGTCCGGGTCGAGCAGGTTCCAGTCGCTGACCGGGCGGACCCGGGTGCCGACGTTGGGGCGGGCACTGACCAGGCCCTTGGCCTCCAGCACCCGCAGCGACTCGCGGACGACCGTGCGGGAGACCTCGAAGCGCTGGCCGATCTCCTCGGGGACGAGCGGGCGGTCGGCGCCGAGGTCGCCGGAGACGATCATCTGGCCGAGCTGCTGGACGAGCTGGCCGTGCAGGCCGCGGCCGCGGCTGCTGGTGGTCTTGCGGCCGACCCGGGCGAGGTCCGACTCGGCGCCCTCCCAGCGGGGCGCCGGCGGGGTGGGCCGGTCGGCGTAGGAGAAACGGTCCAGGTCGGCCGGGCCGGGGATGGCCCCGTCGGCGGAACGGGCGGGGGTCATGGGGGGGTGCGCAAGGGTGTTCACAGCTCCTTTGTCGGCGATCGGCGGGCGCAGCTTGAGAATTCTCGTGAAAAGCACACGAAAGGGTGATCGGCCGTGACTGGATAATTGACTTCTTATCAGGGCGAAGCGCGCATTACGGTCACCCTTGGTCGATCTTGACGAACCGCCCCGCCGGGCCGGGACTCACAGCGTCCGGCGCCTGACCTGCACCGCGAGGGTGAGCAGCAGCAACACGAAGGCCGGCGCGGCCGCGGCGGCCAGCAGCGCCGGATCGCTCAGCACCGATCCGCCGTCCGCAACCCGGCGGTCCCCGCCGTACACCCATCCGTACGCCCACTCGATCCCGGACTGGAACGGCAGCAGTTCCGCCGCCCGGGCCGGCCAGGCGGTCCCGGTCTGCCGCAGCAGCAGCGCCACCCCGGACTCCAGCAGCGGCGGCAGCGCACAGAGCAGCAGCACCCCGGCGACCGCGCTGCGGGTCAGCGCGGCGGTCAGCACCCCGGTCCAGCCCGCCGCGACCACCAGCAGGGCGAACGCCAGCAGCGCGGCCGGCGTCCCGGGCCCGGCCCCCAGTGCCAGCGGCGCCGGCAGCCCCGCCAGCTCGCCCGGCCCGCCGAAACCGGCCGAGGCCAGGGCCCGGGTGATCCGACCGGACAGCGCCGCCTGCTCCGGCCAGACCTCGACCGCCACCCCGGACGGCAGCGCCAGGTGCACGGTCACCGCGTCGACCAGCAGCGTCACCAGCGCCAGCGCCGCCGCGACCGCCCCGGTCACCAGCAGCTTGCCCGTCAGCAGCCGCACCCGGCGCAGATAGCCCACCTGCGAGGCCGCCAGCCCCGGGTGGCGCACCTCGTGCCCGTACGACAGCGCGCCGAGCACCCCGGCCCCCAGCGCCGCGAACGGCAGCGGCACCAGCGGCACCGCCGCCGTCAGCAGCCGCACCGCCGCCGGGCCGCCCAACTCCCCGTCGGCCGTCCGGGCCGCCAGCACACCGGCGACCACGGCGTCGGCGAGCACCACCAGACCGAGCAGCAGCCAGGTCGAACGCAGGCCGCGCACCCGGCGCAGCTCATAAGCCAGAACTCGCACGCTTCACTCGCTCCGAAGGTCAGAGGTCACGGGAACAACGACCCCGCCCCGGTCCGCCCCGGCGGCGCCGCCGGCCGCCTCGCCCGCGCCCTCCGGGGCCGCGGCCGGCGCCGGGGCCCCGGCGGGCGGGCGGGGGGCCCGGTAGGGGGCCTGGGGAGGGGCGGCGGGCGGGTGGGGGGCCTGGGGCTGGGCGGTCGGCAGGTGGGCGGCCTGGGGGTGGGCCGCCGACGGGTGAGGGGCCTGGGGCTGGGCGGCGAGCGGGTGGACGACGCGGCCCAGGCGGATCGTGTCGTCGGCCCGCGGGTCCACGGGCTCGTCGGAGCGGCCGTCGGCCGGGCGGGCGAGGCCGCTCCGCCCGTCCCGGAAGAGCCGGTCCACCGCGACGGTCGGCGAGGCCTGCTCCTCCGGCCTCCCGCCGTCCCCGGTCCCGCCCTTCCCCCGGGCCCGCGGGCGGGACCGTCCGTCCTCGGCGGCCGCGCGCCGGGGGACCGTCCGGACCCCGCTGCGGGCGGTGAGCGCGGACAGCGCGGTCGCGGCCGAGAGGCCGGCCACCGCCGCGACCGGAAGGGCGAGGGTGGGCGCAGGGTCCGGCTCCCGGCCGGCGGCGGGGACCGGCGGCCCCGCCGGCGCCCGCTCCGGCACGGCCTGGTCCGGCACGGCCTGGTCCGGCGCCGTCCGCGCGGCCGTCGCCGGGGCGGTCGCCCGCTCCCCGGCCCGCTCCTTCGGGCCCTCCCCCGACGGCGCGGCCCCTGCCGGCACGGCCCCCGACGGCCGGAGCGCTCCGGGACCGGCCTGCGCCCGGAGGTGACCGGACCGGCCGGAGCCGGCCGGCAGGGCCGCCCGGGGAGCCGGCTGCTCGACCACCCGGTCGGCGAGCTCGTGCAGCAGGATGCCGTGCCGGTAGGCGAGTTCGCCGATCTCGGTGCGCCCGATCCCGGCCACCGCGAGCCCCGCGCCGCCGTCCCGGCGGACCTTCGCGCCGTGGCCCGTCAGCAGGTCGGCGAGCCGGGCCATCTGCGGCCCCCGCACGGCGACCTCGGGGCTGATCCGGGTGCGCCGGAACTCCGCCACCGGCTGGTCGGCCGCCATCCGGCCCTCGTCCAGGGTGATCACCCGGTCGGCGAACCGTGCGGCCTCCTGCGGGGTGCGGGTGGTGACCAGGACCGTGCCGCCGGCGGCGCCGAACGAGCGCAGGAAGGAGTGGAACCACTCCACGTTGCGCGGGGAGAGGCCCTCGGTGGGCGCGTCCAGGAGCAGCGTGCCGGGCTCGCCGAGCAGTGCCGCGGCCAGGGCGAGCCGCCGGTGCATGCCGGGCGAGAAGGTGCGCAGGCGCTGGTCGGCGACGGCCGCCAGCCGGATCTGCTCCAGGAGTTCGTCGGCCCGCCGGGCCGGCACCCCGACGGCCGCGGCCAGCATCCTGAGGTGCCCCCGGGCCTTCCGGCCGGGGTGCCCGGCGGTGTCCGGCACCCCGGGCGTGCCGCCCGGGGCGGTGAGGACCACGCCGACCTCCCGTTCGGGCCACCGCAGCCGCCGGTAGGTGCGGCCGCCGAAGAGCGTGACGCCCCGGCCCCGTTCGAGCTCCAGCATCAGCCGCAGCGCGGTCGTCTTGCCGGCCCCCTCGGGGCCGAGCAGTGCCGTCACCTCGCCCGGGCGGGCCTCGAAGGTCAGGTCCAGCACCGCCGGCGGAGCACCCCGGCGGTAGACCTTGGTCAGTCCGGTGATCTGGATCATCGCTGGCTGCTCCCATGCCCTCGGCCGACCTGGTCCGTGCGGCGCCGGGTCGCGCCCGCACGGTTCCGCGCCAGCACATTAGGGGTCCGCGGCGGCGATTCCGGGCATTGCGGGAGCGGCACGGGCCCACCGCCCGCACACCTCACCCGATCAGGGGACAATCCGATCCTGCGACCGAGACGTCGGGGGCCGCCGGCCGTGCCGGTCCGGGGCACCGGAGGAGCGGGTTCAGGACTCCGGGCGCAGCATCGGCGGGTTGAGCACATTGGCCCCGCCGGAGGTGAACAGCTGGGCTGGGCGCCCGCCCTGACGGGTCGTCGTGCCGCCCGAGGGCAGCAGGAAGCCGGGGGTGCCGGTGACCTTGCGGTGGAAGTTCCGCGGGTCGAGGACCACGCCCCAGACCGCCTCGTAGACCCGGCGCAGCTCGCCGACGGTGAACTCGGCCGAGCAGAAGGCCGTCGCGAGCGAGGAGTACTCGATCTTGGAGCGGGCGCGTTCCACCCCGTCCGCCAGGATCAGCCCGTGGTCGAAGGCGAGCGGGACGCCGTCGGCCGGGTTGGGGCCGAGGAGCTCGGTGACCGGGGCCCAGCGGGCGCCGCTGGCGTCGCCGCCGGCGCGCGGGGTCGGCAGGTCGGGCGCGAGCACCAGGTAGGCCACGCTGACCACCCGCATCCGGGGGTCGCGCTGGGGGTGGCCGTAGGTGGCGAGCTGTTCGAGGTGGGCGCCGGCGGCGCCGGGCCCGGCCGCGTCGTGGCCGGGGGCGGAGTGGGCGCGCAGGCCGGTCTCCTCGGCCAGCTCCCGCGAGGCGGCCTCGGCCAGTCCCTCGTCGGGGCGCACGAATCCTCCGGGAAGCGCCCAGTAGCCCTGGTACGGCGGCTCGCCCCGGCGGACCAGCAGGGCACAGAGCGCGTGCTCGCGCACCGTCAGCACGACCAGGTCGACCGTGACTGCGAACGGGGGGAAGGCCGACGGGTCATAACGCGACATGGCGACGATCATAGTCGTCTCTCTGACGATAAGCACAGGCCCGTGTACGGGCCGTGCCGCCCCGTGCCGTCCGCGCCGCCCGGCCCGCGCGGGCCGGTGGAGTCCGGCCCGCTCCCGGGCGGCGGGGGCGGGGGCGGCGTCAGCGCGCCACCAGCTGGAGCTCTGCGGACGCCTCCTCCACCATCGCCACGCCGATCCGGCTGACCCGGACCGAGAACGGCTCGCCGGCCACCCGCAGCCCCGTCAGTTCCAGCTCCCCGAGCGGCGCCGTGCTGGCCGGGCGGACCAGCACCCGCCCGCCGGGGACGTCCGGCCTGACCCCGGCGAGCGCGAACACCGCGTGCGCGGCACCGGCGGCCGAGACCGCCGCCGGCCGGCAGGCCCCCGGGTGCGGCACCGGCGGACAGCCGGGGGTCCACTGCTCCCCCGCGTACATCTCGGGCAGCCGCCCCTCGAAGTGGGCGGCGGCGGCGAGCAGCCCCTCCAGCAGGGCACCGGCCTCGTTCTCGTGGCCGGCCTCCGCGAGCCCGGCGACGGCGAGGGCGGTCTCGTGGACGCGCACCGCCCCGCTGCGGTGACCCAGCGGGTTGAACCGGGGCGACTTGGCGCTGAGCGTGCGCAACCCCCAGCCGCTGTCGAGCTCGGGCGCGGCCAGCCGCTGGGCGAGCAGCCTGGTCTGCTCGCGGTCCAGCAGGCTCTCGTGCCGGCCGCCGTCGGCGGACAGGCCCGGGTCGAGGAGGTGGACCAGGGACGCGGCGACGGCGGGCAGCGGCCGGCCGCCCGGGGCGAGCCCGGCGGCGGGGCGGCCGCCGGAGAGGTCGTCCACCCAGAACCGTTCGCGGAACCGGCCGCGCAGGTCGGCCGCCCAGCCGCGCCACTCCTGCGCACCGGGCCGCCCGAAGGCCTCCAGGAGGTCGGCGCCGTGCAGGGCGGCCCGGTGCGCCTGGGCCTGCACCTCGGCACGCGCCGGAACCGGGTGGGCCGAACGCTCCTCGACCGGTCGGCTCAGGTCGGTGACGAAGCCGTCCACCAGACCGTCGCGCAGCGCGCCGAGCGCGCGCTCGGCGGCCGGGAGGAGTTCGGCCGCCTCCGCCCGGGGCAGGCCCCAACGCCAGGCCTCGGCCAGCACGGTGACGAACAGCAGGGTCGCCTCGGTGGCGGTGCAGGTCGGCGGCAGCTCGGGGCCGCCGTGCCGCAGCGCGCCGGGGAGCAGCCCCTCGGGGCGGTGCGGGCCCTGGCCGGGGGCGGCGGCCGGCTGCTGACGGCGGGCCAGGGCGCGCAGGGTGCCGGCCGCGAGCCGGGTGCCGAGCGGCAGGGTCAGCCTCGCCGCCCAGAGCGCGTCGGCCGGAGCGAGACCGAACCTCCAGGGTGCGCCGGAGGCCAGGTAGAGGTCGGTGGGCCGGTCGGGGTCGGCGAACAGCAGCCCGCCGAGGGCGTCCAGGGAGCGCGACACCACCAGCGCCGCGCGCGGATCGTCGCAGCGCACCTCGGGCTCGGCCCACGGGAGCGGCACCCCGGTGCCGCGGCCGCCCGGCGGGCGGGGTCCGGGGGCCGTGGTCTCCAGCCCGGCCCGCAGCTCGACCGACCAGCGCGCCCCCGGCTGGACCTCCAGGTCCCAGCGCAGCACGCCGGCTCCGGCCAGCACGGCGTGCGGCGAGGGCTGGGCGCTGACCGTGGCGCTGTGGGCCGGCCCCGCCCAGCGCAGCCCGGCGGACTGCACCTGGCCGGGCAGGTCCGGCGGCCGGTGGCCGGCGGCGATCTCGCCGACCGGGCCGAGGTCGGTGGAGAGCGCGATCTCCAGCGGCAGCCGGGCCGGGCGGCTGCCGGCGTTGCGCACCGTGACGGTCTCGACGCCGTCGGCGTGGCGCAGCCGCTCGACGGTGAGCGCCGGGTCCGGGTCGAGGTCGCCGGGCAGCCGGACGGCGCCCAGGAAGCGGGCCTGGGCCGCCGAGGTGAGGGTGCCCTGGAGCGGCAGCGGCTCGACCCCGCCGAGGCGCACCTCCATCCGGGCCACCACCCGGACCCCGGAGCGGTAGAAGCCGTGCAGGCCGTGTCCGCGCAGCTGGCCGTCGGGGCCCGAGGCGGCCATCGCGGGCGCGTTCACGCAGAGCACCGCGTGGTGGGTGGCGGCCGGCTGCGGGCGCGGCGGCACGGACCGGGCCGGGCCGCCGGGGCCGGCCGGCTGGGCCTGGTCCGGCCGGCCCGCCGGTCTGGGCGCGCCGGCCACGCTCTCGGCGGGTGCGGCCTGTGGCGGCCTCATCGCGGTCACCGGACTCTCCTCCCCTCGGCGGTCCGGTGGCCGGTCAGGGCCGGTGGGCCGCGAGCATGTTCGATCGCGTGCGTGCTGCTGCCGGGCCGGCGGACACCCCGCCGGCCGCTGTGCCGTGTCTGGCCGTACCCGGTGCCGGGCCGTGCCAAGCGGCGCCCGGTACCGCGTCGGTACCGGCTCCGCGTCGTTCGTTCCCCGGGCGTCGTCGCGCCCGGCCGTCACCGCGCCTCCGGCGCACCGCCGGGCCCCGCGGGGCGGTCCGCCCCCGGGCACAGGGCCCCCGGGGTGAACGCCGGAGACCGGCGGCAGGTCACGCCCGCCGGGTCGCCCCGGGCCGGGCCGCCGCCCGGGCGCCGCGGTCGCCGGCCGGACCGCCGCCCCTGCCGGCCCGTCGTACCCGGCCGCCCGGGCCGCCGGGTGGGCGGTCGCGGGTGGCGGCCGCCGGGGCGGCCCCGGGCCGCGGCCAGGATACGGTGCGGGGGTCGCGGCCCCGCCACCGGCAACCCCGGCCGGGGCCGGCGCGACCGCTGTGACCAGCAGAGACCGAGGAGTTGTATGTCCACCGCCAGCCGGCTGCCCGGGATTGAGTTCACCGACCACGTCTTCCGGGTGCCGCTCGACCACGCCGCCCCGCAGGGCGAGCAGATCGAGGTGTACGCCCGCGAGGTGGTCGCCTCCGGCCGCGCCGAGGACACCGGACTGCCGTGGCTGCTCTTCCTCCAGGGCGGTCCGGGCGGCAAGGCCGGCCGCCCGCTCGGCCGGGACGGCTGGCTGGAGCGCGCGCTCGACGACTACCGGGTGCTCCTGCTCGACCAGCGCGGCACCGGGCGGTCCACGCCGGCCACCCGGCAGACGCTGGCGCGCCGGGGCGGCGCCAAGGAGCAGGCCGACTACCTCGCGCACTTCCGGGCCGACTCGATCGTGCGGGACGCCGAGCTGATCCGCCGCCGGCTGCTCGGCGACGACCGCCGGTGGAGCGTGCTCGGCCAGAGCTTCGGCGGCTTCTGCACCCTCACCTACCTCTCGAACGCCCCCGAGGGGCTCGACCGGGCCTTCATCACCGGCGGACTGGCCGGGCTGCGCAGCTCCGCCGACGACGTCTACCGGGCCGCCTACCCGCGCGTCGTCCGCAAGAACGAGGGCCACTACGCGCGCTTCCCGCAGGACGTCGAGGCGGTGCGCCGGATCGCCGCGCACCTCGCCGACGCCCCCGCCGTCCTGCCCGACGGCGGACGGCTCACCGTCGAGGCGTTCCAGGCGCTCGGACTGCTGCTCGGCGGCGGCAGCGGCTCCGGGACCCTCCACTACCTGCTGGAGGAGGCCTGGGTGGAGGGCGCGGCCGGTCCCGAGCTCTCCGACACCTTCCTCGCCGGCGCCCAGGCGCAGCTCTCCTTCGCGCAGGGCCCGCTCTACGCCGTCCTGCATGAGTCGATCTACGGCCAGCGCTCGGTGGACCCGGCCGGCACCGGCTGGGCCGCCGCGCGCGTCCGCGCGGAGTTCCCGGAGTTCGACGCCCGGGCGGCGCTGGAGTCCGGTGCGCCGGTGCTGTTCACCGGGGAGATGATCTACCCCTGGATGTTCGACACCGACCCGGCGCTGCGCCCGCTGAAGGAGACCGCGGAGCTGCTCGCCGCCCGCACCGACTGGCCCGACCTCTACGACCCGGCCCGGCTGGCCGCCAACGAGGTGCCGGTGGTGGCGGCGGTCTACCACGACGACATGTACGTCGACACCGCCGATTCGCTGGAGACCGCGCGGTCCGTTCGGGGGCTGCGGACCTGGATCACCAACGAGTGGGAGCACGACGGCCTGCGGGTCAGCGGGGGCAAGGTGCTCGACCGTCTGATCGCGATGGCGCGCGGCGAGGCGTAGCGCCCCGCCGGCAGCGGCCACCGGGCGGAACCGGTCCGGCCGGGGCTTCCCCGGCCGCCCGGTGGGGTGGCGGGGGAGGCCGGTCCCCCGGCGGGCGGGCCCGGCCGGCCCGCCCGCCGGGGCCGTCAGGACGTCACTTCCCATGACGCTCCGCCGCCGCGCCCCGCACGCCCCGGGCCCGGCTCCGTCGGCAGCCGCCCGCCGGGGAGGGAGACGGCCAGGGCACCGGACGGCCGATCCGTCCCGCGCGGAGGGCACGCTGCCGCTCCGGCGGCCGGCACCCCGCCGCCCGGGCGGTGCGGCAGCGGGCCGCGGCCGCATCCGTGCACCGCGGCCGCGCGGTGGAGGCCACGGCGCCTCCACCCGGCCCCGGGGCGCCACCGCTGCCGTCGCCGTCCCGCCCGGGCGGCGCCCCGGCCGGGCGGCCGGGGCCGGCGGGTTCCCCGGGCACCCGGCCCGGCCCGGGCCCACCGGCCGTCGTGCCCTCCGCCGAGGGACGGCCGCGCCGCCGACGGCCACGGCGGCGCGCCCTCCCGGCGGCGGGCCCGTCCGTGGCGGGGGCGGGCGCCGGGAGCGGATCCGGCGCCAGCCCGGCCTCCGGCTCCCCGCCTCCCGCCGGCCCCTCGGCCGCCTGCTGCTCCCGCTCCTCCAGCCCGATGCGACGGCGGCGCTCCGCCTCCACGGTCGCCAGCAGGGTGTCCGGCGCGAAGCCCCCGTTCAGCGACTCGTACAGCAGCTGCGCGAGCAGGTAGGAGGGATGCCGGCGGAGCGTGTGGCCGAGCACCACCCGTGCGGTCGCGAGGTCCCCCGCGACCCACGAGACCCAGGCCAGCAGGGTGAGCGGCGGCGCGGCGCAGCTCTCGTAGGGCGGCACGCAACGGGTGGCCAGGAACCGCCAGAGCCGTTGGGCGGGCGCCAGCTCGGCGGGTCTGGCGTACTCGGCCGCGCGGTCGCGGACGGTCCGGTCCTGGAGCGCCAGCAGCAGCCGCGCCGTCCGGTCCTCGTCGAGCACCCTGGCCCCGGCCATGAACTCCGCCACGACCGCGTCGAGCAGCGCGGCGTGCTCGCGCCGGTCGGGCGACCGCCCCGGCGACGGGCCGGCTCCCGCCCGGGCGAAGGCCCCCCGCAGGGCGGCCGCTCCCGGCGGGCCGACCGGGGCCAGCCCGGCGAGGATCTCCTTGCGGCTGCCGCGCGGCGCCAGGCCGGCGACGGTCGCCGCCACCGCGACCGGCCCGGGCCCGGGCGTGCGGCGGATCGGGTGGCCCGACGGGTCGCAGCAGCCCTCCCGCGTGCAGAGGAAGGACCACCAGCGGCCCGCCGAGACGCACAGCGACTCCTTGACCCGCACGTCCCGGCTCTCGAAGGCCTGCCGCAACCGTTCCGCGAGCGGGCGCAGCCGCTCGGCCACCGGCGGGCCGTGTCTCCCGCCGGGCGGCCCGGCGGGATCCTGGCAGAGGTAGAGGAGGACCTGGACCGGCCGCCGGTCCTGCCGCTCGGAGAGCCGGACGAGGAGCGCGGCCGTCTCCTCGGCGGCGGCCGGCCACTCCTCGGCCGACTCGGGGATGTCCAGCCGGATCACCCCGCCCTGGTGCAGGCCGGGCGGCTGGAGGCCGACCGCGACGATGCTGTCGTCGGGGAAGAAGCCGAGCAGGTAGGGCAGCACCTCGGCCATGTCGGCCGGGCCCCGCATGGTGATCGGACGGCCGTCGGGGCCGTCACCGAAGGAAAGCGCGATGGGTTCGTCGGTCATGACCGGAAGGCTGCCGCACTTCTCCGCAGCCCCCGGAAAGTTCCTCCAGATCTGTGGACAAACCCGGCCTGTGAATATCTCCTCCCCCGAACGGCGTATCGCCGAGCCACTCGTCCGGGGGAAAATCGGCCGCCGTTCAGCAGAAGAACGGATGAAACACCTCCCCGCCGACGCCTCCTCCCACCCCCCGTCGTTCGCCCCTTGTCGGTTCCTCGGGGTTACATGGGGGCCATGCAGCAGCCGAAGACCCCCACCACCGCCACCGCCGCCGACCGCGCCGAGGTCCGGGCGCGGGCCGAGGCCGTCCTGCGCGAGCTGGCCGGCCCGGGCGCCACCCTCCGCGAGGACCAGTGGACGGCCATCGAAGCCCTGGTGGTCGACCACCGCCGGGCCCTGGTGGTGCAGCGCACCGGCTGGGGGAAGTCCGCCGTCTACTTCATCGCCACCGCCCTGCTGCGGGCGCGCGGCGCCGGTCCGACGGTGATCGTCTCGCCGCTGCTCGCCCTGATGCGCAACCAGGTCGACTCGGCGGCCCGGGCCGGCATCCACGCCCGCACCATCAACTCCGCCAACACCGACGAGTGGGACGCCGTCCAGGCCGAGGTCGCCGCCGGGGCGGTGGACGTCCTGCTGGTCAGCCCCGAGCGGCTGAACAACCCGGACTTCCGCGACCACGTGCTGCCCAAGCTCGCCGCCTCCACCGGCCTGCTGGTGGTCGACGAGGCCCACTGCATCTCCGACTGGGGCCACGACTTCCGCCCCGACTACCGCCGGCTGCGCACCATGCTCGCCGAGCTCCAGCCGGGCGTCCCGGTGCTGGCCACCACCGCCACGGCCAACTCCCGGGTCACCGCCGACGTCGCCGAGCAGCTCGGCACCGGTGCCGGCGACGAGCACGCGCTGGTGCTGCGCGGCCCGCTCGACCGCGAGAGCCTCACCCTCGGCGTGCTGAGCCTGCCCGACCCGGCGCACCGGCTGGCCTGGCTCGCCGACCACCTCGACCGACTGCCCGGCTCCGGCATCGTCTACACCCTCACGGTCGCCGCCGCCGACGAGGTGACGGCCTTCCTGCGCGAGCGCGGCTTCACGGTGGCCTCCTACTCCGGCCGCACCGAGGACGCCGAGCGCCGCACCGCCGAGGCCGACCTGCTGGCCAACCGGGTCAAGGCGCTGGTCGCCACCTCCGCCCTCGGCATGGGCTTCGACAAGCCGGACCTCGGCTTCGTGGTCCACCTCGGCTCCCCCAGCTCCCCGATCGCCTACTACCAGCAGGTCGGCCGGGCCGGGCGCGGGGTCGACCGGGCCGAGGTGCTGCTGCTGCCCGGCCGCGAGGACGAGGCGATCTGGCGCTACTTCGCCTCGCTCGCCTTCCCGCCCGAGGAGCAGGTCCGCAGGACCATCGACGCTCTCGCCGAAGCCGGCCGGCCGCTCTCCACCGCCGCGCTGGAGCCCCGGGTGGACCTGCGCCGCACCCGGCTGGAGACCATGCTCAAGGTCCTCGACGTGGACGGCGCCGTCCGGCGGGTCAAGGGCGGCTGGACGGCCACCGGCCGGAGCTGGGAGTACGACGCCGCCCGCTACGCGAAGGTGGCCGCCTCCCGGGAGGCGGAGCAGCGGGCGATGCGCGAGTACGCGACGACCACCGGGTGCCGGATGGAGTTCCTGCGCCGCCAGCTGGACGACGAGCAGGCGGCGCCCTGCGGCCGGTGCGACAACTGCGCCGGGCCGCTGCACGGCCCGGAGGTCTCGGCGCAGGCCCTGGAGGCCGCCCGCGCCGCCCTCGGCCGGCCGGGCGTCGGCGTCGAGCCGCGCCGGCTCTGGCCCACCGGCATGGACGCGCTGGGGATCCCGCTCAAGGGCCGCATCCCGGCGGGCGAGCAGGCCGAGACGGGCCGGGCGCTCGGCCGGCTCTCGGACATCGGCTGGGGCACCCGCCTTCGCTCGCTGCTCTCCGACCAGGCCCCGGACGGGCCGGTCCCCGGCGAGGTGGTGGACGCCCTGGTCACCGTGCTGGCCGACTGGGCGCGCGGGCCCGGCGGCTGGGCCGGCCCGGCGACGGCCGACGGCACCCGGCTGGAGCGCCCGGTCGGCGTGGTCACGATGGCCTCCTCCACCAGGCCGCAGCTGGTGGGCAGCCTCGGCTCCAGGATCGCCGAGATCGGGCGGCTGCCGCTGCTCGGGCGGATCGAGTACGCGACCGGGCAGCCGCCGCACGGGTCGCGCAGCAACAGTGCGCAGCGGCTGAACTCGGTGGCGGGCGCGCTGGTCCTGCCGCCGGAGACCGCCTCGGCGGTGGCGGCCGCGGGCGGGCCGGTGCTGCTGGTGGACGACCTGGTGGACTCCGGGTGGACGGTCACCGTGGCGGCCCGGCTGCTGCGGCGCGCCGGGGCGGGGGCGGTGCTGCCGCTGGTGCTGGGCCTCCAGGGCTGACCACACCCGCCCGGAGCAGTGCCGGGCACCGTGCAGAGCGTCGGGGGAAGGGAGGAACGAAGTTGTCCGGGAGGCTCGGCAGCGCCCTCCGGCCCGGCCGGGTCACGATCCGGCGGTGGCGGGGCCGGTTCCGGGCGACCGTGGAACATCTCCGGCGGAATGTGGGCTTTCGGGCGGCGTTCATCATTTCGTCATTGCCGCTCCGCCCCCTCTGCCCTGAGAATTGGACCGTACCCGGAGCGCGGTCCCCTGGACCATGCCTCCGGCGTACGCGGACACCCGCGCGTTCGTGGGTCGGGAAGGAGGGCCGTGATCAGCGGAATCGACCGGGGTCCGTATTCCCCCGCCAGGAGACCGGCCCCCGGACGGGTGCTCGACCTGGAGACCTGGACGGCCTCGGGGATCCCGTTGCTCCGCGATCCCCGCGAGTTCGTGGCGGACCTGCACCGTCGCCACCTGCCGCAGCCCGGCACGGTGGTGGTCTCCGTCCTGGACGCGCTGCACCGGGTGACCGCCTCGGCCTCGTTCGCCCCCTGGCCGCACGACACGGACGGCTGGCAGCACCGCAACGCGATCCTCACCCACCTGCGCCAGGTCACCCCGCACGACCTGCGGCTGCCCACGCCGAGGCGCACGACCGTCCTGCTGCGCTGCCGCGAGGGCTCGGCCGGCTGGACGGAGCAGGACGGTGCCTGGATGTGGGCCCTGCGGGACGCGGCCGGACTGCACGGGCTGCGCTGCGGGGCGTACGTCGCGCTGACCCCGGCCGGCTGGCAGATCCTCGGCGACGGACGGAGCGGACGCAATCCGCACGCGGGCTCGTGGGCGCAGGGACCGGTCCACACCGTGACCGAGCTGCCGCCGCGCACCACGCGGGACACCCCGCGCACCCAGCGGCCGCAGCGCGGCGAACGGCCGACGCGCTCCCGCCAGCCCGAGCGCCCCTGGGGGCCCGCCCGGGTCACGGCGATCGAACCGGCCCGCCGCACCGGCACCCGCTGACCACCCGTCCACCCGGCCGCGGTCCGTGACGGCCGACGGGAGCGGCGCCGGGAGCGGCGCCGTGCCCGCCCCGCGCCACCGGACCCGTCCGGCCGGGCCGCACACCCCGCCTCCGGTGCCGGGCGGGTGACGGGTCGCGGGAACGCCGCGTCCCGGTACCCGAAGGGATACCGGGACGCGGACCTCGCGCCACTCGCCCGGTGGTCCCGGGCCACGGGTCTCAGGCGGGCAGCCTGCGCGGAGCCGGGGTGCCGGTGGCGCCGGGCGGAGGACCGGCGGCGGCCGGATCGGCGCCGCCGCAGACCACCAGCAGCGCCTCGGCGTGCTGCAGCGCCTTGGCGTACACCGCCGCGGCACGGTCGGCCGGGCCGCCGTTGACCACCAGCACGACCACCGGCCGGCGGGCCGGGCGGGTCAGCCCGGCGTCGGCGTAGAACACGTCGCCGCCCTCGGCGAGCTGCGCCCAGTAGCGCTCCTCGCCGAAGGAGAGCTCGTGCTGCTGCCAGGGGTGCGCCGCGCCGACCGTCAGCACCAGGACGGCGCCGGGGTCGCGGCCGGACTCCAGCAGTTGGTCGACGGTCTCGTCCGCGCGGTCCAGCGCCTCCGCCTCGGCGGCGGGGACGTACCGGACCTCGACCGGCGCCGGGCGGGGCGCGGGGCGCGGGGGGCTGGGCTTGGGGATCGGGTTCGGGCGCGGCGAAGGCCCCGGTCGGTCCGCCCGCGCGGCCGTCGGACGCGGCGGTGCCGGCCGCGGCGGCGCCGGGCGGGGGCCCGGAACCGGGGCGGGCGCGACGCCGGCGGCCGGCGGTACGGCGGTGGTCGCGCCGCCGGTGGCTGGCGCGCTGAGGGCTTGTGCGTCCGACTCGCGGGGGCTGGGAACGCCGGGGCCCGGGAGGCTCTCGCTGATCTCCGGCTCCTCGGGGAAGACAGGCATACCCGGATATCTATCAAATGCCGGTCGGACGCGCACGGGCGCCCCACCCCTTGGGCACCCGGAGCACCCCGCCCCGCCCCGGAGGTTTCCCGACGTACCGTCAGAAACCGAGCGAGAGCTGTTCCCCCGCGGGCTCCGCGGAGCCCGCGCCGCCGGGACCGGGAACCGTCCGGACCCGCTTCAGGTGGCGCCACCGTGGCAGCCCGTCGAGATAGGACCAGGAGAGGCGGTGGTGCTCGGTCGGCCCGAGTTCCTCCAGCGCGGCCCGGTGCACCGGGGACGGGTAGCCGGCGTTGTCGGCGAAGCCGAACTCGGGGTGCGACTCGCCGAGATCGGCCATCAGGCCGTCCCGGTGGACCTTGGCGAGCACCGAGGCGGCGGACACGCAGATGCACGACTGGTCGCCCTTGATCACCGTGCGCACCCGCCAGGGGCCGCCGAGGTAGTCGTGCTTGCCGTCGAGGATCACCGCGTCGGGCTCCACCGGCAGCGCCTCCAGCGCGCGCACGGCGGCCAGCCGCAGGGCGGCGGTCATCCCGAGCTCGTCGCACTCCATGGCCGAGGCGTGGCCGAGCGCGTACGCGGTGACCCAGTCGGCGAGCACGGGAGCGAGCGCCCGGCGGCGGAGTCCGGTGAGCAGCTTGGAGTCGGTCAGCCCCTCCGGGGCCCGGCGCAGTCCGGTGACGGCCGCGCCCACGGTGACCGGACCGGCCCAGGCACCGCGCCCGACCTCGTCGAGGCCGACGACGATCCTGGCGCCGGCGCGGCGCAGCGAGCGCTCGACGGAGTGCGTCGGCGGGACGATGGGCATGGGGGGTCCGTTCAGCTGGTCGGACTCCAGCCTATGCCACCCGGCCCCGCCTCCGACCCGCCCCCGGACGGGCTCCGGCACGGGCCCGGGGCGGCTCCAGGGAGGAGCGGATCCAGGCCGGGCCCGGGGCGGGCGCGGCGCGGGGCGGGTCGGAAGCGGGGCGGGCGCGGCGCGAGGCGGGCGCGGCCCGGGGCGGGCGCGGCGCGGGATCAGGGCCGGATCAGCGGGACCAGCACCTCGTCGACCAGCTGGTCGACGAACTCGGGGCCGATCCGCCGGTCGCAGACCTTCAGCCGGTAGAGCAGCATCGCCGGGACGACGTCGGCGACCACCGGGCTGGCCGCGCCGGGCCGGACGTCGCCGCGCTCGGCGCCGCGGCGCAGGATGTCCAGGATCACGTCCTTGGTCGGCTCCAGCATCCGCTGGGCGATGAAGCCCTTGAACCGCTCCGCCTGGTCGTGGTCCAGCTCGGCCATCACCGCGCTCATCGCACCGCCCGCGCGGGAGCGCGCGACGGAGACGAAACTCTCGACGAGGTAGTGCAGTTCCGCGCGGGCGGACCCGAGGGCCGGGGTGTCGGCGGGGCGTGGCAGAGTGGAGTCCAGGGCGTCGATGACCAGGTCCACCTTGGACGCCCACCGCCGGTACAGCGCGGCCTTCCCGGTCCGCGCGGCGCCGGCGACCCCTTCCATCGTCAGCCGCGCGAATCCGCCGGAGGTGAGCTGATCGAGCGTCGCTTCGAAGATCGCCGCCTCCAGCTCCCTCCCCCGCCGCCGCCCCGGCCGCGCCAGCGCCCCGGCGACGACCTGGACGGGGCACGGCGTCCGCGCGGCCTCGGGCGCCCGTCGCGCCGCCCGCCCGGCCGGAGGGCCCGCCGAGTCGTCCACCGCCTGACGCCGCGTCAGCTGATCCATCGTCACCAACCCTAAGGAACGCTTGCGTTCATAATCTCTCCAGCGCTATCGTCCACAGTAGTGAACGATTCCGTTCCTTCATAGCCCGCGGGACGCCGTCGGGCCGCGCCGGACCCCACGGTCCGCAGCATACGAAGCAGTAAGCAGTAGCCAGCAGGGGGCATCAACTTGGCTATCTCCGACACGCTCAGCAAGAACGCTCCACCACGGGGCGGCCGCGGCCCGCGCAAGGGCATCACCCTGACCGTCATCGCGGCCTCGCAGCTGATGGTGGTGCTCGACGCCACCATCGTGAACATCGCCCTGCCGCAGATCAGGGACGCGCTGGAGTTCTCCACCACCAACCTGTCGTGGGTGATCAACGCCTACACGCTGACCTTCGGCGGCCTGCTGCTGCTCGGCGGACGCGCGGGCGACATCCTCGGCCGGCGCCGGGTCTTCATAGCCGGCACGCTGCTGTTCGGCCTGGCCTCGCTGCTCGGGGGCTTCGCACAGGACGGCGGCATGCTGCTGGCGGCCCGCGCGCTCCAGGGCATCGGCGGCGCGATCTGCTCGCCGACGGCCTTCGCCCTGATCGCCACCAACTTCGACGAAGGGCCCGAACGCAACCGGGCCTTCGGCGTGTTCTCCGCGGTGGCCGGTTCGGGCGCCGCGATCGGCCTGCTGGCCGGCGGTGTGCTCACCGAGTACCTCGACTGGCGCTGGGTGTTCTTCGTCAACGTGCCGATCGCCGTGCTCATCGCGGTCGCCGCGCCGCGCCACATCGCGGAGTCGGAGCGCCACCCGGGCCGCTTCGACCTGCCCGGCGCGCTCACCTCGACGCTCGGCCTGGTCGGCCTGGTCTACGGCTTCATCCGCGCCGCGTCGGACGGCTGGTCGGACGCGCTGACGCTCGGCTCCTTCGCCGCCGGCGTGGTCCTGCTGATCGCGTTCGTGGTCATCGAGACCCGGACCGCGCAGCCGATCACCCCGCTGAAGCTCTTCGCCGACCGCAACCGCACCGGCGGCCTGGTGATGATGCTCTGCGTGGCCGCCGCCATGTTCGGCATCTTCTTCTACATCACGCTCTTCGTGCAGGGCCCGCTGGACTACAGCCCGCTCAAGGCCGGCTTCGCGTTCCTGCCGATCAGCGCGGCCATCATCGTGGCCGCCCAGATCGCCTCCACCCTCCAGGCCAAGTACGGCCCGAAGCCGTTCATGGCGGGCGGCGCGCTGCTCGTCACCGTCGGGCTCTCCTGGCTGACCTTCCTGGACGCGGACAGCGGTTACGTGGACGGCATCCTCGGCCCCACGGTGATCTTCGGCTTCGGCATGGGCCTGATCTTCGTACCGGTGATGCTGCTCGCCGTCTCCGGCGTCTCCGGCCAGGAGACCGGCGCCGCCTCCGGCCTGCTGAACTCCATGCAGCAGATCGGCGGTTCACTCGGCCTGTCGATCCTGACCACGGTGTTCGCGCACTACGCGACCAGCGAGGGCAAGGTGCAGCTCCCGGGCTTCATGGCCACCGCCACGCCGGAACAGAAGGCCTGGCTGCTGGAAAAGCAGGAGTTCCCCAAGGGCACCACCGCGGCCAACGAGGTGCTCGCCCAGGGCATTTCGCACGGCTTCGTGGTGAGCGCGCTGCTGGCGGGAATCGCCTTCGTGGTCGCCGCCGTCGTGGTCAAGGCCAAGGCCTCCGACCTGCCGTCGAACACCTCCGGTGTCGCGATGCACTGACCGGCCGCCCGCCCGGGGGAGGCGGACCGGACAGCGCAGGGGCCGGACGGGAGCAGCACCGCTCCCGTCCGGCCCCTCGCCATTCCCTCGCCCACCGCCCGCCGCCCCCGCCCCCGCCCCCGGTCCCCTGCCGACCGGCCGCCCGGCCGCCCGGCCGCCCGGCGAAGGGTCAGCCGCCGAAGCTGAACACGCGGCGCGGCCCCACCCGCTCGCAGGCGTATTCCCGGCCCTCCAGCCGGTCGGCCACCGGGCGTGCGGCGAGGATGTCCCGGGCCCGCGACTCGGCCAGGCTCGCGGCGTACCAGGGGGTGGGCCCGTCGTGCTCCAGATCGGCGGCGAGGATGCCCAGCGCGCACGTCCGGTAGTCCCCCGGCAGCCGGTCCAGGGCCGGGACGGCATCCGCGGAGAGGCTGCGGACGTTGCGCAGGTCGATCTGCCCGGTCCGCTCGAAGCGGGCCACGTTCTGCTCGGCGACCACGGCGTCCGGCCCGGCCAGCCCGTACACCGCGGCGGCCAGCGCGGCGCTGAGCACCACCGCACGCGGCAGCCAGCCGGCCGACGGGGTCAGGCCCGATGCGATCAGCAGCAGGAAGACCACGCCCAGCCACAGTTCGACCGCCAGCACCCAGAGCCGCAGCGCGGTCAGGCCGGAGGCGTCCACGTAGAACCACATCCGCCCGAGCGCCGAGGCCACCACGACCAGCGTGAGCAGGCAGAGCGCCCCGAGCAGCAGCCGGGCGATCCGGCGGTCGGCCTCGTTCCCGCGCGGCGCCCAGCGCTTGGCGACCGCGACCACCACCAGGGTCAGCACGGTGACCACCAGCAGTTGCCAGAAGCCCTGCCGGGCGTACTCGGAGCGGCTCATCCCGGTGCGCTCCAGCACCGACTCCCCGCCGCCGAGCACCACCACCGCCTGCACCACCGCGAAGGCGCCGAACATCAGGTTCAGCGCGGCCAGCGGCAGCGCCCACTCCAGCCGGCCCCTGGGGCGGCCCGGCCGGACCGGCGTGCGGTCCCAGCGGCGCGGGCCCGCCGCGATGTGCGCGAAGCCCAGCGCGGTCGCCAGGCCGAGCACGAACAGGGACGCCCGGGAGGGGAGTTCGCCGAGGTCGAGGCTGGGCACCAGACTCCCGAGGACATCCGCCATGGCCGCGTCGGCACTGGCGAACAGGGCGCCGAAGACGGCGAGCAGCACGGCGGCCACCAGGACCCCCTTGAGCACTGGCACCACCCGGCTGCGGGAGTTCCCGCCGCGCCCGGCCAGCCCCGCCCGGGCCCACCCCAGGGCCGGCACCAGCTGCCAGAGCAGTCCCGGCAGCGCGAGCAGGACGCCGCTCCAGCGCCGCCCGCCGTGCAGCGCGAGCGAGGCCAGGCCGACGGCCCAGACCGTGCTCAGCAGCACCGGCCAGTGGGCCTCGTACAACGCCGGGACGGCGAGCAGGGCGAGCGCGAGGGCGCTCCACAGCGCGGTCCACACCCGCAGCCGGCGGCCGGCCGTACGGGCGGCGATCCCGGCGCCGGCGGCGGTGAGGGCGGCGCAGAGCAGCAGGTTCACGCCGAGCCCGTCGGCCAGGACCAGTGAGGTGAGCAGGCCGGTCAGCACCGCCGCCAGCACCGTCCGGCCGGTGGCCGGGGCCTTGCGCTCCGGGTCGCCGGGCCGCAGCCACGCGAACGGCTGCGGCGCGGGCGTCCCGGGCCGGTAGGGCCCGGCACCGGCACCGGTGCCGGCACCGCCGCCGGGCGGCACTCCGTCCGCCGCTGGCGTGCTGAATCCGGACATGGCTTCCCCCTCAAGGGTCGGGTGGGCGTGCGGAAGCCACCCTCCGGGCGGTCCGCCGACGGGCACGCGGAACCACACCGGCGAGGACGCCGGGCACCACGGCCGATGCCGACTGTAGACCATTCTGAACAAGTTCAAAAAGGCCCGGCCCGGCCCCGTCACACCCCTGTGACAGAGCCGGGTCCGGGGCGCGGAACCGCCCCTGAGCACGGATCAGCCCCGCCCGGCCCGCCGCTCCGCTGCCGCCGCGGACCGACCGGTACGGGCCGACGCCCCCGGCCCCGGCCCCGGCGGGGCCGCGCTCACCCCTTGACCGACCCGGCCAGCAGACCGCGCACGAAGTACCGCTGGAGCGCGAAGAACACCCCCAGCGGGATCACGATGGACAGGAACGCCCCCGCCGTGAGCAGCTCCCACCGCCCGCCGAAGGACCCGGAGAGCTGCGCCAGCCGGACCGTCATCGGCGCCACCTCCGGCGTGCCGCCGGCGAAGGTGAGCGCCACCAGCAGGTCGTTCCAGACCCAGAGGAACTGGAAGATCGCGAAGGAGGCCAGCGCGGGGGTGCAGAGCGGCAGCACGATCGAGCGGAAGATCTTGAAATGCGAGGCGCCGTCCACCACCGCCGCCTCCATGAGGTCACGCGGCAGCTGGGCCATGAAGTTGTGCAGCAGGAAGATCGCCAGCGGTAGCGCGAACATGGTGTGCGCCAGCCAGACCGGCACGTAGGTGCCCTTGAGGTCCAGCGCCGGGACCACGGTCAGCGAGCCCAGGTGCGCCCCGCCCGAGAACAGCTGGAGCAACGGGATCAGCGCCATCTGCATCGGCACCACCTGGAGCGCGAAGACCACGAAGAACAGCGTGTCACTGCCCTTGAACCGCACCCAGGCCAGCGCGTACGCGGCCATCGCCGCCAGCACCAGCGGGAAGAGGGTGGCCGGCACACTGATCGCCAGCGAGTTCACCAGGAAGGGCATCAGCCCGGTGGAGACGCCGGAGCCGCCCTCGAACAGCACCGTGTGGTAGTTGTCCAGGCCGAAGTCCGGGTGGAGCAGGGCGTTCCACCACCCGTCGGCGGTGACGTCCTGCTTGGGGCGCAGCGAGGTGACCAGCAGCCCGACGGTGGGGACGGTCCACAGCACCGTCACCGCGATCACGAAGACCGAGGCGAGGGGGGAGGAGAAGGCCTTCCGGACGGCGTTGCCGTCGCGCCGTACGCTCATCGGACCTCACGCTCCTTGCGCAGCTGGAGGATGTTGTAGGCCACCAGTGGCAGCACCGCGAGGAAGAGGATCACCGCCAGCGCGCTGCCCCGTCCGGTGTTGAACTGGACGAAGGACTGCGAGTACATCTCGTTGGCCAGCACCTGGGTGCCGAAGTTGCCGCCGGTCATGGTGCGGACGATGTCGAAGGCCTTCAGCGTGGTGATCATCACCGTGGTCAGCACCACCACCGCCGTGGTGCGGATCATCGGCACGGTGACGTACCAGAACAGCCGCACGCCCTGGGCGCCGTCCAGCCGGGCCGCCTCGGTCACCTCGTCCGGGATCGCCTTGATGGCCGCCGACAGGACGACCATCGCGAAGCCGGTCTGCACCCACACCATGACGGCCATCAGCAGGAAGGTGTTGAGCGGCTGGGAGAGCATCCAGTTCGGCGGATCGTCCCAGCCCAGCGCGATCGCCACCTGGCTGAGCAGGCCGATCTGCTGCTGCGAGGGGTCGCGCGACTCGTAGACGAACTTGAAGATGATCGAGGCGCCGACCAGCGAGATCGCCATCGGCATGAAGATCAGGGACTTGTAGACCGCCTGGCCGCGCATCCGGTCCACCAGCAGGGCCAGGACGAGGCCGAGGCCGGTGGCCGCCAGCGGGACGACCACCAGCCAGAGCAGGGTGTTGAGCAGCACCTCGCGCAACGGGTCGCTGGTGAACGCCCAGCCGTAGTTCTCGCCGCCGACGAAGCGGCGGCTGTCGTCGCCGTAGAAGCTCAGGTAGACCGTGCGGACCAGCGGCGCGGCCAGGCCGACCACCAGCAGCAGCAGCGCCGGTCCGAGCAGGACCAGCACGGCCAGCGGGCGGGCGACACGGCCGGAGGCGCGCCCGGCGACCAGGAAGACCAGCAACAGGATGCCGAGGAAGCCGGCGATCGCTCCGAAGCCGTTGCCGAACTTGACCATCGCGTCGCCCCAGGCGCCGGCGGAGAGGGACATGGCGGAACGTCCTTTCCCAACGGAGGGCGGAACGGGAACTGGGAGGGGTGCTCCCCGACGGCCCCGGGGCGGGACACAGAGAGGCGGGGGCACGGAAGGGCGGGGGCACGGGGCGGAGCACGGAGGGGCCGGGGGCACGGAGGGCCGGGGGCACGGAGGGGCGGGCGGTGCGGGTGGGTGGCCCCGCACCGCCCTTCGGCAGGTGGTTCCTGCGACGCGCGCCGCTACTGCGGCCAGGCGGCGTCGATGTCCGCGGCGGTCTTCTGGATCGACTGCCCCTCGGCGAACCAGGCGGTGAGCGACTTCCACTCCTGCCCGGCGCCGACCGCCGCCGGCATCAGGTCCGAGCCGTCGAACCGGAAGGTCGCCGCCGGGTCGGTGAGGGCGTCCGCGGAGAGCCGGTCGATCTGGTCGGTGTACAGGTTCTTGTCCACGCCCTGGTTGGCCGAAACCCAGCCGGTCGCGGTCCGCACCCGGCTGCTCGCCCAGTCGCTGCTGGACAGGTAGTTCTGCACCGCCTGCACCTCGGGCCGGCTCGCGAACGCGGTGAGGAACTCGCCGCCGCCCTCGACCGGGCTGGACACCGACGGGTTCACCGCCGGCAGGTTGAAGGCGAAGATGTCGCCGTCCGGCCCGATCGCGGTGTCCTTGGGCCACTGAGCCTTGTAGAAGGACGCCTGCTGGAGCATGAAGCACTTGCCGGTGAGGATCGGCGCGCCCGCGTCCTGGAAGGTCGTGGTGGCGATCGACTTCACATCACCGTAGCCGCCGTTGACCCAGGCCGGGTTCTGCATCCAGTCGGCGACCGTCTTCATCGCCGCGGTGATCCTCGGGTCGGAGAACTTCACCTGGTGGCTCACCCACTGGTCGTACACCTCACCGCCGAGGGAGCCCAGGACCACCTCTTCCAGCCAGTCGGTGGCCGGCCAGCCGGTGGCCGTGCCGGAGGCGATGCCGCCGCACCAGGGCTTTCCGGCGCCGGCCTTGGCGATCCGGTCGCTGAGCGCCATCAGGTCGGCCCAGGTCTTGGGCACGCTGTAGCCGGCCTGCTTGAACGCCTTCGGCGAGTACCAGACCAGGGACTTCATGTTGGCGCTCATCGGCGCGGCGTAGAAGGTGCCGTTGACCGAGCCGTAGGTCTTCCAGACCGGGCTCCACTTCTCCTGGTTGGCCACGGTCTGCGCGGGCGGCTTGACCACCTTGCCGCTCTTGACCATCTGGGCCAGCAGACCGGGCTGCGGGATGATCGCGAAGTCGGGGGCGTTGCCGCCGCTCACCCGCACCGGCAGCTGGGACTCGAAGTCGTTGCTGCCCTCGTAACTGATCTTGATCCCGGTGCACTTGCTGAAGTCCGCCCAGGACTTCTCCAGGTTGTCCGACTCGGGGCTGAGGATCGAGGCGAAGACCGTCACCGTCTTGCCGGCGTGCCCGGCGTACGGCTGGTACGCGGCGCAGTCACCGGACAGCGTCTGCCCGCCCCCCGATCCTCCCGAACTTCCGGAACTGTCGGAGCTGTTGGAACAGGCCGCGGTGAGGGCCGCGGCGGCCAGCAGGGCCACGGCGGCCGGCAGGCGCCGGCGCCGGGCGGCGGGTGCGGGAACGGGCGGCGCAGTCGTGGACGGCACGGTCGGGGTGGAAGTCAATGCGGTCCTCCTCGCCGGGGCGTGAACGCTCGGCTGTACGACGGAACGACATTGCGCTGTACCGGAGTTCGACGTTCGACATGGACGCGGCGGCCGGCCGATCCCAAGACGGTAACGCAGCCGCCACGTGCCGCCAAGGTCCGGACCCGACCATCATTCCCTCGTGCCCCGGTTGTGACCCGGACGCCGTTCGGCCCCGCCCGGAAGGACCGGGCGGGGCCGAACCATGGCCAGCAGAAACGATTCTGCTTCAGAAGAGACGGACCGGAAGCTCCTTCAGCGCGTTCACCACCAGCGAGCCGCTCGGCCGCAGCTCCTCGTCCGGCACCGCCAGCGCGAGGTCCGGGAACCGCTCGAACAGCGCCGGCAGCGCGATCCCCGCCTCCAGCCGGGCCAGCGGCGAACCCGGGCAGACGTGCGGGCCGTGCCCGAAGGACAGGTGCCGGACCGGATCCCGGGTGACGTCGAACACCTCGGCGGTCACCCCGTGCTGCGCGGGGTCCCGCCCGATCGCGTTGTACGAGATCAGCACCGGCTCGCCCGCCGGGATCACCGCGCCGCCCACCGCGACGTCCTCGGCGGCGAACCGGAACAGGAAGTTGCTGGTCGGCGGCGTCCAGCGGAGCGACTCCTCCACCACCGCGTCCCAGCCGGCCCTCCCCTCGCGCACCAGCGCCAGCTGGTCCGGGTGCGAGAGCAGCGCCCGCACCGCGTTGCCGATCAGGTTCACCGTGGTCTCGTGGCCCGCCGCGATGATCACCCGCAGGGTGGCCGCCGCTTCCTCGTCGGTCAGCGCCCCGCCCTCCGCGTCGGCCAGCAGCAGCACGCTCGCCAGGTCGTCGCCGGGAGCCGCGCGGCGCTGCGCCACCAGGCCGTTGACGAAGGCGTTCAGCCCGGCGATGGTCGCCTGGATGCCCTCCGGGTTCGGCCGGGCACCGAAGAACCGCTCGTAGAGGTCCCGCAGCCGGCCGTGCTCCGACTCCGGCACGCCCAGCAGCGAGCAGATCACCGTCATCGGCAGCGGGAAGGCGAAGGCGGACTTGAGGTCCACCACCGGCTCCCCCGCCGCCAGGGTGTCCAGCAGCTCACGGGTGATCGCCTCCACCCGCGGGCGCATCAGCTCCACCTGGCGCGGGGTGAACGCGTGCGCCACCAGGGCGCGCAGCCGGCGGTGCTCGGCGCCGTCGGTGGTCACCATGCTCGGGCCCGGCACCGCCAGGCCGATCAGCGGCCAGGTCCTCGGCACCTCGCCGCGCTGGAACGCCGCCCAGTGCCGGGCGTCCTTCACCAGCCGCGCGTCGGTCAGCAGTTCACGGGCGGCCGCGTGCTGCGTCACCGCCCAGGCGGCGACACCTCCGGGCAGCACCACCGGCACCACCGGACCGGCGGCGCGCAGCAGCGCGCCCTCGGCGGCGTTGTCGCGCGCCAGCGGGTCGAGGGCGATCGGGTCGGGGGCGATCGGGGCAGGGGCGGTCATCGGCTTCAGCTCCTTCGGTTCGGGTCCAGCGGTACCGGGGTCCTGCTGCGCGCGGGTCAGCCCGCGTACCCCGGGGTGAACGACACCGGCAGCGCCACCAGCCCGCGCACCCAGGCCGACGGCCGCCACACCAGCGCGTGCTCGGCCACCGCCAGGCCGAGGTCCGGCAGCCGGTCCAGCAGCACCTCGACCGCCGTCGTCGCGATCACCTCGGCCGCCTCCTGCGCCGGGAACGGGCAGCCGTGCTCGCCGTACGAGTAGCTCAGGTACGCGCGGTTGCCCTCGGCCGGCCGTCCGTCCGGCCGGCGTACCGACGGATCGGAGTTGGCGCCCGCGAAGCCCAGCAGCAGCATGTCCCCGGCGGCGATCCGCTGCCCGCCGAGCCGGGTGTCGCGGACGGCCCAGCGGCCGGCGAAGATCTGCGTCGGGGTGTCCTCCCAGAGCGCCTGGTTCAGCGCCTGGCCGATGCTGCGCCGCCCGCCGGACAGCGAGGCGGCGAACCGCTCGTCGGTGAGCATCAGCCGCAGCGCGTTGGAGATCCAGTACGAGCAGGGCTGGTGACCGGCGATCAGCAGCACCCGGAGGTCCCGCATGACCTCCTCGTGGGTCAGGCCCGCCGGGTGCGCCAGCATCCGCGAGGCGACGTCCTCGCCCGGGTGCGCGGCCTTCTCCTCGACCAGCTCCAGCATCACCGCCAGCAGCCGCTGCGCTCCGGCCGGCGCGTCCGCACCGCCGTCCAGCATGGTCAGCAGGCTCTCGATGAGCACCGGCGCCTGCTCCTCGCTCAGCCCCAGCACCCGGCAGAGCACCAGCAGCGGCAGCCGGTGCGCGTACTCGGCGACCAGGTCCGCCTCGCCGCGCCCGGCGAACTCGTCGATCAGCCGGTCGGCCAGCTCCTCGCAGTGCTTGCGCAGCTCGTACGGGTCGACGGCGGACAGCGCGTCGGTGACCGCCCGCGAGCGCCGGACGTGCTCCTCGCCCTCGGCGTACAGGATCGACGGCACCGGGGCCATCATCGGCTTGAGCGGCCAGTCCTCGGGGATCTCCGACCAGCCCGACCAGCGGGTGGAGTCCCGGCCGAACAGCTGCGGCTGACCGGTCACCAGCTGGAGCTCGCGGTAGCCGATCACCAGCCAGGCCGGCACCCCGCCGGCCAGCTCGACCGGCGCGACCGGGCCGTGCGCGGCCCGCATCTCGCGGTAGACCTGCCCGGGGTCGGTCTGGAAGCGCGGCCCGTACAGCGGGACGGCACCGGCGTGCGCCGGGCAGCCCGGCGGCGGGGTGGCGGCGGGCTCGGTCACGGGGTGCTCTCCTCAAGGACGTCGGGGACGGTCGCGGCGGCGGTGGCGGCGGCAGCGGCCGCCGACCCGGCCTCGACCCGGGCGGTCAGATGGCGGACCAGCTCGATCAGCACCTGTTTGCCGGACGCCCGGTCCCGGGCGTCGCAGTCCACCAGCGGCACCCCGGGCGGCAGGTCGAGCGCCTCGCGGACCTGCTCCAGGGTGTGGGTCGGCTCGCCGAAGTTGTTGCGGGCGACGATGAAGGGGGTGCCGTGGTGCTCCAGGCGGTCGATGGCGTACCAGGAGTCCTCCAGCCGCCGGGTGTCCACCAGCACGACCGCGCCCAGGGCGCCGGAGAACAGCCGGTCCCAGAGGAACCAGAACCGCTCCTGACCCGGCGCGCCGAACAGGTAGAGCACCTGGCTGGCGGAGAGGGTGATCCGGCCGAAGTCGAAGGCGACCGTGGTCGACCGCTTGCCCCAGGCGCCGGTGGGGTCGTCGATCCCCTCACCGGCCCTGGTCATGATCTCCTCGGTGTTCAGCGGGCGGATCTCGCTGACCGCGCCGACCAGGGTGGTCTTGCCCACGCCGAAGCCGCCGACCACGACGATCTTCAGCGCGTTGTCGGCGGTGCGGCGCAGCGGCGTCCGCCCGAGCGGACGCACGGCGCGCCCCTCAGAGCTGTTGGAGTCCATGCAGTACCTGCTTCAGCGTGTCGAGATCGGGCAGCCGGGCCTTGGTCGGCGCGAACCGGGGGTGGCGGGCGGTGATCGACCCGGCCTCCAGCAGGTCGCCGAGGAGGATCTTCACCACCGACACCGGCAGCGCCAGCTCCGCGGCGACCTCCACCACGGCGGTCGGCGCCTCGCACATCCGCAGGATGCGCGCGTGTTCCGACTGCATGCCCGGCACCGGCTCCTGCTCGGCGACGATCAGCGTGACCAGGTCGAACGCGTTCTCCGGGGCCCGGCTGCGGCCCCTGGTGATGGTGTACAGGCGGTCCGGGTCGTCGTCCCGGCCCGGCATGACCGGCCGCCCGCCGGTGGTCCCCCCGCCCCCGCTCATGCCCCGGCGCTTCCGTCGGCCCCCCGGGCGTCCGGATCCGCGGCGGCCTCCCGGGCCGGAGCACTGAGGTGGACGCCGATCTGCTCGATCAGCCCATGCATGTTGTGGCCGACCACGCCCACGTCGGCGTCCTCGTCGGTGACCACGGCGAGGTGGGCGCCCTCGCCGGCCGCCACGATGCACAGCACGCCGCCGTGGAACTCGGTCATCGACTGCCGGACCCCGCCGGTGCCGTCGCCGAACTCGATGGACGCGCCGTGCGCCAGGCTCTGCAGACCGGAGGCGATGGCGGCGAGCTGGTCGGCCCGGTCGTCGTCGAGGCCGGAGGTGTGGCAGAGCTTGAGGCCGTCGGCGGAGAGCACCAGGGCGTGCCGGGTGCCGGGGGTGTTGGTCAGCAGGTTTTCCAACAGCCAGTCGAGGTCGCGGTCGGTGGCACTGCTCATCAGGAGTCCTTCTCGGTGACGGGGGAAACGTCGGACGCGGGGTCGGTGGCGGACCGGGTGCCCGGGGTGTCCGCGGCCGGTGCGGCGTCCGCGCCCGGCCGGGTCGCCCGGCGGAACGCGCCGAACCGGGCGGCGGCATCCGCCGTGCCGGGGCGGGCGGCCCGTTCGGCCGGGGCGGCCGCGGGGGCGGCCGCGCCGAGCGTCTGGCCGCGGCGGCGCTGTGGCAGGCCGCTGTCGGTGACCCCGGGCGCGGG
Organism: Kitasatospora sp. NPDC015120; assembly: GCF_043080305.1. NCBI lineage: Bacteria > Bacillati > Actinomycetota > Actinomycetes > Kitasatosporales > Streptomycetaceae > Kitasatospora > Kitasatospora sp. NPDC015120. Next base: position 66,059 of record NZ_JBIBVJ010000015.1, on the reverse strand, counting down.
GGCCGGAGCGGGAGCGGTGGGCGCGGGGGGCGTGGCCGGCGCCGTGCGGGCGGGGGTGAGCGCGGGGCGCGCGGCCCGCTCGGCGGACGCGGGTGCGAGTGCGGCCGGGGGTGCGGCGGCGGGTGCGGCGAGCGGCGCGGGCTCCGCCACGGGCTGGGTCACCAGCTGCTGCGGGATCAGCATCACCACGCCGGTGCCACCGCGCGCGGAGGGCCGGAACGAGATCTGCAACCCGTGCTTGCGGGCCAGCACCCCGACCACCGCGAGGCCGATCCGGGTGCCCGCCGACAGCGTGGTGAGGTCCAGCGGCTCCGCCGAGACGGCCCGCTCGGCGCGGCGCAGCCAGCTGTCGCTCAGGCCCAGGCCGCTGTCCTCGACGGTGATCGCCAGGCCGGCCGGCACCTCCTCGACGTAGACGTGCACCTCGGCCGGCGGGGCGGAGAAGGTGGTCGCGTTGTCCAGCAGTTCGGCCAGCGCGTGCATCACGCCCTCGGCGGCGAACCCCGCCACCGCGGCCGTGCTCGCGTTGTGCAGCCGCACCCGCTGGTAGGCGCTGATCCGGCCGAGCGCGCCGCGCAGCACCGACTCCACCGGGATCGGCTTGCCCCAGCGCCGGCCGGAGCGGGCACCGGTGAGCACCGCGATGCTGTCGGCCATCCGGCCCGCCTGCGCGGTCGCGTGGTCCAGGCTCAGCAGGTCCCCGAGGACCTCCTCGTCGTGCCGGTGCTGCATCTCGCGCAGCTCCGCGTGCATGCTCGTGGCGAGCGCCTGGACCCGGCCGGCGGCGGTCGCGCAGACCGCCAGCGCGGCGGCCCGCAGCCGCTCGCCGCGGCCGATCTCCTCGGCGACGGCGCGCAGCAGCGCCCGCTGGGGGTGCTCGCGGTGAGCGGCCAGCGCGCTGTCCACGGTCGCGCCGGTGCGCAGCCGCTTCACCACCTCGGGCAGCACCTCGTCGGCCAGCCGGTCCAGGACGGCCCGCTCGGCGCGCTCCGCCTCGGCCTCCGCCCGGGCCCGGGCCGCGTCCGCGCGGGCGGCCGTGACCTCCTCCTCGGCGCGCCCGAGCGCGGTCCGCGCCTCGTCCCGCTCGGCCTCCGCGGCGGCGGCCCGCGCCCGGGCGGAGGCCTCGCCCTGGCGGGCCGCCCCGGCGACGACCAGCGCCGCCATGGCCTCGTCGTCCTTCCCGGCCAGTTCCGCCTCCAGCCGCCGGGCCCGCTCGGTGGCGCTGCCGGCCTGCCGGACGGCGATCAGCCAGAGCACGGCGACCGCCGCCACGGCGGCCGCGGTCAGCGGCTGCCCGGCGTCGAGCGCCCGCATCACCCCGACCGGCCCGGCCACCGCCGCCAGCAGGGCGGCGGCCGCCGTCAGGGCCTTGGTGCGCGCGTCGGGTCGACGGAGCGGCCCGCCGTCGGGGTTGGAGCGTTCTGTCATCGGTGCGGTGTCCTCGGCAGAAGTCGGGCGAATGCGCGACCGCCCGGCCGACGTCGTGGAACGTCTCCGGGCGGCGATTCGGTTCACGCAGTCGGCCGATCATATCCATTCAGACGATGTACTCAACCGAGAAGTTGACGGTCAGTCTCCTCCCGCAACGCTCCGTATAGCGCAGCGCCCCCTCCCCCTCACCCCGTCGCCACCGTGCGCCGGCCGCACGACGGCTGAGGCGGGGGCGCCGGCCGGTCGGCCGGCGCCCCCGCCTCAGGGGTCGCTCATCGGATCAGGAACGGCGCAGTGGTGCGCTCGGCGCCGTTCCGCCCGGCATCAGCTGCAGCCGCTGGTGGAGCCGCAGCCCTCGCAGAGGTAGCAGCTGCCGGCGCGGCGCATCTTGGTGCCGCAGGAGAAGCAGAGCGGCGCGTCGGCGTTCAGGCCCAGCTGGATCTCGATCAGCTCGGTCGAGTTGTGGGCCTGGGCCGGGGTGGCCTTCGGGGCCGGGGCCGGGGCGGCGGCCGGCTTGGCGGAAGCGGCGGGGGCGACCGGGGCGGACTGGGCGAGCGTCTCGGTGTCCAGCTCCTCCTCGGCCTCCAGCGGCTCGTAGGACCCGGTCTCCAGGTGGCGCTGGCGCTCCTCGACGGAGTGGATGCCGAGCGCCGAGCGGGTCTCGAACGGCAGGAAGTCCAGCGCCAGGCGGCGGAAGATGTAGTCGACGATCGACTGCGCCATCCGCACGTCCGGGTCGTCGGTCAGACCGGCCGGCTCGAAGCGCATGTTGGTGAACTTCGAGACGTAGGTCTCCAGCGGCACGCCGTACTGCAGGCCGACCGAGACGGCGATGGAGAAGGCGTCCATCATGCCCGCGAGGGTCGAGCCCTGCTTGGACATCTTCAGGAAGACCTCGCCGAGGCCGTCGTCCGGGTAGGAGTTGGCGGTCATGTAGCCCTCGGCGCCACCGACCGTGAAGGAGGTGGTGATGCCCGGGCGGCCCTTGGGCAGGCGCTTGCGGACCGGGCGGTACTCGACGACCTTCTCGACCGCGGCGGCCGGGGCCTCCTCGGCCTTCTCGTCCTTCTTCTTGGCCGAGAGCGGCTGGCCGACCTTCGAGTTCTCGCGGTAGATGGCGAGCGCCTTGACGCCCATCTTCCAGGCCTCGAAGTAGATCTCCTCGACGTCCTCGACGGTCGCGGAGGCCGGCATGTTCACCGTCTTGGAGATGGCGCCGGAGATCCACGGCTGGATCGCGGCCATCATCCGCACGTGGCCCATCGGGGAGATGGAGCGCTCGCCCATGGCGCAGTCGAAGACCTCGTAGTGCTCGGCCTTCAGGCCCGGCGCGTCGACCACGTTGCCGTGCTCGGCAATGTGCGCGACGACCGCCTCGATCTGCTCGTCCTGGTAGCCGAGGCGCTTCAGGGCGCGCGGGACGGTGCCGTTGACGATCTGCATCGAGCCGCCGCCGACCAGCTTCTTGAACTTGACCAGCGCGAGGTCCGGCTCCACGCCGGTGGTGTCGCAGTCCATCATCAGGCCGATGGTGCCGGTCGGGGCGAGCACCGACGCCTGGGCGTTGCGGAAACCGTTCTGCGCGCCGATCCGGAGCACGTCGTTCCAGGTCTCGGTGGCCGCGGCCCAGACCGGGGCGTCCAGGTCGTCGAACGAGACGGCCGCCTTCGAGGCGTCCGCGTGCTGCTTCATGACCCGCTGGTGCGGGGCGGCGTTGCGGGCGTAGCCGTCGTACGGGCCGACCACACCGGCGAGTTCGGCACCGCGGCGGTAGGCGGTACCGGTCATCAGCGAGGTGATGGAGCCGGCCAGGGCGCGGCCGCCCGCGCTGTCGTAGGCGTGGCCGGTGGCCATCAGCAGGGCGCCGAGGTTGGCGTAGCCGATGCCCAGCTGGCGGTAGGCGCGGGTGGTCTCGCCGATCTTCTCGGTCGGGAAGTCCGCGAAGCAGATGGAGATGTCCATCGCGGTGATGACCAGCTCGACGACCTTGGCGAAGGTCGCGGCGTCGAACGAGTCGTCGTCGCGGAGGAACTTCATGAGGTTGAGCGAGGCGAGGTTGCAGCTGGAGTTGTCCAGGTGCATGTACTCGGAGCAGGGGTTGGACGCGTTGATCCGGCCGGACTCCGGGCAGGTGTGCCAGTGGTTGATCACGGAGTCGTACTGGATGCCGGGGTCGGCGCAGGCCCAGGCGGCCTCGGCCATCTTGCGGAAGAGCTTCTTCGCGTCGACGGTCTCGATGACCTCGCCGGTCATCCGGGCGCGCAGGCCGAATTCGGTGCCGTTCTCGACGGCGGTCATGAATTCGTCGCTGACGCGGACCGAGTTGTTGGCGTTCTGGTACTGGACGGAGGTGATGTCGTCCCCGCCGAGGTCCATGTCGAAGCCCGCGTCGCGCAGGGCGCGGATCTTCTCCTCCTCCTTCACCTTGGTCTCGATGAAGGCCTCGACGTCCGGGTGGTCGACGTCCAGGACGACCATCTTGGCCGCGCGGCGGGTGGCGCCGCCGGACTTGATGGTGCCGGCGGAGGCGTCGGCGCCGCGCATGAAGGAGACCGGGCCGGAGGCGTTGCCGCCGGAGGAGAGCAGTTCCTTGCTGGAACGGATCCGGGAGAGGTTCAGGCCGGCGCCGGAGCCGCCCTTGAAGATCATGCCCTCTTCCTTGTACCAGTCGAGGATCGACTCCATGGAGTCGTCGACGGACAGGATGAAGCAGGCGGAGACCTGCTGGGGCTGCTTGGTGCCGACGTTGAACCAGACCGGCGAGTTGAAGCTGAACACCTGGTGGAGGAGGGCGTGGGTCAGCTCGTGCTCGAACACCTCGGCGTCGTCCGGGGTGGCGAAGTAGCCGTTCTTCTCCCCCGCGGCGCGGTAGGTGAGCACCACGCGGTCGATGATCTGCTTGAGGCTCCACTCGCGCTGCGGGGTGCCCACGGCGCCGCGGAAGTACTTGGACGTGACGATGTTGACCGCGTTCACCGACCAGAAGTCGGGGAACTCGACGCCGCGCTGCTCGAAGTTGATCGAGCCGTCGCGCCAGTTGGTCATCACGACGTCGCGCCGCTCCCAGCGGACCTCGTCGTACGGGTGCACGCCAGGAGTGGTGTAGATGCGCCCGATCCGCAGACCGCCCTTGGGGGCCTTGCCGGCGCCGCCCTTGGCCGCCGCCTTGTCGGACTTCGACCCGCGTGCGGAACCGCTCGTGGTGTCTGTCACTTCTGTTCCTCCTCCTGGTTGGGCAAACGCCCGGAGTGCCCCGAAAAGTCCGGGCACGGCTGGTTCGCTCTTCCGGTGTGCGGGCAGGCGGGAGTCCTCGCCGGCCGCGCACGGTTTGTCATGGTCTGTGCGCCGTTTTCGGGCACACGTCGGCCCTTGCGGGGGCCGGGGGTGCTGCCGACCCCGGAAAGGGGCCGGTGAAGGGGCCGGGCCGGTTAGGGCGCGGCGGAGGCGACGGGCACGGGAGTGCCGTCCGCCTCGGGAGCGGGCCGCTCGGCGCGGAGTTCCGCGATGGCGGCCTCGAAGTCTTCCAGTCCGTCGTACGCCTGGTAGACGCTGGCGAAGCGCAGGTAGGCGACGACGTCGAGTTCCTTCAGCGGGCCGAGTATGGCCAGCCCGACGTCATGGGTGGTGAGCTCGGCGTTGCCGGTGGCCCGCACGCACTCCTCGACCCGCTGGCCGAGCTGGGCGAGGGCGTCCTCGGTGACCGGGCGGCCCTGGCAGGCCTTGCGGACGCCGGAGATGACCTTCTCCCGGGAGAACGGCTCGGTGACGCCGCTGCGCTTGATGACCATCAGGGCGGCCGTCTCCACCGTGGTGAAGCGGCGGCCGCAGTCCGGGCACTGCCGACGACGGCGGATGCAGCTGCCGTCCTCGGTGGTCCGGCTGTCGACGACGCGGCTGTCGGAGTGCCGGCAGAAGGGGCAGTGCACCTGAGGATCCCTCCCTGGCAGGACGTGCGGACTGGTCGAGTCTATGCGATCCGGGGGCGCTGGTAGCAACCCGATCTTGAGCCCTCGACCACAAGTACTGGGCCACGGGGAGGACTGTAGCCACTACATCTAGGTCTGTGATGGAAGTCGACCCACGGGCGTGTCGGCGCCGACTAAGATTCCGGGGACGCCTTCGGGTCGAACATTTAATCGATGTACAACAAAGCCTTGATCGAGTCAGCCAACTCCCGAATAATTCACTCGAACGTGTGTTTGGCGCAACCTTTCGATACGAGGTGCGTTGGGCTGGAAAAAGGAGAGGACAGCCGTCGAGAGGGGCCGCCGTGAACACCGTCGAAAGCAACACCATCCCGGTGCAGGAACACTCCCAGCTCAAGGTGGGGCAGCGCACCACGAATCAGCAGAGTGTGGACATCAGCATGGACCGTAGCGAAGACCACCGCCTCCCGGGCCCGGGCCTCCCCGGCGTCGGCCGCGTTCCGGACCAGCCCATCGAGCACTCCCCCGCGCTGGACGACGCCCACCCCGCCCCCGCCCGCTCGGCGCCCGGCCGGCCGCCCGGCATCCGCACCGACGAGGCCGGCCTCACCGAGCGCCAGCGCCGGGTGATCGAGGTCATCCGGGATTCGGTCCAGCGGCGCGGCTACCCGCCGTCCATGCGCGAGATCGGCCAGGCCGTGGGCCTGTCCAGCACCTCCTCGGTGGCCCACCAGCTGATGGCGCTGGAGCGCAAGGGCTTCCTCCGCCGGGACCCGCACCGCCCGCGCGCCTACGAGGTCCGCGGCGTCGAGGTGGCCCGGCCGAACACCGCCGAGACCGCCGGCCGCCCCTCCACCTCCTACGTGCCGCTGGTCGGCCGGATCGCCGCCGGCGGGCCGATCCTGGCCGAGCAGACGGTCGAGGACGTCTTCCCGCTGCCACGCCAGCTGGTCGGCGAGGGCGAGCTGTTCGCGCTCACCGTGCGCGGCGACTCGATGATCGAGGCGGCCATCTGCGACGGCGACTGGGTCACCGTCCGCCGCCAGCCGGTCGCCGAGAACGGCGACATCGTGGCCGCGATGATCGACGGCGAGGCCACCGTCAAGCGCCTCAAGCGCGAGGACGGCCGGATCTGGCTGATGCCGCACAACCCGGCCTACGAGCCGATCAACGGCGACAACGCGACCATCCTGGGCAAGGTCGTGGCGGTGCTCCGCCGGCTCTGACGGCCGCCCCCGGCCCCTCGGGCACCCTCGGGACGGGAAGGGGCTCCCCGCGGACCGCGCGGAGCCCCTCCGGCCCGTCTCAGCCCCGCTTCACCACCGGCCGCACCGGCGCCGCCGAGGCGTCGATCGCCGCGAGCGAGCGACGCACCTGGTTGCGGTCCGTGGTGTACCAGAACTCCGGCATCGAGGAGCGGAAGAAGCCCCCGTACCGCTTGGTCTCCACCCGCGGATCGAGCACCGCCACCACGCCCCGGTCGTCCGCCGCGCGCACCAGCCGGCCCGCGCCCTGCGCCATCAGCAGCGCCGCGTGGGTGGCCGCGACGGCCATGAAACCGTTCCCGCCGCGCTGTTCCACGTCCTTCTGCCGGGCGCTCATCAGCGGGTCGTCCGGACGCGGGAACGGGATCCGGTCCATCACCACCAGCTGGCAGGCCGACCCGGGCACGTCCACGCCCTGCCAGAGCGACAGCGTGCCGAACAGGCAGGTGGTCGCGTCCGAGGCGAACTCGCGGATCAGCTCGCCCAGGGTGTCCTCCCCCTGGAGCAGGATCCGGTGGTCCAGCCGCTCCCGCATCGCCTCGGCGGCCGTCCGGGCACCGCGCATCGAGGAGAACAGCCCGAGCGTGCGCCCGCCGGCCGCGCCGATCAGCTCGGCCAACTCGTCCAGCATGTCCGGCCGTTCGGGATCCCGCCCGGGGTCGGCCAGATGCCGGGCGACGTACAGGATGCCCTGCTTGGGGTACTTGAACGGCGAGCCGACGTCGATCCCCCGCCAGTGCGGCACCGGCTCGTCGCCGAAGCCCGCGCCCGCCGCCTCCGGGTTGTCGCCCGCCGTGCGGACGTCGGGCAGCCGGGCCTCGGAGGGCAGGCCGACCGAGGCCGCCACGCCGTTGAAGTCCCCGCCGAGCTTGAGGGTGGCCGAGGTGAGCACCACCGAGCGTTCCTTGTACAGGCCCTCGCGCAGCAGCCCGGAGACGCTCAGCGGGGCGACCCGCAGCGAGGCGGTGCCCAGCCCGTAGCGGTCGCTGCGCTCGATCCAGACGACGTCGTACTCGGAGTCCTGGAGCAGCCGGTCGGCGGTCTCGTGCAACGCCTCGGCGGAGGCCATCGCCTGCTTGCGCACGGCGTCCTCGTCGCTGAGCCCCTTGTCCCTGGTCTCGCCGAGCGAGGTGATCACCTGCCGGGCGGCGTCCCGGATCGCGGTGACGGCGTACCCGAGGTACTCCGGCAGCTCCTCGACCCGGCCGGGCTGGGCGGTCTCCATCAGGCCGTGGTAGTTCTCGGCGGCGGCCTGGAGCGCGTCCACGGCCTTCTCGTTGGCGAGCCGGGCGGCCCGCTTGACCGCGCGGTTCACCGCGCCGACGGTCAGCTCGGCGGTGGCCGCGCCGGTGACCCGGTTGACCAGCTCGTGGGCCTCGTCGATGATCAGCAGCCCGTGCTCGGGCAGCACCGGCGCGCCCTCGATCGCGTCGATCGCGAGCATCGCGTGGTTGGTGACCACCACGTCGGCGAGCTTGGCCCGCTCGCGCGCCTTCTCCGCGAAGCACTCCTGCCCGTACGCGCAGCGGGTGGCGCCCAGGCACTCCTTCGAGGTGACCGAGAGCTGGGCCCAGGCCCGGTCGGAGACGCCGGGGGTCATGTCGTCCCGGTCGCCGGTCTCGGTCTCGTCGGCCCAGTCGCGCAGCCGGAGCACCTCCTGGCCGAGCTTGCCGGCCGGCCCGCCCATCGCCTCGACCGGGTCGAACAGCCCCTCGCCCTCCTCGCTCGGGGTGCCCTCGTTGGCCCGGTGCAGGCACAGGTAGTTGGAACGGCCCTTGAGCATCGCGAACAGCGGGCGGCGCCGCAGCACCGGGTGGAGCGCCTCCACGGTGCGCGGCAAGTCCCGCTCCACGAGCTGGCGTTGGAGCGCCAGGGTGGCGGTCGCGACCACCACGCGGTCCCCGTGGGCGAGCGCCGGCACCAGGTAGGCGAGGGACTTTCCGGTGCCCGTGCCGGCCTGCACCAGCAGGTGCTCGCCGTGGTCGACGGCGTCGGCGACGGCCTCGGCCATCCGGAGCTGACCGGGGCGCTCGACGCCGCCGACGGCCGCGACCGCGGCGTGCAGCAGCTCGGGGACGCGGGAGCGGGGGACGGCCTCGGCCGGGGCGTCCTCGGAGCTTCCGGCCGGGTCGGCGTCCTCGGCGGGGAGCTGGGATTCGGAGTCGTTCGTCATGACCCTCCCACCCTACGGGGCGGGGGTGACAATCCGGTCCCGTTGTCCGGGCAGCGGCGCCGTCCCGCCCTCGGCGAGCGGGTTGGGCACGGTGCCGTGCCGGGCGGCGTGCGGGCGGTGCGGGCGGTCCCCGTAGCCGTCCAGCAGCAGCCGGTTGCGGTTCAGGCAGAGCCGGTCGATCCTCGGCCGGAACAGGTCGAACAGCGCGAACCGGTCGCCGAGTTCCGGGAATCGCGCCTGGTGGCGCAGCACCTCGGCGCGCAGCAGCGCCCAGAACTCCGCCTCGGCCAGGCCGGTCCGCGCCTCCAGCAGCGGCGCCAGGTAGCGGAACACGCCGATGAAGAGCCCGGAGTGCAGGAACTGGCACAGGCCCTGCGGATCCTCGCGCAGCAGCACCTCGTCCACCTCGGCGGGCAGGCCGCGCAGCTCCGGGAGGTCCTGGTCGCTGAGGTTGACGTCGTCGACGAAGTCCTTGACCGCCAGCCGCACCGGCACGTCCCGCTCGTCGAAGACGACGATGGCGTTCTCGCCGTGCGGGGAGAAGACCAGGCCGTACCGGTAGAGGAAGTGCAGCAGCGGCGGCAGCAGCGCGGCGAACAGCCGGGCGGTCCACACGGCGGGGGCGAGCCCGGAGCGGGCGATCAGCTCGGCGGCGAGCGGCCGCCCGTCGCGGCCGGTCTGCAGCAGCGCCGCCAGGGTGCGGGCGCGTTCGCCGGGCGCCAGCGCGGGGCCGAGCGGCTCGCGCCAGATCGCGCCGAGCAGTTCCTTGTACTGGTACGGCGCCTCGGGCAGCTCGCGGTAGAGCGGGTGGTCGACGGTGACGGAGGCGATCTCGCCGAGCAGCACCACCCGGCACTCGTCGCGCAGGAACGGGTCGGCGTCGCGCAGCCCGTGGATCCAGGCGGTGACGGCGGGCGCGGCCCGGGTGCGCTCGGTGGGCAGGCCGCGCCAGACCAGGGTGTTGAGGATGGCGAGCGGCAGCTTGACGGTGCAGCGCTCGGGGTGGCTCTCGTTGAAGAACGAGCGGATCGACTGCTGGGGCAGCCGCAGGTCGCCGTCGGTTCCGAGCGGGACGATCTCCCCGGAGGCGATCCACGGCGCGAACAGCGGCAGCACGGTCTCGTCCCACTGCCAGGGGTGCACCGGCAGCAGCAGGTAGTCGTCGGCGGCGGCGCCGAGCGGGGCGCGCAGCGCGTCCGGGTCGTCGAGCTCGCGGCGGTACAGCGAGGCGGGGTCGGCCAGGCCGGCCACGCCCCGGTACTCGGCGAGCCGGCGGTGGACGGCGATCCAGGGCAGGGGGCGCGGAGCGCGGGCCTCCGGGGCCCAGCGGGCGGCGTCCGCGGCGGAGAAGCCGATCCGGCCCTTGTTGGGGACGATCCACGGGTGGCCGCCCTGCCGGCCCTCCAGCTCGGTGTGACCGAGGTCGGCGAGTTCGGCGGCGGTGAGCCCGGTGGCGAGCAGGTGGGCGTCGGCGGTCAGCGTGGCGGTGAGTTCGCGCAGCAGGTGGCCGGTGGTGTCGCCGCGCAGGCCGAGGGCGTGCCGGGCGTGGATGAGGAAGCGCAGCGGGTCGGGGCCGCCGGGCGCGTCGCAGCCGACGGAGCCGGGGTCGACGCGCCAGCTGTCGTAGGCGCCGCGCCGGGCGGTGAAGCGGTACTCGGCCCCGGGCAGCGCGAGCGCGTAGCCGTCGGGGGCGCCGGTCCCGACGGGGGTGACGAGCTCCTCGTAGGCGAACTCGCCGAGCATCTTGGCCAGCAGCGCGCGGCCGGCCCGCTGCCAGGGCCCGGCGGTGAGCTGCGGCGGCAGGTACAGCGGCGGTTCAGCGGCCGGCGGTTGCGGCACGGGTCGGCTCCTGGGGTCGGGGAAGAGCGGGGAGGGGAACGGGTGCGGCCGGCGGCGCGAAGCCGGTCCAGGCGGTGCGCTGCGGCAGCCGGTGGACGGTCCGCCCGGTGACGGCGTTGAGGATCACCGCGGCACGGTGCGCGCCGAGGCCCAGGTCGGGGGTGCCCACCCCGTGGGTGTGCAGCTCGCCGTTCTGGACGTACAGCCCGCCGGTGACCTCCGGCAGGGTGGCGACCCGGTGGTCCAGGCCGACCCGGTAGCGGCCGGCGGCGTCCCAGTCGACGAGGTGGGCGAGCGGCTCCAGGGCGGCCGGGCGGGCGGCCCGGTAGCCGGTGGCGAGCACCACGGCGTCGGTGCGCAGCACGTGACCGGTGCCGGAGTCGGTGTGCCGGCAATCGAGTTCGAGCCCGCCGCAGGGCCCGGAGCGGGCGTCGGTGACGGCGGTGCCGGGGGTGATCTCGACCGGTGCCTCGCCGACCGCCCGGCCGACGGTGCGCGCGTAGAGGTGGTCGTGGATCTCGGCGAGGGTCTCGGCGGAGGCGGCCTTGTGCAGCTGCCACTGGGCCTCGACCAGGCCGTCGCGCACCGCCGGCGGCAGGCCGTGGAAGTACCGGGTGTAGTCGGGGGTGAAGTGCTCCAGGCCGAGTTTGGAGTACTCCATCGGGGCCAGCGCCCGGGTGCGGGTGAGCCAGCGCAGCCGCACGCCGTCGCCGTCGTGGCGGCGCAGCAGGTCGAGGAAGACCTCGGCGCCGGACTGCCCGCTGCCGACGACGGTGATGTCCCGGGCGCCGGCCAGGGCGCCGCGGCGGTCGAGGTAGTCGGCGGAGTGGAAGACCCGGGGGTGGCCGTCGAGGGCGGCGAAGGCGGCGGGCCGCACCGGCAGGGTGCCGACGCCGAGCACGACGTTGCGCGCCTCGACGGTGCGCAGCCGCCCGCCCGCGCTCTCGCGCAGCTCGGCGCGGTACCGGTCGCCGGTCCAGTGCAGGGCGGTGACCTCGGTGCCGAAGCGGCAGTTGGCCAGCCGTTCGGCGGCCCAGCGGCAGTAGTGGTCGTACTCGTGGCGGGTGAGCTGGAACCGCTCGGTGAAGTAGAAGGGGAACAGCCGGTCCTGCTCGCGCAGGTGGTTGAGGAAGGACCACCGGCTGGTCGGGTCCACCAGGGAGACCAGGTCGGCGAGGAACGGCACCTGCATCCGGGCGCCGTCGACGAGCATCCCGGGGTGCCAGCGGAACTCCGGGCGCCGGTCGCAGAAGAGGGTGCGCAGGCCGGGGACGGGCTCGGCGAGCGCGGCGAGCGAGAGGTTGAACGGGCCGATGCCGACGCCGAGCAGGTCATAGGGCCCGGGCGGGGGTGCGGGGGTGTCCATGAGGCGGTGCAGTCCTAGGCGGGGTGCGGGGTGCGGTCGCGGACCATCAGGGCGGCCCGTTTGCCGGGCAGGTCGAGTTCGGCGGCGAGCCGGAAGCCGGCCCGGCGGAAGGCGTGGACGGAGCGCCGGTTGCGGACGTCGGGTTCGGCGACCACCCGGGCGCAGCGCGGCCGTTCCCGCAGGAGGCGGTCGGCGAGGGCGGCGAGCAGGGTGGTGCCGAGGCCCCGGCCGCGGCTGCCGGCGGGGCCGAGCAGCAGGTGGAGGCCGGTGTCGTGGGGCAGGGCCGGGTAGTGGGCGGCGAGCGGGTCGAGGTCGGCCCGGTAGACCTCCCAGTAGCTCATCGGGGTGCCGTCGAGCAGGCCGAGGCAGGGCCGGCTGTGCCCGTCGCCGTCGAGTTGGCCGCGCAGGTGCCGTTCGGTGACGGCGGGCGGGCCGGCGAGTTCCCAGAAGGCGGCGACCTCGGGGTCGTTCATCCAGCCGGTGAGCAGGGCGAGGTCGGCGGGGAGCCGGACGCCGCGCAGCCGGAACTCCCCGGCGGCGGTGGGCATGGGGCCCCACCCGGCCGGGTCCTCGGCCGTGCCCGGCCGGGCCGTCGTGCCGGTGGTGCTCATGCGCCGGCCACCGGGTTGGGGATGTCGACGTACACGGACTGGGTGGCGACCGGGCCGACCAGTTCGTCCAGTCCGTGGATCCGGGTGAGCAGGTTGGCCTTGCAGGGCAGGGTCGGCGCGTCCAGCAGCAGGCCGGGCAGCGCGGAGCCGGTGGCGGTGGCGGCGGGCCCGGCGAGGAAGCCCCGGAGCGCGGCCAGCAGCACGGTCTCGTCGGCGAGTTGCTGGGAGCCGAGCGCGCCGACCAGTCCGAGCACGTGGTTGATGCCCAGGTAGTAGGCGAAGTGGTGGTCGATCACCGGGTCGTCGAGGAAGGTGTCGCTGTGCGTGCCGAGGCCGGGCAGCCGGGCGGCGAGCCGGTCGGCGGCGCTCCGCCGGTAGTAGTAGCCCTGGTTGTCGCGGTAGCGGCCGCCCTGCGGCCAGCCGGCGGCGTCCAGCAGCACCAGGCTGTTCTGCTGGTGGGCCTCCAGGGCGATGCCGGCCACGCCGTCCAGCCACAGGACGGGCAGGACGACGGCGTCCAGGTAGCGCAGGAACCACTCGGCGGTCACCGTGGGCAGGGGGCGTCCGGTGCGGACGGCGAGCCTGCGCAGCAGGTCGCCCAGCCGGGAGGGGACGGCGGCGTCGGTGCCGCCGCGGGCGGTGTGCGGCCGTTCGGCGACCAGCCCGGCCACGCAGTAGGCGCGGTCCCCGGGGGCGAAGGGCTGGGCCCGCAGCACGGTGTCCAGGCCGCCGGGGTCCCCGAGCGCGGGGTGGTCGACGCCGATCCAGGCGGGGTCGCGGACGACGTCGAAGCCGGGGTGGACGGCCCGCCACTCGGCGCCCAGGCCGCTCTCCAGCAGCCGGTGCATCTCCAGGCCGCGGTGCAGCTCCTTGCGGAGGTTCTCCCGGCGGGAGTTGGTGATCCGCAGGCCGAGTGAGAGCTTGAGCATCCAGGGGGTGCCGGGCCGGTAGACGGTGCGCACCGAGGAGGTGGGGTACCAGGGGTCGCCGGCCGGGCCGAGGTCGTGCAGCCGGCCCTCGGCGAGCAGCGCGGCGACGGCGGGGCGGTGGGCGAGTTCGCGGGCCTGCCAGGGGTGCAGCGGCAGGGCGGCGGTACCGGGCGGCAGCAGGCCGGGGTCGTCGAGCAGCCGGGCGGTGATCCGGTCGGCGTCCTCGGCGACGGCGGAGCCGGCGGCGAGCAGGTCGCGGTCGACGGCCCACCAGTGCAGTTGGAAGGAGCCGTGCAGTTCGGGCGAGTAGGCGGCGCTCTGGGCGGGGCCGAGGCCGTCGCGGCTCTTCGGGGTGGGGTGCATCGGGTGGCCGAGCAGCAGGGACTGCTCGGCGGCGAGGAACTCGGAGCGCTCCGGTCCGCCGGGCACCGGGGCGGTGGCGGCGCGGTGGTGGGCGAGGATGTCGGCGGTGCGGACCGCCGAGTCGGCGACCCGCGCGGCGAGGTCGGCGATCTGCCCGGGGTCGGGCCGCTCGGCGGCCGCGGCGGCGAGCAGGGCGGCGGCGGTGACGGCGTCCACCGGGGCGTCGCCGAGGTCCCCGGCCTCGGCGGCCTCGCCGGCCGCGAGGGTGGCCGGGCCGAACCGGTGCCAGCCGGCCGGCGACCAGTGCCGGACCGGGGCGGAGAGCCGGGCGGCGCCGCCGAGGACAGCGATCCGCAGGTACCCGTCGGGGCCGGGGGCGGCGCCGGTCTCGCGGGCCCAGCAGCGCAGCAGGGCCTCCAGGGCGGCCTGTTCGGCGGCGACGGCCGGGTCCGGGTGGAGCAGCCGGTCGCAGGGGGCCGGGGCCGCGGTGGCGGCGGGCCGGCGGGCCGGGAGTCGGGGCGGGGCTCCGGTCAGGGCGGTGCTCAATGCTGCTCCTTGAGACGCGTGGAGTGCCGACGCGCAGGGGGTGGAGGGAACTGCCGGGCGCTCGCACCGTCGCGTCAGGTAAGGGTTACCTATCCCTGAGGGGTGATCACAAGGACCGCTCACTCGTCCGGGTGAAGATCGGTGATTGTTCCGCCCGGAAGGGAAGCGGGTGGTCCGCCGCACGACGGGCCGCCGGTGCGGGTCACGGATCGGTGACCTCCCTCCGGCAGCGGAACCCGGGGGCCGCCCGGGGCCGTCCTGGTCGCCAGTGGCAGACTCCAGGACGGCGGTCCGCCGCCCACACCGAACTACCAGGGGGACAGCACCATGCCAGCGATCCACCGGTCAGCCGCGGCGGCGCTCCTCGCCGCGGGGACCCTGTTCGCCGTCACCGCCTGCGGCCCGGACGGGCCTTCGGGCGGGAGCACCGCCGCGCCACCGCCCTCCGGCGGCTCCACCGGGTCCGCCTCCGCCACCGCCGCGGGGGGCGGCAGTGGCGTGATCGGCGGCATCACCCTGCCCTCGGGCCTTCCGACCGGCCTGTTGGAGGGCCTGCCCAAGAGCTGGGACGACCTGACGAAGTGGAAGTTCGAGGACTGGGACAACTGGGCGTCCAAGCACGTCTTCAACAACCCGATCGTCAAGGACTTCTGGAACCCGGACAAGATGGGCGACTCCAAGCCGGCCGACCCGGCGCCGCCCACCGCCAAGCCCGCCGACGACGCCGGGGTCACCGACCCCGAGCCGCCGGTGGTGAAGGCCGTGACGGTTCCGCGCCCGTACACCAAGCAGCCCTCCGGGAAGGTCTTCTTCTCGGCCGAGGGCGGCCGCGGCAACTGCTCGGCCACCGTGATCCAGGACCCGGCGCGCCCCGGGAAGAGCAACCTGGTCTGGACGGCCGGCCACTGCGTCCACCCGGGCAAGGGCGGCAACTACTTCAAGGACCTGGTCTTCGTCCCGGCCTACAACAACTCGGGCGCCTCCAGCGGCGGCAAGAAGGCCCCGCTGGCCGAGCTGGCGCCGCTCGGCACCTGGTGGGCCAAGGACGTGGTGACCTCGCCGCAGTGGCTGGTCGAGGGCGGCGGCACCGGTGACGCGGCGAACCAGTACGACTTCGCGATCATGCGGGTGAGCAACCAGAACGACACCGGCAAGTCGCTGGAGGAGACGGTCGGCGGCGCCGTCCCGGTCTGGTTCGACGCGCCGCGCGACAAGCTCGCCGTCACGGCGGTCGGCTACCCGCTGTACAAGCCGTTCGACGGCCAGGAGCTCTACAAGTGCGAGGGCGGGAAGCCGACCCGGCTCTCCTTCGACCCGAAGCGCCCGTCGATGCTCACCATAGGCTGCAACATGACCCAGGGCTCCAGCGGCGGCGGCTGGTTCGCGCCGATGCCGGACGGGAAGCTCGCGCTGGTCTCCAACACCTCGATCGGCACCCAGGAGCACACCTCGCTGAGCGGGCCCTACCTGGAGACGGTCGCCAAGCAGGCGCTGGACTGGATCGCGAAGAAGAAGTAGCCGGGCCGCCGGACACGGGACGGGCCCCGGTTCCCCCTCACGGGAGGGAACCGGGGCCCGTTCGCGCGCTGCGGCGGCTCAGCCCTGCGGCGTCAGCGCCACCGCGAAGTGCTCCAGCTCGGCGGCCAGCTCGGCCGGCACCTTGGCGTGCAGCAGGGTGCCCTCGCCGGTGTGCTCGGCGGAGAGCAGCTCGCCCTCGGCGTGCACCCGGGACACCAGCGCGCCCTGGGTGTACGGCACGAGCGCGTGCACCTCGACGGCCGGGCGCGGCAGCTCGTCGTCGATGAGCTTGAGCAGCTCGTCGATGCCCTCGCCGGTGCGGGCCGACACCACGATGGCGTGCGGCTCGCGGCGCAGCAGGCGCTGCAGGACGTGCGGATCGGCAGCGTCGGCCTTGTTGATCACCACGATCTCCGGCACGTTCTGCGCGTCGACCGAGACGACCACCTCGCGCACGGCGGCCAGCTGCGTCTCCGGCTCGGGGTGCGAGCCGTCCACCACGTGCAGGATGAGGTCGGCGTCGCCGACCTCCTCCATGGTGGAGCGGAACGCCTCGACCAGGTGGTGCGGCAGGTGCCGGACGAAGCCGACGGTGTCGGCCAGGGTGTAGACCCGGCCGCTCGGGGTCTGCGCCCGGCGCACGGTCGGGTCGAGGGTGGCGAACAGCGCGTTCTCCACCAGCACGCCCGCGCCGGTGAGCCGGTTGAGCAGGGAGGACTTCCCGGCGTTGGTGTAGCCGGCGATGGCCACCGACGGCACCTGGTGGCGCCGGCGCTCCTGGCGCTTGGTGTCGCGGCCCTTCTTCATGTCGGCGATCTCCCTGCGGAGCTTCGCCATCTTCTCGCGGATCCGGCGCCGGTCGGTCTCGATCTTGGTCTCACCGGGACCACGGGTCGCCATGCCGCCGCCGGACGAGCCGGAGCCACCGCCACCCATCTGCCGGGAGAGCGACTGGCCCCAGCCCCGCAGCCGCGGCAGCATGTACTGCATCTGCGCGAGCGAGACCTGCGCCTTGCCCTCGCGGGACTTGGCGTGCTGGGCGAAGATGTCCAGGATCAGGGCCGTCCGGTCGACGACCTTGACCTTGACCACGTCCTCCAGGTGGATCAGCTGGCCCGGGGTGAGCTCACCGTCGCAGACCACGGTGTCCGCCCCGGTGGAGGCGACGATGTCGCGCAGCTCCTGCGCCTTGCCGGAGCCGATGTAGGTGGCCGCGTCGGGCTTGTCACGGCGCTGGATGACGCCGTCCAGCACCTCGGAACCGGCCGTCTCGGCCAGTGCGGCGAGCTCGGCCATCGAGTTCTCCGCCTCCTCCAGCGTGCCGTCGGTCCAGACGCCGACGAGCACCACGCGCTCCAGCCGGAGCTGGCGGTACTCGACCTCGGTGACGTCCTGGAGTTCGGTGGAGAGGCCGGCGACACGGCGCAGCGCGGCGCGCTCGCTGCGGTCGTACTGGTCGCCGTCGAAGTGGTGGCCGAGGTCCTCGTCGATGGCCGCGAGGTCCTCGTCCATGAGGGCTTCCGCCCGCAGACCGTCGAGGCGGCGCGGGGCGTCGGCGTGGTCGCGGGTGTCGAACGTGGAGGTCATTCTGTCCTTCGGCTGCTGGGAACGGGTGGCCTGTGCGCGACCGTACGGACGGTCGTGCCCGGAGTCTGCCCAGCTGCCGCCCCGTCTACCACTCGGGCGAGGTGTGAGCTACCCCTCGGGGCCGCGGTCCGGGCTGAGACTCCAGCCCGGTCAACGCCGCGGTCCGGCCGTGAATTCCCCATGATGGTCGCACGCCGGGCGGGCGCGGGTCATCCGCATTTCCTCCGGCCGCGCCGGGGTGTCCGCCGGGACGTGCGGGGCGCGGCCCGGACCGCCGCCCGCCGGGGCGTGCGGGCGCTCCACGTCGTACACCCCGGAGACCCGCAGCATGGCCCGCAGCACGGCGGCCAGCGCGGCCGGGTCCGGCAGCTCGACGGTGTAGGTGTGCCGCACCCGCAGCTCCTGCGGCGGCTCCACCTCGGCCGCGACGATCCCGACGCCCTCCGCCGAGATGGCGGCCGTGAGGTCGGCCAGCAGCCGGGGCCGGTTCAGCGCCTCGGCCCGCAGGGTGGCCCGGTAGCCGTCCGCCGGGGCGCCGCCGGGCCGCCAGCGGACCTCCAGGGCGCCGCGCCCGTCGGCCCGCATCCGCTCCCCCGCCGGACAGCCGGACCGGTGCACGGCGACCGCGCCGCCGCGGATCGGGTAGCCGTCGATCTCGTCCGGGGGCACCGGGGTGCAGCAGCGGGCCAGCCGGACGGGCGCCCCGGGGCGGCCGGCCACGGTGACCGGGGCGGCGGGCCGGTCCCCGGGGACCGGGCGGCCGGGGGGCGCGGGCTGCCCGGCGGACGGTCCGGTGCGCACCACCGGGCGGCGCGGCGGGTGGTCGCCCGGGTGGTCGGCCAGCCAGCGCTCGATGGCGAGCCGGGCGGCCGGGGTGCGGGCGTGCGCCAGCCACTCCGGCGCCGGGCCGGCGGTCTCCTCCGTGAGGACGGCCACCCGGTCGCCGTCGTGGAGGACGGTGGAGAGCGCGGCGAGCCGGCCGTTCACCCGGGCCCCGATGCAACGGTGGCCTACCTGCTCGCCGAGCAGGTAGGCGGCGTCCACACAGGTGGCGCCGGCCCGGAGCTGAAGCGTTTCGCCACGCTCGGTGACCACGGTGATCTCGCGGTCCCCGGCCAGGTCGGCGGTGAGCGCGGACCAGAAGGCGTCCGGGTCCGGGGTCTCCTGCTGCCACTCCAGCAGGCGGGAGAGCCAGCCGGGCCGGGCCGGGTCGGTGCGGTCCAGCTCGTCGCGGCCCTGGTCGCCGCCGGTCCCGGGCTGGCGGGGGTCGCCGAGCGCGACCACCCCGGTCTCGGCGACCTCGTGCATCCGCCGGGTGCGCACCAGCACCTCGACCACCTCGCCGCCGGCCAGCGCCACCGCGGTGTGCAGCGACTGGTAGAGGTTGAACTTCGGCGCGGCCACGAAGTCCTTGAACTCCCCCGGCAGCGGTGTCCAGCAGGTGTGCAGCTCGCCGAGCACCGCGTAGCAGTCGGCGTTCTCCTCCACCACCACCAGCAGCCGCCCGAAGTCGGCCGGCTGCGGCTCCTGCGGCCGGCCGTCCGGCCCGGGGGCGGCGTGCCGCTTGAGCAGCACCCGGTGCAGCGAGACGCAGTGCCGGGGGCGGACGGTGACCTCGGCGGCGATCCCGGCCTCGGCGAGCTGGCGGGCCAGGATCCGGGCGAACGGCGCCAGCAGGGTGTCCGGGCCGGCCTCGTGCCGCCCGAGCAGGGCGCGGGTGCGGGCGTGCTCCTCGGGGTGCAGGGTGGCGAAGACGATGTCCTCCAGCTCCGCCTTGAGCACCTGGATGCCGAGCCGCTCGGCCAGCGGGATCAGTACGTCCCGGGTGACCTTGGCGATCCGCACCTGGCTGGCCGGCTTCATGTGCCGGATGGTGCGCATGTTGTGCAGCCGGTCGGCGAGCTTGATGACCATCACCCGGACGTCGTCCCCGGTGGCCACCAGCATCTTGCGGAAGGTCTCCGCCTCGGCCGCCGCGCCGAAGTCGACCTTCTCCAGCTTCGTCACCCCGTCGACCAGGTAGGCGACTTCGGGGCCGAACTCCTCGGCGACCTGCTCCAGCGTCAACTCGGTGTCCTCGACCGTGTCGTGGAGCAGCGAGGCGACCAATGTGGTCGTCCCGGCGCCGAGTTGGGCCAGGATCATGGTGACGGCCAGCGGGTGGGTGATGTACGGCTCGCCGCTCTTGCGCTTCTGGCCGCGGTGGCTCGCCTCGGCCAGCCGGTAGGCGCGGCCGAGCAGGCCGAGGTCGGCCTGCGGGTGGTGCCGGCGGTGGGCCTGGACCAGCGGTTCGAGGGCGTCCGGCACCGGCGGGCGGCCGGTGGCCAGCAGCGCGGCGCGCCCGGCGCGGCCGAGCGCGGCCCGGCCCAGCCCGCCGAGCGGGCGCCTGGGCCCGGCTTGCCGTGCGGACGTCGGCTGCCCCGCCAGGGGCTGCCCGGCTTCGATGGTCATCGGCACCTCCGGCAGCAGTACCGGGGGCGTGGGCCGACCCGGTGGTCCATGCTACCGAGCAGAGCACGTTCCGCGGGGCCCCGCTTCCCGTCCGTCAGAGGTCTCACCCGAACGGGGGGATTCGATCCCGGACGAATTGGGCAAACGCGGGCCGGTTGTTGACCCGGTCCGCACGGCCGTCCGGACGCCGCCGGGTGACGGCGGGTCAGCGGACCGGGCGGTCCGGCGGGCCGGGCCGGGCCGGGAGAGCAGGCCGGGAGGGTCAGGCCGGCCGGACCAGCGCCGACCAGGCCGGGTCCAGCTCGCCGCGGGCCACGATGACCGCCGGGCCGGTCTTCTCCACCCGGCCGTCCGGGTACTCGGTGATCGTCAGCCGGCCGCCCAGCACGTCCACCGTGTACGTCACCGCCTCGCCGGTGACCGCCGGGTCCACGCCGTCCCGGCGGGCGGCGGCCACCGCGACGGCGCACGCGCCGGTGCCGCAGGAGCGGGTCTCGCCGGAGCCGCGCTCGTGCACCCGCATCGCGACGTGCCGCGGGCCCCGGTCCACCACGAACTCGACGTTGACGCCCTCCGGGTAGGCCCCCTCGGGGCTCACCGGCGGCGCGGTCCGCAGGTCACCGGCGTGGTCCAGGCTCTCGACGAACGCGACCGCGTGCGGATTGCCCATGTTGACGTTCAGGGCCGGCCAGCTGCGCCCGCCGACCGACACCTCGATCCCGTCCGGACCGGGCAGCAGGGCCCGCCCCATGTCGACGGTGATCTCGCCGGGCGTGCCGTCCTCGGCGGTCTCGGCGACCCGCACGGTGCGCAGCCCGGCCCGGGTGGCCACCGGCAGCTCGCCCGGCTTCGCCAGCCCGGCGTCCACCAGGTAGCGGGCGAAGACCCGGACGCCGTTGCCGCACATCTCGCCGATCGAGCCGTCGGAGTTGCGGTAGTCCATGAACCACTCGGCCCGGTCGGCCTGGCCGGCCGCCACCGGGTCGGCGGCGGAGCGCACCACGCGCAGCAGCCCGTCGCCGCCGATGCCCGCGCGGCGGTCGCACAGCGCGGCCACGGCCTCGGGGCCGATGGCCAGCCGGCCGTCCGGGTCGGGGACGATCACGAAGTCGTTCTGGGTGCCGTGCCCCTTGAGGAAGGGGAGGCCGGCGGGCTGCGCGGAGGATGCGGTCACCCTCCCGATGGTACCGAGGAGCGAGGGAGCGGCGCCGTCCGGTTCCGGTCCGCGGACGAAGACCTCCCGCTCAGCCCCTGGAGAGCCGGACCACCCGGTACAGGGCCAGCGCACAGGCGGCCAGCACGATCAGCGTGTAGATCACGATCGCCTTCCACCCGGCCCGCTCGCCGGTGCCGCGGCGCGGCAGGCCCGGCCACTTGTACCCCGCGTGGCGGGCCGCCATCGCGCCCCAGCCGAGCGAGGCCGCGGTGAGCAGCAGGCCGAGCATCCCGATCATCGCGGACCCGCCCCCGGCCGAGCCGAAGGCCAGCGGGAAGGCGAACATCAGCGAGCCCGTGGTGGCCAGCAGGGCGATCGGCAGGGTCTGCCACCAGCGCAGCCGGCGGCGCGGCCGGATCTCCCGCTCGTGCACCGCGCCGGCGGGGGCGCGGGTGTCCAGGGCCGGCAGCCCGACCGCGTAGGAGGTGGGCGCGTCCAGGCCGGGCAGCACCGGCAGGTCGGGCAGCGTCGAGGCGTCGAGGCCGCCGGTTTCGGGGCCGGTACCCGTGGACACGCGGCCTCCCCTGACAGTTCGACACGAGCGCGGGACTCGCGGCCGGACACGGTCGGCCCAGCCGGGCCGCCCCTTACTGACATCGATGATGGCATGTCCAGCGTGGCGTTCCGGGCCTGACCGGGGCCGACGGGTGATCCGTGGCCATCACGTGATCCGGCCGTGACCGCCATGCCGTCCTGCACGCCCGTCTGCGCGCGCAACTGCACCGCCGGATGGCCGGAAAGCGCCTACCGGACGGCGGCTTCCTGACGGCCGATCAGCTCCAGCGAGCGGTCCAGCAGCTCCACCGGGTCGGTTCCGGCCGGCCGCGCCAGCCAGTGGATCCGGTCGTCGCGGCGGAACCAGGACTCCTGCCGGCGGGCGAACCGCTTGGTCGCGCGGACCGTCTCGGCACGCGCCTCGTCCTCCGTGCAGCCGCCCGCGAAGTGGTCCAGCACCTGCTGGTAGCCGAGCGCCCGGGAGGCCGTCCGCCCTTCGCGCAGTCCGGCCTTCTCCAGCTCCCGCACCTCCTCCAGCAGCCCGGCCCGCCACATCCGGTCGACCCGCAGGGTGATCCGCTCGTCCAGCTCGGGGCGCGGTACGGCGACGCCGATCTGCACCGCGTCGTACACGGCGGTGTTGCCCGGCAGGTTGGCGGTGAACGGCTGCCCGGTGATCTCGATGACCTCCAGCGCCCGGACGATCCGCCGCCCGTTGCTCGTCAGGATCGCCCCGGCCGCGGCCGGGTCCAGCCCGGCCAGCCGGCGGTGCAGCGCGTACGGACCGGCCTGCTCCAGCTCGGCCTCCAGCCGGGCGCGGACCGCCGGGTCGGTGCCCGGGAACTCCATCTCGTCGATCGCCGCCCGGACGTACAGGCCGGAGCCGCCGACCAGGACGGGGGTGCGGCCGGCCGCGAGCAGCCGGTCCATCTCGGCCCGGGCCAGCCGCTGGTACTCGGCCACGCTGGCGGCCTCGGTGACGGGCCAGATGTCCAGCAGGTGGTGCGGGATGCCGCCGCGCTCCTCCTCGGTGAGCTTGGCCGTGCCGATGTCCATGCCGCGGTAGAGCTGCATCGAGTCGGTGTTGATCACCTCGCCGCCGAGGGCGCGGGCCAGGGCGACGGCCAGGTCGGACTTCCCGGCGGCGGTCGCGCCGACGACCGAGACGACGCGGGGGCGGGCGGACGGGGCGGTGGTGGGGCTGCTCACCGGTCAAGTCTGCCAGGGAACGCCGGGCCGCCGGCGGCCCGGCCGGTTGCACCCGGTTTCCACCGGCCCGTCCCGTTGCGAACGGTTCCGCCCTGACGGACGTTGTGAGGAGGACAGAGAGGAAGGATGAGGCGTCATGGGTCTGATGGACAACCTCAAGGGCAAGGCCGAGGAGCTCAAGGGCAAGGCCAGCGAGTTCGCCGGCAAGCACAGCGACCAGATCGGGAGCGCGGTGGAGAAGGCCGGCGGCGCGATCGACAAGGCCACCAAGGGCAAGTACACCGAGAAGATCGAGCACGGCACCAGCAAGGCCAAGGGTGCCGTGGACGACTTCGCCCACAAGCCCGGCGAGCCCGGTGAGCCCGGCACGCCCGGCACGCCGGCGGGCGGCGCCCCGGGCCCGGGCGCCTGACCCGTTCGGCGGGCCGCGGGCCGGGCTCCTGGCGGCCGGGGCCCGGCGGGCTCAGCTCCAGGAGGCGACCAGGTACCCCACGCCGTACGGCGCGTCCTGGTACCCCAGCCGCGCGGTGAGGCCGGCGCCCTCGGCGGCGCCGGCCAGCACCTGCCAGGGCGCCCGGCCCTCGGCCTTGAGCTCGGCGGCCAGTCCCGCGTCCAGGGCGGCCAGCGCGGCGGTGTCCGCCGAGCCCAGCGCCCGGGCGATCCCGGCGTCGAATCCCTCGGCACGCTCGTCCAGGTAGCCGGGCGCCTTCAGCGAGCGGCAGGCGCTGCCGTCCCCCATCACCAGCAGCCCGACCCGGTCGGCCAGCCCGGCCAGGCCCTGGCCCAGCCCGAGCATCCGGTCGGCGGGCGCGTCGGCGGGCACCGCGCAGGCGTGCGTCGGCAGGGTCGCCCCGGCCCGCCCGAGCAGCCAGGCACCGACGGTCAGCGAGGGCGCCAGCTCCGGCCCCTCGGCCCGGCCGCCCGGCAGCGCGGCCACCAGCGGCACGCCGTACCGGTGGAACGAACCGGCTCCGCCCTCGGTCCACACCTCGGCCTCCGCCCCGGTGCCGACCACCACCAGCAGCTCCGGCGCGGCCGCGAGGACCACCCCGAGCGCCTCGTCGCAGGCCGCGCGGAGCGGCTCCAGCTCGGCCGCCGCCCCGGCGGCGACCTCCGGGACGAGCAGCGGCGGACAGGGGCAGACGGCGGCGGCAACCAGCATGTGGATCACTCTAGCCAAGAACGCCGGACGGCCCGGCAGGACCGGAAGGTCCCGCCGGGCCGCACCCGCGCCACGGCGCGGCCGGCCGGGGTCAGTCCCCGCAGCAGGCGCCACCGGCCGGGGCGGCGAGCGGGAGGGCCGCCGGGGCGCCGATCGACGGCAGGCCCAGCATCACGCCGGCCGGCTTGGCGGCGGGCGCGGCCTGGCGCTTCTCCCAGGCGTCACCCGCGCGGGTGCGGCGCACCGCGAGCGCGGGGCCCTCGGCCAGCAGGTGGTGCGGGGCGGCGTAGGTGATCTCCACGGTGACCATGTCGCCCGGGCGGACCGGCTCGGCGGGCCGGGTGAAGTGCACCAGCCGGTTGTCCGGGGCGCGCCCGGAGAGCCGGTCGGTCCTGTCGTCCTTCTTGCCCTCGCCCTCGGCGACCAGGATCTCCAGGGTGCGGCCGACCTGCTTCTTGTTCTCCTCCCAGGAGATCTCCTCCTGGAGGGCGATCAGCCGGTCGTAGCGGGCCTGGACGACCGCCTTCGGGACCTGGCCGTCCATCTCGGCGGCCGGGGTGCCCGGGCGCTTGGAGTACTGGAAGGTGAAGGCGTTGGTGAAGCGGGCCTCGCGGACGACCTTCATGGTCTCCTCGAAGTCCTCCTCGGTCTCGCCGGGGAAGCCCACGATGATGTCGGTGGAGATGGCCGCGTCCGGCATCGCCTCGCGCACCTTGCGGATGATGCCGAGGAAGCGCTCCTGCCGGTAGGAGCGGCGCATCGCCTTGAGGACGGTGTCGGAGCCGGACTGCAGCGGCATGTGCAGCTGGTGCATCACGTTCGGGGTCTCGGCCATCGCGGCGATCACGTCGTCGGTGAAGTCGCGCGGGTGCGGCGAGGTGAAGCGGATCCGCTCCAGGCCCTCGATCTGCCCGGCGGCGCGCAGCAGCTTGGAGAACGCCTCGCGGTCGCCCAGGTCGGAGCCGTAGGCGTTGACGTTCTGGCCGAGCAGGGTGACCTCGATGACGCCCTCGTCGACCAGCGCCTCGATCTCGGCGAGGACGTCGCCGGGGCGGCGGTCCTCCTCCTTGCCGCGCAGCGCGGGGACGATGCAGAAGGTGCAGGTGTTGTTGCAGCCGACCGAGATCGCGACCCACGCGGCGTAGGCGGACTCGCGGCGGGTGGGCAGCGTGGAGGGGAAGGTCTCCAGCGACTCCAGGATCTCGACCTGCGCCTTGCGCTCGACCGCGGCCCGCTCCAGCAGGGCCGGCAGGTGGCCGATGTTGTGGGTGCCGAACACCACGTCGACCCACGGGGCCTTGCGGACGATGGTGTCGCGGTCCTTCTGCGCCAGGCAGCCGCCGACGGCGATCTGCATGCCCCGGTGCCGGCTCTTGACCGGCGCCAGCTGCCCGAGGTTGCCGTACAGCTTGTTGTCGGCGTTCTCCCGCACCGCGCAGGTGTTGAACACCACCAGGTCGGGGTCGCCGTCCTTCTCCGCCTTGACGTACCCCGCGTCCTCCAGCAGCCCGGAGAGCCGCTCGGAGTCATGGACGTTCATCTGGCAGCCGTACGTGACGACCTTGTAGCTCTTCGATCCGCTGTCACCGCTCACCCGACCAGGGTACGGGCAGCCGTGGAGCAACTTTCCCCTCCCGTTCTCCCCGGGCACCTGGCACTATCCCTTCCATGGCCCCCCGTCCCCCCTCCCGCCTCCGCGCCGCGGCCCGCCGGCCGCTGTGGCGG
The DNA here is from genome assembly GCF_043080305.1 of Kitasatospora sp. NPDC015120. Taxonomy (NCBI): domain Bacteria; kingdom Bacillati; phylum Actinomycetota; class Actinomycetes; order Kitasatosporales; family Streptomycetaceae; genus Kitasatospora; species Kitasatospora sp. NPDC015120. The sequence goes on along the minus strand of NZ_JBIBVJ010000015.1, from coordinate 40,247 downwards.
ATCGTGCTGGCCCTGGTGCTGGTGCTCACGGCGCTGGGCGGCTGGTGGCTGTCGGAGACCGGCTCGACCGGCCGCCCGCGCGGCGAGACCAGGCTGGCCACCGGCGTCAAGCAGGGGGTGTACGACCGGTACGGGCAGCTGCTGGACGCCCACCTCGCCGGGGCGATGCCCGGGGTGCGGCTGGAGCTGGACAACTCCGAGGGCTCGATCGACAACCTGGCCCGGGTCACCTCGGGCCGGGACGACTTCGCGATCGCCACCGCCGACTCGGTGGCCCAGTACACCGGCCCCGGCCGGGAGAAGCTGCGGGCCATCGCCCGGCTCTACGACGACTACCTGCAGCTGGTCGTGCCGGCCGACTCCCCCGTGCAGCGCGCCGCCGACCTCAAGGGCCTGCGGGTCGGCGTCGGCCAGTCGCTCTCCGGCGTGAACCTGGTGACCCGCCGGCTGCTGGCGGCGGCCGCGCTGGACCCGGACCGCGACATCAAGCCGGCCTTCCTGGGCATCGGCGACGCGGCGAACGGGCTGCGGACCGGGCAGCTGGACGCGTTCTTCTGGTCCGGCGGCCTGCCGACCAGCGCGCTCACCGAGCTGTCCGAACACGTCCGGATCCGGATCGTGCCGCTGGGCGACCTCGCCGAGGCGGTCCACCAGGTCGAGGGCGGCGGGACGGACGCCTACCGGGCGGCCACCATGCCGAAGGGCACCTACCCCAACGCCGAGCCCAAGGACGCGGTCGCCACCGTGGCCGTGCCCAATCTGCTGATCACCCGGGCCGACGTGGACGACGACCTGGTCCAGGGCATGACCCGGGCGGTGATCGACAGCCGCGACCAGATCGGCGCCCAGGTGCACGCCGCCCAGCTGGTCGACCTGCGCACCGCCGTCTACACCGACCCGCTGCCGCTCCACGAGGGCGCGGCCCGCTACTACCGCTCGGTGAAGCCCTAGGGTCCGCCTCAGCGCTAGGTGCGGCCGGCCCGGGGCACCGCGAGGGTGACGGCGAGGCCGGAGGGGGTGGCGGTGCCGAAGGAGAGCGAGCCGCCGGCCGCCTGGAGCAGGGTGCGGGCGATCGACAGCCCGAGGCCCGAGCCGTCCACGTTCTGGTGGCGGGCGCTGCGCCAGAAGCGGTCACCGGCCCGGGCCAGCTCCTCCTCGGTGAGGCCGGGCCCCTGGTCGGAGACGGTCACCGCGACCTCCTCGCGCCGCACCGCGACCAGCACCCGCACCCGGCTCCCCCCGGGGCCGAACTTCAGCGCGTTGTCGAGCACCGCGTCCAGCGCGCTGCCGAAGCCGATCGGGTCGGCCAGGCCGAGCGCCAGCGCCGGGCCCTCCCAGACCAGCTCGATCCCGCGCTGCGCGGCCAGCGGCCGCCAGGCGTCCACCCGCTCCAGGGTGAGCACGGCCAGGTCGGTGGGCTCGGGTTCGGGCCGGGCGTGCTCGGCGGTGGCCAGCCCGAGCAGGTCGTCCAGCACCCGGGCCAGCCGCACGCCCTCCTCGCGGACCCCGCCGAGCTCCTCCTCGTGCCCCTCCGGCAGCTCCAGGCCCAGCACCTCGACCCGCAGCAGCAGTGCCGCCAGCGGGTTGCGCAGCTGGTGCGAGGTGTCGGCGACGAAGGCCTTCTGCTGGTCCAGGGCGAGCACCACGTGGTCGGCCATCTCGTTGAACGAGCGGGCGAGCCGCTGCAGCTCCGGCGGCCCGCCGCCGGGCGCCACCCGGGCGTTCATCCGGCCGGTGGCGATGTCGTGGGTGGCCCGGTCCAGGGTGCGCACCGGGCGCAGCACCCATTCGGTGAGCCGGGCGGCGAGCAGCACCGCGACGATCATCGCGGCCGCCTCGCCGGCCCCGATCACCAGCCACTTGCGCACCACCCGGGCCCGCAGCGCGCCGGTCGGGGACTCGCTGAGCACCACGGCGACCACGTCGCCGTCGCGGACCACCGGGGTGGCGACGGTGAGCGTGCGGTCCGGGGTCCACGGCCAGACCTGCGGCGGGTTGTGGCTGCGCCGGCCGTCCAGCGCCTCCTGGAAGGCCTGCTCGCCCCAGCCCTCGGCGGGCACCCGCCAGTCGCCCGGGGCCACCGCGATCGGGGCGCCGTCGCGCTGGAAGATGCCGATCCGCACCCCGTAGAGCTCGTGGTAGCGCGCCACCTCGGCGTCCAGCGCGTGCCGGCGGCTGAGGTCGCCCTTGAGCGCCGACTCCAGGCCGGAGAGGCCGGAGGTCGGCAGGTCCTGGGCGAACCGGGCGGCGTCGTCGAGCCGGTCGACGACCACCCGGCTCTGCTCGGCGGCCGCGAACGCCGCCGCGAGCGGCAGTCCGAGCGCGGCGAGCACGCAGAGCATCAGCGAGAGCAGGATGCCGAGCAGGCGGGTGCGCACGTGCGGTCAGTGCTCCGCGCGGGCCGGGGGCACGGTGCCGGCGGCGGGGGCCGGGCACTCGGGTATCAGCCGGTAGCCGACGCCCCGGACGGCCTCGACCAGGCCGGGCAGGGCGAGCTTGGTGCGCAGCGAGCCGATGTGCACTTCCAGGGTGCGGCCGTTGCCCTCCCAGCCGCTGCGCCAGACCTCGCTGAAGATCTGCTCGCGGCGGTAGACCACGCCGGGGCTCTGGGCGAGCAGCGCCAGCAGGTCGAACTCCTTGCGGGTGAGCGGCACGTCCCGGCCGTCCACGCTGACCCGGCGGCGCTCGCGGTCGATCACGATGCCGCGGGACTCCAGCGGGCCGCGCTGCTGCGGGACGGCGTCCGGGGCGGGCACGGCGACGGCGGCGGGCGCGGCGCCGCGGCGGGCCACCGCGTGGATCCGGGCGAGCAGTTCGCCCATGTCGTAGGGCTTGGTGACGTAGTCGTCGGCGCCGAGGTTGAGGCCGTGGATCCGGGAGCGTATGTCGGCGCGGGCGGTCACCATGATCACCGGCACGCCGCTGCCGGCCCGGATCCGGCTGCAGACCTCGAAGCCGTCCCGGTCGGGCAGGCCGAGGTCGAGCAGGACCACCCGGTAGGGCTCGTTGCCGTCCGGCACCAGGGCGTCCAGCGCCTCGTGGCCGCTGCGGGCGTGCCGGACCTGGAAGCCGTGCCGGCCCAGGACCGCGACCAGCGCGGCGGCCACGCGTTCGTCGTCCTCGACGAGCAGCAGTCGCATGTGTCTCCTCCTCTCCCGGACGGTGCTCCGGGGGTCTCTCCCGCGGCCCCTGCCGCGGCCGTCGTGCGATCGTGACGGCTCCCCCTGCCGGGCAGGTCCCGGTTCTGCGCAGTATGGGCCAGGGACGGCCCGGACGCCAGGGACGGCCGGTGGCGGCGGCGGGGGCGCCGGGCCCCGCCGGGGCTCCCGCGATCAGGCCCGCCGCGGCCTCGGACGCTGCCACTGTGCCCGGATCGGGGCCCGGTGAACAGCACCCGCCGACCGTGTGACGGGATCGTGATCCTCAAGTTCCGCTCAGATCGGCTGACGTGGCACCGTCAGCCCTCCTATGGTCGCCCCACCGAGGGCCGCGACTCCGCCGGTTGCGGCCCTCGGATTCCTACCACCACTGCCGCCCAAGGGAGTTCACCCCTGCGGGCCGACCCGAGGGAGCCGGCGCGATGACCACGAGCCTCGACAAGGACTCCCGTGCCGGTGCCGCCCCGCTGGTGGTCCTGAGCAACGTGAACAAGCACTTCGGCGCGCTGCACGTGCTCCAGGACATCGACCTGGAGATCCGGCAGGGCGAGGTGGTCGTGCTGATCGGCCCGTCCGGTTCCGGCAAGTCCACGCTGTGCCGGACGATCAACCGGCTGGAGACCGTCGACTCCGGAACGATCACCATCGACGGCCGCCCGCTGCCCGCCGAGGGACGCGAGCTGGCCCGGCTGCGGGCCGAGGTCGGCATGGTCTTCCAGAGCTTCAACCTGTTCGCCCACAAGACCGTGCTGGAGAACGTGGTCCTCGGCCAGGTGAAGGTCCGCGGCATCGCCCGGGACAAGGCCGTGGCGACCGCCCAGGAGCTGCTGGACCGGGTCGGCGTCGGCGCCCAGGCCGCCAAGTACCCCGCCCAGCTCTCCGGCGGCCAGCAGCAGCGCGTCGCGATCGCCCGGGCGCTGGCGATGAACCCGAAGGTGATGCTCTTCGACGAGCCCACCTCGGCGCTCGACCCCGAGATGATCAACGAGGTGCTGGAGGTCATGCGCCGGCTGGCCGCCGACGGCATGACGATGGTCGTCGTCACCCACGAGATGGGCTTCGCCCGCTCCGCCGCCAACCGGGTGCTGTTCATGGCCGACGGCCGGATCGTCGAGCAGAACACCCCGGAGGCCTTCTTCACCGCGCCGCGCTCCGAGCGCGCCAAGGACTTCCTCTCCAAGATCCTCCACCACTGATCCCCCCGGGGCCGGATCCCGGCCGACGGCGGCGAGGGCGCCGCCGCGCGCCCGCCCGTCCGCCTGCTCGTCCGCTCGTCCGCCCGCCCGCCAGAACTTCCCTTCGCCAGAGCCCGGTTGACCCGTGGCACAGCCCGAGGAGACCCCCATGAGGACCCGTCGCACCCTTGCCGTCGCGCTCTGTGCCGTCGCGCTCACCGCCACCGCCGCCTGCGGCAAGGACGGCACCCCCGGCGCCGCCCCCAGCGCCGGCGGCAGCGCCGCGCCGGCCCTGCCCACCTACACCGTGAAGACCGACGTCAAGGTGGACTCGGCGGTGCTGGCCGCCGCCAAGCAGCGCGGCCAGCTGATCATCGGCGCCAAGGCCGACCAGCCCTTCCTCGGCTTCGAGGACCTCGCCAGCGGCGACCGCAGCGGCTTCGACATCGAGATCGCCAAGATGGTCGCCGCCGACCTCGGCTTCACCCCGCAGCAGATCAAGTGGCAGACGCTGGTCTCCTCGCAGCGCGAGCCGGCCATCTCCAAGGGCCAGATCGACTTCTACGTCGGCACCTACAGCATCAACGACGAGCGCAAGAAGACCGTCTCCTTCGCCGGCCCGTACTACATCGCCGGCCAGGACCTCCTGGTCAAGGCCGACAACACCACGATCACCGGCCCGGACTCGCTCAACGGCAAGAACGTCTGCACCGCCACCGGCTCGACCTCGATCAAGAACATCGAGAAGTACTCGCCGAAGATCACCCAGTTCGACACCTACTCGGCCTGCGTCGAGAAGCTGCTGTCGGGCGAGGTCGACGCGGTCACCACCGACGACGCCATCCTCAAGGGCTACGCCTCCAAGTACGCGCCCAAGCTCAAGGTGATCGGCCAGCCCTTCACCAAGGAGAACTACGGCGTCGGCCTGAACAAGGACGACAAGGCGCTGCGGGACGCGATCAACGACGCGATCAAGGCCCACCAGGACAACGGCGACTGGAAGAAGGCCTACGACGCCACCCTCGGCCTCTCCGGCTCCACCGCGCCGCAGCCGCCGGCCCTCGACCGCTACTGACCCGCCCGCTCCCGGGTCGACGGACCCCTGGGACCAACCCCTGAGAGGAGGGCCGCCGGATGGGCTTCCTGTTCGAGGACGGCAACTTCGCGCTGTTCCGCGACGGCTTCCTGCAGACGATCGAGCTGAGCGCGCTCAGCGCGCTGCTCGCCCTGCTGCTGGGCACCCTGCTGGCGGCCTTCCGGGTCTCCCCGATCCCGGTCCTGCGGGCCTTCGGCACCGGCTGGGTCACGCTCTTCCGCAACACCCCGCTGACCCTGCTGTTCTTCGCCGTGACCTTCGGCCTCCCGCCGCTCGGCGTGCACTTCGGCCACCTCACCTTCGCGGTGCTGGCGCTCGGCGGCTACACGGCGTCCTTCGTCTGCGAGGTGCTGCGCTCCGGCATCAACACGGTGCCGCTCGGCCAGGCCGAGGCCGCCCGCAGCCTGGGCATGACCTTCGGCCAGACGCTCACCCTGGTCGTCCTGCCGCAGGCCGCCCGCACCGTGCTGGCGCCGATGAGCAGCGTCTTCATCGCCCTGCCCAGGAACTCGGCGATCGCCGGCGCCTTCAGCGTCAGCGAGCTGTACAGCACCCAGCAGACCTTCTCGGAGCGGGGCTACTCGATCTTCGCGATCTTCTTCTGGGTGGCCTGCGCCTACCTGCTGATCAGCGCCGCCGTCTCCCTGCTGTTCCGCTTCCTCGAAGACCGACTGGCGGTGGCCCGATGAGCTCGCTGTTCAACCGCTCCGCCGCACCGGGCGTCCTCTACGACGCCCCCGGCCCGCGGGCCCGCGCCCGCTACCGGCTCTTCGGGGTGCTGTCGCTGGCCGGCATCGCCGCACTGCTCTGGTACGCGTACAGCGCGCTGAACGACAACGGCCAGTTCGACCCCGGGCTGTGGGACGCGTTCCAGTACACGACCGTCCAGCAGCGGATCGTCGACGGCCTGATCTCCACCCTGGAGGCCTTCGGGCTGGCCGCGGTGTTCTCGCTCGCGCTGGGCGCGCTGCTGGCCGCCGGGCGGCTCTCCGACCACCGGCACCTCCGCTGGGCGGCCACCGCCTTCGTCCAGTTCTTCCGGGCGATGCCGCTGCTGATCCTGATCGTCGCCCTCTACTACGCGTTCTTCGCCAAGCAGCCGATGTGGGCGCTGGTGCTCGGCCTCACCCTCTACAACGGCTCGGTACAGGCCGAGATCATCCGCACGGGCGTGAACGCGGTGCCGCGCGGCCAGGGCGAGGCGGCGTACGCGCTCGGCATGCGCAAGACCCAGGTGATGACGGCCATCCTGGTCCCGCAGGCGGTCCGCTCGATGCTGCCCTCGATGATCGGCCAGCTGGTCGTCACGCTCAAGGACACCTCGCTCGGCTTCATCATCACCTACCACGAGCTGCTCTTCGTCGGTAAGGCCATCGCCAGCCAGCCGATCAACGCCGCGGGCTTCCCCTACATCCCCGTCGTCCTGGTGATCGGGCCGATCTACATCGCGATGTGCCTGGTCCTCACCGCGCTCGCCCGGTGGATCGAGGCACGCGGCCGGGGCGGCGCGAACCGGCGCACTTCACCTGCTGCTTGACGGACACGCAGGCGAACTGTTGCATTGCTGTTCGTGACACCATCCGGGAGCATCCACACGGCATATGACGGCAGCCTGACGGCCGACCCGTGCTCCGGCCTCCGCGGCACCCGCCCGGGCCCGAAGGGTGCGTCATGGACCCGGTGATCGTGGTCGGGGCCGGGCCGGTCGGTCTGGCCCTGGCGCTCGCGCTCGCCCGGCAGGAAGTGCCGACCGTCGTCCTCGACGAGGGCTCCGGGCTCTGCCCCGAGAGCCCGCGCAGCGTCGTCCTCGGCACCGACACCGCCGCCTTCCTCAGCAGGATCGGCTACCCCCGGGCGGTCGCCGACGCCGCCCGCTGGGACGCCTTCACCATCTGGCGCCGCCGCCAGGAGGTGCTCCGGATCGACCTCGCCGACACCCCCGTGCTGCACCTGCCCCAGCACCGTCTGCAGCGCGGGTTGCAGGACGCCCTCACCGGCACCCCGCTGGTCCGGCTGGTCCCGCTCAGCCGGGTCACCCGGCTCGAACAGGACCGCGACGGCGTCAGCGTGCTCACCCGCAGCCCCAAGGACGGCACCGAGACCTGGTGGCGCGGCAGCCACCTGGTCGGCTGCGACGGCGCCCGCTCGGCCGTCCGCAAGCTGCTGAAGATCCGTTTCCCCGGCCGGCCCGCCGTCGACCGCAGCGCCGTCGCGACCGTCCGGGTCGACCTGCCGTTCACCGAGCCCCGGCTGCACCGCGAGCCGCCGTGGCGCGGCGACCGCGAGGCCACCGCCCGCCCGCTGCCGCACGGCGTCTGGCGGCTCGACTGGCGGCTGCCCCCGGGCCGGCCCGCGGTCACCGAACCGGTCGACCCGCACGCCACCTGGCCCGGCATCGTCACCGGCGACACCCTGCTCACCCGGGTCACCGCCACCCTCACCGGCTGGTGCGGCGAGCTCCCGACGTTCGACCTGCTCGCCGCCGCCGACCACACCGCCCAGCAGCGGCTGGCCGCCCGCTTCCGGGTCGGCCGCTGCTTCCTGGCCGGCGACGCCGCCCACCTGCACGGCGCGCTCGGCATGCAGAACCTCGCCGACGGCCTGCGCGACGCCGACAACCTGGCCTGGCGGCTCGCCCTCGCCTGGCACCTCCACTCCGGCGGCCCGCAGCCCGGCGGCTCACTGCTCGACGGCTACGAGGCCGAGCGGCGCGGCGCGGTCGGCGCCCGGCTGCGCGCCGTCGACCAGTCCATGCCGCTGCTGCGCCCGCTGCGCGGCTGGGCGCAGACCCGGCGCTCGCTGTTCACCGGATCGTTCCGCAAGCACGCGCCGCTGCTCGCCGACGGCCACCTCGGCTCCGGACGCTTCGGCGGCGCCCCCGCCTACCCGGCCACCCCCTCCGGCGTGCCCGGGCGGGTCCCGGTCCAGCGCGGTGCGCGCAGCGCCACCTCGCTCAGCGAACTGCTGCCCGCCACCGAGCCCGGCGTGCTCGTCCCGGACCTGCCGGTGCTGGCCACCGACGGCACCCCGGACCAGCTGCACGCCCGGCTCGGCTCCGGCTTCCTGCTGCTGCTGGTCGCCCCCGGCACCGCCGTGTGGTCCGCGGAACGCTGGCTGGGCGCCGGGCTGATGCCCCGGCTGGCCGAGGTCGCCGCCGCGCTGCCGGTGCCGGCCGAGGTCCTGGTCACCGAGGCCTACCCGGGCGCCGGCCCGCACACCGTGCTGCTGATCCGGCCCGACGGCCACCTGGTCGGGGTCACCCGGGGCGTGGACGCCGAGGACCTCCAGACACTGGCCGACCGGGCCCGCGGCGGTCCGGCCTCGCTGACCGGCGGGCCCGAGCCGGAGCCGCCGGCCGCCCAGCCGGCCGGGGCCCAGGGCGCCGAGGCGCCGTAGGGCGGGCGCCTCCGACGCCCGGTGGGGCGGCTCCGCCGAACGCGCCCTACCGGGCCACCTCGGTGACCCGGCTCTCCCGGACCACCGTGACCCGGATCTGGCCCGGGTAGGTCAGCTCCTGGGCGACCTGCTTGGCGACCTCGCGGGCGATCACCTGCGCCCCGAGGTCGTCCACCACCTCCGGGCGGACCATCACCCGCACCTCGCGGCCGGCCTGCATCGCGTAGACGTCCGCCACGCCGTCGTGCGCCCGGGCGATCTCCTCCAGCCGGGCCAGCCGGCGCACGTACGTCTCCAACGACTCCTTGCGGGCGCCCGGCCGCCCGCCCGAACAGGCGTCGGCGGCCTGCACCAGCACCGCCTCCACGGTCTGCGGCTCCACCTCGCCGTGGTGCGCGGCGATCGCGTGCACCACGTCCGCCGGTTCGTCGTGCCGCCGGGCGAAGTCCGCGCCGACCGCGGCGTGGCTGCCCTCGACCTCGTGGCTCAGCGCCTTGCCGATGTCGTGCAGCAGCGCGGCGCGCCGCACCGGCTCCGGGTCCACGCCGAGTTCGGCGGCCATCATCCCGGCCAGGTGCGCCGACTCCACCAGGTGGCCGAGCACGTTCTGCCCGTACGAGGCCCGGTAGCGCAGGGTGCCCAGGGTGCGCACCAGGTCCGGGTGCATGCCGCCGATCCGGGTGGCGAGCAGCGCGTCCTCACCGGCCCGCACACAGCGGCGCTCGACCTCGGCGCGGCTGCGCGCGTGGACGTGCTCGATCCGCAGCGGGTGGATCCGGCCGTCCTCGACCAGCTGCTCCAGGGTGAGCCGCGCGGTCTCCCGGCGGACCGGGTCGAAGCAGGAGAGCTGCACCACCGCCGGGGTGTCGTCGATGATCAGATTGACGCCGGTGACGGCCTCGAAGGTCTTGATGTTGCGGCCCTCGCGCCCGATCACCCGGCCCTTCATCTCCTCGGTGGGCAGCCGGAACACCGACACCGCGGTCTCCGCGGTCTGTTCGGCCGCCAGCCGCTGGATCGCCCCGGCCACGATGCCCCGGGCCCGCTGCTCGCCCTCCTCCCGGGCGGCGCGCTCGATCTCCCGGACGGTGACCGCCGCCGCGCGGCGGGCCTGCGCCTCGGCCGCGCGCAGGAGTTGGGCTCGGGCCTGGTCCGCGGTGAGTCCGGCGGCCCGCTCCAGCTCGGCCGCCCGGCGGCGGACCAGGTCCTCCGCCTCGGCCCGGGCGCGCGCCACCTCGGCCGACCGCTCGGCCAGTTCGCCCTCACGGACGCGCAGCCGGTCGAGCTCGCCCGCCAACCACTCCTCGCGCCGGTCGAGTTCGGCGCGCAGCCGGTCCGCCTGCCGCTCGCTCTCCCGCCGGGCCCGCTCGGCCTCGGCGGCGGCCCGGCGCTGCGCGCCGCGGAACCGCCGGGCCAGCAGCCAGGCCGTCACCAGGGCCACCAGCACGGCCGCCGCCAGCAGGGAGGCGGCCGGTCCGGCGCTCACCGCGATCCTCATGCTGCCCACTCCCCGTCCCGCCGCGGCACGCCGCCCGGGACCGTCGCGCGCCAGGCCCCGAACCGCCCGGTCGCAGGCATGACCGGGAGCGCGGCCGGGGGTGGCCGAGGGGTGATCGAGGTGCTCCCGCACTGAGTGCGAGGCTAAGCGCGGGTTACGAAACGGTCAAGACTGGCCAGGCAGTTGACCAACCCTCGGGTAACCCCCGGTGACCCGGGCGTCAGTCCTCGTACGCCGTGTCCCCGTACGCCGCGTCCTGGCCCGAAGCCCCCGCCTCCTCCTCGTCCAGCGCCTCCCGGACCACCCGGAAGGCCAGCCCTTCGGAGTAGCCGCGACGGGCCAGCACGCCGACCAGCCGGCGGGTGCGGGTCTGGCGCTCCAGGCCCCGGGTGGTCCGCAGCCGGCGCTCGACCAGCGCGCGGGCGGCCTCGGTCTCGTCGTCCGGGTCGAGCTGGGCGAGGGCCCGCTCGGCGAGCTCCCCGGCGATCCCCTTGGTCCGCAGCTCCTGCGCCAGCGCGCGCCGGGACAGGCCCCGGACGCTGTGCCGGGACTCCACCCAGGCCGAGGCGAAGGCCGCGTCGTCGACCAGCCCGACCTCCTCCAGCCGGGTCAGCACCTCCTCGGCGACCTCGTCCGGGATCTCCCGCCTGCGCAGGGCGTCGGCGAGCTGCTTGCGGGACTTCGCCGCGCCGGTGAGCAGGCGCAGGCAGATGTCCCGGGCCAGGGTCTCCGGGTCGGCCGGTTCCTCGGCCCGGCCGCGCCGGGAGGCCCCGGCGGCCCGCTCCGGGAGGCCGCCGCCGTCCGCGTCGTCCGTACCGTCCGCACGGGCCGCGGCGGCCGTGCCGTCGCGGCCGGCGCCCTCCCGGTCCGCGCCGCGCCGGGTGCGCCCGGCACGGCGCCCCGTCCGCTCCGGCGGGAACGCCGGGGCGGAGGCGGCCGCACCCCCGTGACCGGCCGCTCCCGTCCCGTCGTCCCCGCCGCCCTCACCGGCCGGCCGGCCGGGGGGCTGCTCCGCCGCCAGCGCCGAGCGGCGCCGGCGCCGGCCCGGGGGCAGCTCGGAGGCGGAGACCAGCCCGAGCTCCCCGACGTCCGCCGGGCGTGCCGCGGGCCGTCGCGCGGACCGGGCGCGCTCCGGCGCGGCCGCCCGCGCGGATCCGCGCGCCCGTCCTGGGCCCGGCCCCCGCTCCGGTGCGGACCCGGGTCCCGGTGCGGCCTGCGGTGCCGGTTCCGCCACGGCCGCGAACCAGTCCGGCGGCCCGTGCTCGTCGTCCTCGGGGCCGGCCGGCCCACTGTGCTGCGTCAACGGCTCAGGCCTTGGCGGCCGCCGCGGTCTTCTTCGCCGCGGCCGTCTTGGCGGCGGTCGCGGTGATCGGCTTGGCGGCCGCGCCCTCGGCGGCACCCGCCGGCTCGGCCGGCTCCTCCACCTTCGGGCCGATGCCGAGCTTGCCCTTGATCTTCCGCTCGATCTCGTCGGCGAGCTGCGGGTTGTCCCGCAGGAAGTTGCGGGCGTTCTCCTTGCCCTGGCCGAGCTGGTCGCCCTCGTAGGTGTACCAGGCGCCCGACTTGCGGATGAAGCCGTGTTCGACGCCCATGTCGATCAGGCCGCCCTCGCGGCTGATGCCCACGCCGTAGAGGATGTCGAACTCGGCCTGCTTGAACGGCGCGGCGACCTTGTTCTTCACGACCTTGACGCGGGTGCGGTTGCCGACCGCCTCGGTGCCGTCCTTCAGGGTCTCGATCCGGCGGATGTCCAGGCGGACCGAGGCGTAGAACTTCAGCGCCCGGCCACCGGTCGTGGTCTCGGGCGAGCCGAACATCACGCCGATCTTCTCGCGCAGCTGGTTGATGAAGATCGCGGTGGTGTTCGACTGGTTCAGCGCACCGGCGATCTTCCGCAGTGCCTGGCTCATCAGCCGGGCCTGCAGACCGACGTGCGAGTCGCCCATCTCGCCCTCGATCTCCGCGCGCGGGACCAGCGCCGCGACGGAGTCGATGATCACCAGGTCGATCGCGCCGGAGCGGATCAGCATGTCGGTGATCTCCAGGGCCTGCTCACCGGTGTCCGGCTGGCTGACCAGCAGGGCGTCGGTGTCCACGCCGAGCTTCTTGGCGTACTCCGGGTCGAGGGCGTGCTCCGCGTCCACGAAGGCGACCGTGCCGCCGGCCTTCTGGGCGTTGGCCGCCAGGTGCAGGGTCAGCGTCGTCTTGCCGGAGGACTCGGGGCCGTAGATCTCGATCACCCGGCCGCGCGGGATGCCGCCGACCCCGAGGGCGACGTCCAGGGCGGTGGACCCGGTGGAGATCACCTCGACCGGCTCGTTGGCCTTCTCGCCGAGGCGCATCACCGAGCCCTTGCCGAACTGCCGCTCGATCTGGGCGAGCGCCGTCTCAAGGGCCTTCTCGCGGTCCGTACCTGCCATGGCTTCCACCCTCGGGTTCTGTGCTGTGCGCTTCATCGTCCTCGACGCTAGCGCGTCCCACCGACAATCGGCTCCGACCCGGCTCTGCCTGGGGAGAACTCTGCGCCGGAGAGTACAAAGAACAAGTGTTCGAATCAAGCCCGGCCCGTTCGAACCATGATCGGCCCCGGACCGGACCGCCGCCTCCGGACGCCGCCCCGGCTACTGCTGCTGCTCCGAGTCCCCGCCGACCATCCGCCGCAGCCGGCGCGCCGCCTCCCGGCGCAGCTCCCGCCGCCGGCGGCGCTGCTCGCCGCGGTCGACCCGCGGGTCGGTCACCTCGTAGCGCCGGACGTACGTGCCGACGAAGCCCTGGAGGGTGGCCGCCGCCGGGATGGCGATCAGCGCGCCGACCCCGCCGAGCAGCGCCGCGCCGGCGATCACCGCGCCGAACGCCACCGCCGGGTGCACGTCCACCGTCTTCGCGGTGATCCGCGGATGCAGCAGGTAGTTCTCGATCTGCTGGTAGACGGTCACGAACACCAGCACCCAGAGCGCGTCCACCGGCTCGTCGGTGGTGAGCGCCACCAGCACCGGCAGCGCCCCCGCCAGATAGGTGCCGATGGTCGGCACGAACTGCGACATGACGCCGACCCAGACCGCCTGCGCGGCCGCGTAGGGAAGGTCCAGCAGGGCGAACATCACCCAGTGCGCGAACGCCGAGGCGACCGCGAGCAGGGCCCGGGAGTAGAGGTAGCCGCCGGTCTTGGCCAGCGCGATCTCCCAGGCCCGCAGCACCTCGGCCTGCTTGGCGGGCGGCAGCATCGAGCAGACGGTCCGCCGCACCCGGGGACCGTCGGCGGTGAAGTAGAAGGTGAAGAGGCCGACGGTGAACGCCTGGAACAGCCCGCCGATCAGGGTCGAGGAGACGCCCCAGACGTTGTCCGCGGCCTGCTGGGCGTAGGTCTCGATCGCCCCGGAGTCCTTGAGCAGCTTCTGCTGCAGCTCGTCCAGCGAGAGTTCCTGGTGGAAGGTGCTGTTGATCCAGGCGATCAGGTTGTCGAGCAGGTGCGGGAGGTCGCTCGCGATCTTCGCCACCTGGTCGACCAGCAGGGTGCCGAGCGCGGTCAGGAAGCCGCCGACGGCGATCGCCACCGCGACGAAGACCAGGAAGGTGCCGACCCCGCGGCGCACCCCGCGGGCGGCCATCCGGTCCACCGCCGGCTCCAGCGCCAGCGACAGGAAGAAGGAGACCAGCAGCATCACGAAGAGGTCGATCAGCTCGTGGAAGGCCCAGTCGGCGAGCTGGAACAGCCCGACCATGACCAGCGCCAGCACCATCGCCCGGGGCAGCCAGCGCGGCATCCCGGAACCCCAGAGGCCGTCCCCCGCGGTGCGGGCCGGCGCCGGCCCGGGCGGCGGGGAGGCGGACGTAGGGCCCGCGGCCTCGTCGGCGACCTGCGCCGACCTGTCCGGATTCTGCTGTTCTGCACTGCTTGCCACCCGCACAGTCTGACCCATGTCCGACGCGCGTTCGAGTATCGGGCGGGGTCGCCGTGCGGCCGCCGGGGCCGGACCCGGTCAGCGGAGCACGGAGGAGACGCCCTGGGTGTCGCAGACCACCCGCCAGACGTCCTTGGCCTCCCAGCCCGCCTCCAGCGCCTGGCGGACCGTCCGTCCGCCGAGCTCGCTCATCACGTGGTCGCTCGCGAAGGACTCCGCGTACGCCTCGCCGAAGTGCGCGTACATCCGCCGCCAGAACTCCGTCAGCCTCATGCCCCCAGTATCCCGGACCGCCCGGCACGGCCGCCCCGCCCGCTACGGGTGCCAGTCGCCCGCCGTCACCGCGTACTCGACCTCGCCGTGCTCGCTGCCCGGGACCGGATCCGGGTACTCCTCGTGGAAGGTCCGCACGTACGAGAGCCCGGACTTCTCCATCACCCGCCGCGAGCCGCGGTTGACCGCCATGGTGTACGCCACCACCCGCTCGACGCCGAGCCCGGTGAAGCCCCGCCGGATCAGCGCCCGGGAGCCCTCGGTCGCGTAGCCCCGCCCCCAGGCCGGGCGGCGCAGCCGGTAGCCCAGCTCGGCCTCGGTGCGGTCGCCGGCCGGCGGCCGGAACTCGAACCAGCCGAGGAAGGCCCCGCCGGCCCGCTCCTCGGCGGCCCACCAGCCGAGGTCGCCGTAGCGCCGGTAGTGGTCGAGGTAGAGCGGCAGCAGGGCGGACTCCACCACCTCGCGCGGAGTGGGGCGCCCGCCGGTGAGGTAGCGGGTGACCTCCGGGTCGGCGTCCAGCTCGACGAGGGCGTCCACGTCGTCGGCGGTGAAGCGGCGCAGCACCAGCCGCTCGGTGGTGAGGAAGACGTCCATCCCCCGATCCTCACCCGTCCGCCCCGGCGCGTCACCCGGTTTTCCCGGCCCCGCTCAGCGCGGCAGGACCAGCGCCCCGGCGCCGGCGTACTCGTGGTCGGCGCAGGCGTGCGGGCCGGGCGGGCAGGCGGCGTCCGCGGCGGCGGCCAGCAGTGCGGCGAGCCGGTCGGAGTCCCAGTCCGGGTGCAGCGCGGCGGCGACCGCGACCGCGCCGGTGACGTGCGCGGCGGCCATCGAGGTGCCGGCCAGCGCGGCGTACCGGTCACCGGGCCAGTCGGAGACCACCGCCCTCTGCGTGCCGCCGTCCGGGTCCCCGCCGGGGGCGGCCAGCGAGACCCGGCCGCGCCCGTGGTTGGTGTAGGCGGACGGGCGGCCGTCGCGGTCGACGGCGGTCACCGTGACCACGCCGGGCAGTTCCCCGGGCAGCCGGACGCACTCGGGGCCCAGGGAGCGGGACTGCGGTGCTCCGGTGGTGCGGTCGTTGGGGCTGCGCTCGTCGGTGCGGACGGCGCCGAGGTCCTGCGCGTCGTTGCCGGCCGAGGCGACCACCACCGCGCCCCGCCGGCGGGCGTAGTCGACGGCCCGGCCGACGGCGGCGGTCAGCGCGGCCTGGTCGGGGTCGTCGGGGCAGTTGTACTTCCAGGGGTCGGCGAAATAGCTGTTGTTGACCGCCCGGGCGCCGTGGTCGGCGGCCCAGAGCAGACCGCAGACGATGTTCTCGGCGTAGTACTGGCCGAGCGGGCCGAGCAGCCGGACGGCGGCGATCCGCACCCCGGGGGCGACCCCGCTGACGCCGTGGCCGTCCCGGGCGGCGCCGACGATCCCGGCGACGTGCGTGCCGTGGCCGCTCTCGCCGACCCCGCTGTCGGGGCGCCAGGAGCCGGTGCGGGCGTCGGGCCGGCCGTCGGCGCAGGAGGCGGAGCTCTTCGGGTCGACGGCGGCGCGCAGGTCGGGGTGGGTGTCGTCGACGCCGGAGTCGAGGACGGCCACCAGCACCTTGCGCAGGGCCGCGGCGCCGGGCGCGTCCGGCGCGCGCGGCGGGCCGGGGGCGGTGCCGGCGGCACCGAGCAGCGCGAGGTTCCAGGCGTCCTGCTCGCCCGGGTCGGGGACCGTGACGGTGGTGTCGCCGTCCGCGCCGCCGGGGCCGCCCGCGCGGTCCCCGCCGTCCGTCCCGGTCCGGAAGTCGCCGGCGCCGTCCACCGACCGCGGCGGTCCCGGCACCGGAGAGGTGCGGGTGGCGCCGACCGCCGCCACCCCGGGCCGCCCGCGCACCCGCTCCGCGAATCCCCCGGCGGCGTACGCGAGCACCGCGCCGATCTGCGGGTACTCCTGGACGACCTGCCCGCCGGCCGCGCGGGCCTCCTGCGCCGCGCGGCCGGCCCCGCCGGGATCCGCCCGCTCGGCGAGGACCAGGTAGCTGAGGTAGGCCCGCCCCGGCCCGGCGACGTACGGCACGGCGCCGCCGGCGACCAGTGCGGTGAGCAGCATCGCGAGCAGGACGCGCAGCGGCCCCCGGCCGCGGCGCCGGGCGCCCCCGGCCGGACCGGCCACCCGGACGAGGACCGGGGCGGGACCGCGGCCGGACGGGTCCGCCTGCGCCATGGCACGGTCTCCGCTCGTCGGGCCCGGCGGCCGCGCCGGGGCGGCCGGCCGCGGGAGGGCTGGTCTTCACAGGGGCATCACAATGACTGAATCATCACCATATGATCCGCTTGTCCGTTCTGCCTTCCCGGTTGCCCCGAACGGCCAACGCCCCGGACCACCGCCGCCGCGGACGGCGCCCTTCCCGGACCACCACCGCCCCGCCGGACCAGCCCCCTTGTCGGTGCCACCCGGCACCATGGGGGCATGGCGACCGCGCACCCGACCCCCTCCCCGGCCGACCCGATGGACGGCTTCGCCCCCGCCACCCGGGCCTGGTTCAGCGGCGCCTTCTCCGCGCCCACCACCGCCCAGGCCGAGGCCTGGCGCGCCATCGCCCGGGACAACGACGTCCTGGTGGTCGCCCCCACCGGCTCCGGCAAGACCCTCGCCGCCTTCCTGTCCGCCCTGGACCGGCTCAGCAGCACCCCGCCCCCCGCCGAGCCCGGGCGCCGCTGCCGGGTCCTCTACATCTCCCCGCTCAAGGCCCTCGCGGTGGACGTCGAGCGCAACCTCCGCGCCCCGCTGACCGGCCTGCGCCAGGCCGCCGTCCGGCTCGGCCTGCCCGAACCCGACGTCCAGGTCGGCATCCGCTCCGGCGACACGCCCGCCGCCGACCGCCGCCGCTTCGCCACCCATCCGCCGGACATCCTCATCACCACCCCCGAGTCGCTCTTCCTGCTGCTCACCTCCGCCTCCCGGGACGCCCTGCGCGGCATCGACACGGTGATCCTGGACGAGGTGCACGCCGTCGCCGGCACCAAGCGCGGCGCCCACCTCGCGCTCTCCCTGGAACGGCTGGACGAACTGCTCGACCGCCCGGCCCGCCGGATCGGCCTGTCCGCCACCGTCCGCCCGGTCGAGGAGGTGGCCCGCTTCCTCAGCCCCAGGCGCGGCGCCGAGGTGGTCCAGCCGCCCGCCGCCAAGGAGTTCGACCTCTCGGTGGTCGTGCCCGTCCCGGACCTCGACGACCTGCCCGCCGCCCCCGCCGCGGCCGGCGCCGCCGACGGCGACCCGCAGCGCCAGTCGTCCATCTGGCCGCACGTCGAGGAGCGGATCGTCGACCTCGTCCAGGCCCACCGCTCGACCATCGTCTTCGCCAACTCCCGGCGCCTCGCCGAGCGGCTCTGCAACCGGCTCAACGAGATCGCCCACGAACGCGCCACCGGCGCCGCGCTGTCCGAGGCGCACGCCCCCGCCCTGCTGATGGGCGGCTCCGGCGCCGCCAGGGGCGCCCCGGCGGTGATCGCCCGCGCCCACCACGGCTCGGTCTCCAAGGAGCAGCGCGCCCTGGTCGAGGAGGAGCTCAAGGCCGGCCGGCTGCCCGCCGTGGTCGCCACCTCCAGCCTGGAGCTGGGCATCGACATGGGCGCCGTCGACCTGGTGGTCCAGGTGGAGTCCCCGCCCTCGGTCGCCTCCGGCCTCCAGCGGGTCGGCCGGGCCGGCCACCAGGTCGGCGCGGTCTCCACCGGCGTCGTGTTCCCCAAGTACCGGGGCGACCTGGTGCAGTCCGCCGTGGTCACCGAGCGGATGCGGGCCGGGCGGATCGAGGCGCTGCGCATCCCGCGCAATCCGCTCGACGTGCTCGCCCAACAGCTGGTCGCGATGACCGCGATGGACACCTGGCAGGTCGACGAGCTGCTCACCACGGTCCGCCGGGCCGCGCCGTTCGCCACCCTCCCGCAGTCCGCGTTCGACGCGGTGCTCGACATGCTGGCCGGCCGCTACCCGTCCGACGCCTTCGCCGAGCTGCGCCCCCGGCTGGTCTGGGACCGGGTGGCCGGCACCGTCAGCGGCCGTCCCGGCGCCCAGCGGCTCGCCGTCACCTCCGGCGGCACCATCCCCGACCGCGGCCTGTTCGGCGTCTTCATCGCCGGCACCGACCCCAAGAAGGGCGGCGGCCGGGTGGGAGAGCTGGACGAGGAGATGGTCTACGAGTCCCGGGTCGGCGACGTCTTCACCCTCGGCACCACCTCCTGGCGGATCGAGGACATCACCCACGACAAGGTGCTGGTCACCCCCGCCCCCGGCGTCCCCGGCCGGCTGCCGTTCTGGAAGGGCGACAGCCTCGGCCGCCCGCTCGAACTCGGCCGCGCCCTCGGCGCCTTCACCCGCGAACTCGGCGCCCTCGACCCGCAGACCGCCACCGCCCGGCTGAAGCGGGCCGGCCTGGACGACTGGGCCGCCGGCAATCTGCTCGACTACCTCGCCGAGCAGCGCGCCGCCTGCGGCCACCTCCCCGACGACCGCACCATCGTGGTCGAACGCTTCCGCGACGAGCTCGGCGACTGGCGGATCGTCGTGCACTCCCCCTTCGGCGCCCAGGTGCACGCCCCCTGGGCGCTCGCCCTCGCCGCCCGGCTGCGCGAGAAGCACGGCCTCGACCCGCAGGTGATGCACGCCGACGACGGCATCGTGCTCCGGCTCCCGGACGCCGACCTGCTGGCCCCCGACTTCGACTTCGCCGGCCCCGCCGCCAAGCCGGTCACCGACGACGCCCCGGTCGGCGCCGACGCCGCCCTGTTCGACCCGCAGGAGATCGAACAGCTGGTCACCGACCAGGTCGGCGGCTCCGCGCTGTTCGCCTCCCGCTTCCGCGAGTGCGCCGGGCGCGCCCTGCTGCTCCCCCGCCGCAACCCCGGCAAGCGCACCCCGCTCTGGCAGCAGCGCCGGCGCGCCGCCCAACTGCTGGAGGTCGCCGCCGAGTACGGCTCCTTCCCGATCGTGCTGGAGGCCGTCCGCGAATGCCTCCAGGACGTCTTCGACGTCCCCGGGCTGGTCGAGCTGATGGGGGACCTCGAATCCCGCGCCGTGCGGCTGGTCGAGGTCACCACCCCCGAGCCCTCCCCGTTCGCCCGCTCCCTGCTCTTCGGCTACGTCGCCCAGTTCCTCTACGAGGGCGACTCCCCGCTCGCCGAACGCCGCGCCGCCGCGCTCTCGCTCGACTCCCGGCTGCTGTCCGAACTCCTCGGCCAGGCCGAACTGCGCGAACTGCTCGACCCGCAGGTCCTCGCCGAGCTGGAGGCCGAGCTCCAGCGACTCACCCCCGAACGCCGAATCAAGGACGCCGAGGGCGTCGCCGACGCGCTGCGCCTGCTCGGCCCGCTCAGCGAGGCCGAGCTGACCGCCCGCGGCGCCGAACCCCTCTGGGCCCTGGAACTGGAGGCCGCCCGCCGGGTGATCCAGGTCCGGATCGCCGGCGAGCAGCGCTGGGCCGCCGTCGAGGACGCCGGCCGGCTGCGCGACGCCCTCGGCACCCCCCTGCCGGTCGGCGTGCCGGAGGCCTTCACCGAACCGGTCAAGGATCCGCTCGGCGACCTGCTGGCCCGGCACGCCCGCACCCACGGCCCGTTCACCGCCGCCGAGGCCGCCGCCCGCTTCGGCCTGGGCTCCGCCGTGGTCACCGGCACCCTGCACCGCCTCACCGCCACCGGCCGCCTGGTCCAGGGGGAGTTCCGGCCGGTAGAGGGCCACACCGCCACCGTCGAGTGGTGCGACGCGGACGTCCTGCGCCGCCTGCGCCGCCGCTCGCTGGCCGCCCTGCGCCAGGAGGTCGAACCCGTCCCGCCGCGCGCCCTGGCCGCCTTCCTCCCCCAGTGGCAGCACCTGGCCGGCCACCGGCTGCGCGGCCCGGACGGCCTGCTGCGGGTCGTCGAACAGCTCCAGGGCACCGCCCTGCCCGCCTCCGCCCTGGAGAAGCTGGTCCTCCCGGCCCGGCTCGCCGACTACTCCCCCGGCCTGCTGGACGAACTGATGGCGGCCGGCGAGGTCGGCTGGGCCGGCGCCGGGGCACTGCCCGGCAAGGACGGCTGGATCAGCCTGCACCTGGCCGAGAACGCCCACCTGCTGCGGCCCGAACCGGTGCCGCCCACCGTCACCCCGGTGCACACCGCACTGCTGGAGGCGCTGAGCGGCGGCTACGGGCTGTTCTTCCGCCAGCTGGTAACCCAGCTGCCGCAGACGCCCGAGGCGGAGGTCGTCGAGGCCCTGTGGGACCTCGTCTGGGCCGGATACGTCAGCAACGACACGCTGGCCCCGCTGCGCGCCCTGCTCGGCTCCGGCCGGACCGCCGGCGCCACCGCCCACCGGGCACCCCGGGCCACCCCGCGCGGCCGCTTCGGCGGCGCCGGGCGCCCCTTCGGCCGGCCGGGCGGCGCGCTGCGCGGCGGCCCGCCGACGGTCGGCGGCCGCTGGTCGCTGCTGCCCCCGTTCGCCGCCGACCCGACCGTGCGGGCCACCGCCCAGGCGCAGAACCTGCTGGACCGGCACGGGCTGCTCACCCGGGGCACGGTCGCCGCCGAGCGGATCCCGGGCGGCTTCGCCGGGGTCTACCGGGTGCTCGCCGCCATGGAGGAACGCGGCCGCACCCGCCGGGGCTACTTCGTCGAGGGGCTGGGCGGCGCCCAGTTCGCCATGGAGGGCGCGGCCGACCGGCTGCGCTCGGTCAGCGGCCGGCTGGAGCGGGCCCGGGGCGCCGAGTGGCCGGCCGCGCCGTCCGCCGAGCCGCCGCAGGCCCTGGTGCTGGCCGCCGCCGACCCGGCCAACGCCTACGGCGCCGCCCTGCCCTGGCCCGAGCCGCCCGCCGGGTCCGCCGAGGCGGCGGGCAAGGCGCACCGGCCCGGCCGGAAGGCCGGCGCCCTGGTGGTGCTGGTCGACGGCGAGCTGTGCCTGTACGTCGAGCGCGGCGGCAAATCGCTGCTGGCCTGGGCGCAGGACGGGGCCACCCTCGCCGCCGCGGCCGAGGCGCTGGCCGGGGCGGCCCGGGCGGGGGCGCTGGGCAGCGTCACCGTCGAGCGGGCCAACGGCGAGCCGGCCCTCGGGTCGGCGCTCGGCACCGCGCTGGAGCAGGCCGGTTTCCACGCCACCCCGCGGGGTCTGCGGCTGCGCCCCTGAGCCGGTGGAAGGACGACGAGGGCCGTGGGACCGATCGGTCCCACGGCCCTCGTCCGCGTCGATTCACCCGGCCGGAGGCTCCGCCTCCCACCGCGGCTCCGCCCGTGCCGGCTCACCCGTGCGGCGTCGCACCGGTCCGGTGGACCGCCGGTCGGCGTGGACCGGGATCAGCCCGAGCCCCCAGCCGCCGGCCGCGAGCAGACCCAGCACGGCTCCGCCGGGCAGCCTCCCGGGGCCGGCCGTCAGCCACCAGCCGAGCCCGCACGCCAGGACCACCAGGACCCCCGGGCCCAGCCGCACCCGCCGGGACCGTATTCGGGCCCCGGCACACGTCGCCGCCGCACTGCGCACGACCGCCTCCTTCGCTCAACCGGGCCGCAGGGCCCGTACCGAGGCCAGGTCAGGCGGCGACCACGTCCATCGCGGCGGCCTTGGGCGACATGTTCGCCCGGTCGGTGCCGGGGGCCGGCAGCGGAACCGGTTCGAGCACCGGCCTCAGCAGTTCACCTTCGGAGAGGGTGGCCATCGCCGCAAGTTCGGCGAGCGACAGTTCGTCGCTGACCTCGCGCATGACCTCGGACATCCGGACGTCGAGTGCGTCGCAGATGGCGGAGAGCAGCTCCGAGGAGGCCTCCTTCTGTCCCCGCTCGACCTCGGAGAGGTATCCGAGCGAAACCCTGGCGGCCGCCGACACCTCGCGGAGTGTGCGGCCCTGGCGCTGGCGCTGCCGACGCAGTACATCGCCCAGTAGGCGACGGAGCAGGATCATCGGTGCCTCCCTCCTCGGACTGCGGATCGAGATGTCACGCCCCCACCGTACCGCCTTGCCCGCTTCGCGTGCGGGGACCATGGTCGTGTTCACTCTGGGCTGCAAGGCTGTCCCCTCCCCAATTTCGGTGTCGCACCCGGGTCCGCGGGCACCTCGTCGTACCCTCCGGGCGGCACTCGGCCACCGCCACGCCACTCGTTCGCCACCTGGTTTCTGCCCAACCAGGCCCTCCGATGTAACACGATCCTCCAGGTCTGCGATGCCCGCACGCCAGTTCGGCAGATCTCGGTTCGGTGGAGATCTCGGCGGGCGGCCCCCGGCGGACGCCGGGGAGCGGGGTGACGGGTGGCTGGCGGGGCGGACGGCGAGGGGGCGGACGACGGCTCAGTGCGGCACGGGCGTACCGGACGGGAGCCGCCCGACGAGCAGCTCCAGAGCGGCGGTCACCGCCCTGTGACGGATTGTGGCACGCCCTCCCGACAACCGTGGCGAACTGACCAGAGTTCCCCCCGGACCGGCCACGGCGAGGTGTACCGTGCCGACCGGCTGCCCGTCCTGCGGTTCCGGGCCGGCCACCCCGGTCGTCGCGACCCCGTAGGTCGCCCCGAGCAACTGGCGCACGCCCTCGGCCATCTGCCGCGCCACCACCGGGTGCACCGGGCCGTGGACGTCCAGCAGCCCCTCGTCCACGCCGAGCACCGAGGCCTTCAGCTCGGTCGCGTAGGCGGTCACCGACCCCCGGAAGGTCGCGGACGCCCCCGGGACGTCCACCAGCGCGGCCGCCAGCAGCCCGCCGGTCAGCGACTCGGCGACCGCCACCGTGCCGCCCCGGGCCCGCAGCGCGGCGTGCGCCCGCTCCGCCAGCCCGTAGTCGCCCCGCCCCTGCTCCGGGCCGGCCTCGGATCCAGCACCCATCCGGTGTCCCTCCCTCGCGCTCCCCGGGCCCGCCCCGGGGTCCCCGCCATTGTGCGCGGCCCGGGGACCGCCCGGGGCCGGCATCCGCGCGGTTTCACCCCTGCGGGCGTTGCGCGGCCAGCCCCTCCCGGCGCAGGCGCAGCGCCTGGCCCACGTAGTCCAGCGCGGTGCCGATGGTCAGCACCACCGCGACGCCCATCAGCACGGCCCGGGCGGTGGCCAGCCAGCCGGTCAGCTCCAGGACGTACATGCCGACGGCGATGCCCTGGGTGAGCGTCTTGAGCTTGCCGCCCCGGCTCGCCGGGATCACGCCGAAGCGGATCACCCAGAACCGCATCAGCGTGATGCCGAGCTCGCGGGCCAGGATCACCACGGTGATCCACCACGGCAGGTCGCCCAGCACCGAGAGGCCGATCAGCGCCGCGCCCATGATCGCCTTGTCGGCGATCGGGTCGGCGATCTTGCCGAAGTCGGTGACCAGGCCCTTGCGCCGGGCCAGCTCGCCGTCGAACAGGTCGGTGATCATCGCGATCGCGAAGGAGGCCCAGGCCACCGAGCGCCACTTGGGGTCGTGGCCGCCCTCGGCGAAGAGCAGGCCGACGAAGACCGGGACCAGCAGCAGCCGGACCATGGTCAGCACGTTGGCGATGTTCCAGATCCCCGGCGCCGGGGGCACCGCGGCCGCCGGTCTGCCCGGGTGGGCCGCGGTCGGGGCGCCGGGCCCCTGGGTCATTCGCCGGCTCCCGGTGCCCGGCGGACCCGCACCTGCTCCAGCGCCTCGGCGACGAGGTCGACGCCCTCGCTGGCGACGACCTTGGCCCGGTAGAACCGCCCGACCTCGGCGTCCTCGACGCCGGTGAGCGTGGTGAGGCCGTCCGTCTCGGGCGCCTGGTGGGCGGCCCGGCCCTCGACGACGTCGCCGTCGACCGACTCGACCAGCACCTCGACCTCGGTGCCGATCCGCTGCTCGGCCCGCTGGGCGGTCATCTCCTCGGCGAGCCTGCTGAGCCGGGCCAGCCGGTCGGCGACCACGTCCTCGGGCAGCTTGTCGCCGTAGGTGGCGGCCTCGGTGCCCTCCTCGTCGGAGTAGCCGAAGACGCCGATCGCGTCCAGCCCGGCGTGGGTGACGAACCGCTCCAGTTCGGCGAAGTCCTCCTCGGTCTCGCCGGGGAAGCCGACGATGAAGTTGGACCGGGCGCCGGCCTGCGGGGCCTTGTCGCGGATGGTCTTCAGCAGCTCCAGGAACTGGTCGGTGGAGCCGAAGCGGCGCATCCGGCGCAGCACGGCCGGCGCGGAGTGCTGGAACGACAGGTCGAAGTAGGGCAGCACGCCCTCGGTGCCGGTCATCGCGTCGATCAGTCCGGGGCGCATCTCGGCGGGCTGCAGGTAGGAGACCCGGACCCGCTCGACGCCGTCGATCCCGGCGATCTCGCCGAGCAGGGTCTCCAGCAGCCGGATGTCGCCGAGGTCCTTGCCGTACGAGGTGTTGTTCTCGCTGACCAGGACGACCTCGCGGACGCCCTGCCCGGCCAGCCACTGGGCCTCCTGCAGCACGTCGGAGGGGCGGCGGGAGATGAACGAGCCGCGGAAGGCCGGGATGGCGCAGAACGAGCAGCGCCGGTCGCAGCCGGAGGCGAGCTTGACCGAGGCGACCGGGCTGTCGTCCAGGCGCTTGCGCAGGGTGCGCGGCCCGGAGGCGGGCGCGAGGCCCTCCGGCAGGTCCTCGGGGGCGCCGTGGCCGGGCAGCGCGACCTCGCCGGCGGCGGCCTGGCGCTCGACGGGGCTCAGCGGCAGCAGCTTGCGGCGGTCGCGCGGGATGTGCGGGGCGTGGTGGCCGCCGGACAGGATGGTCTGCAGGCGGTCGGAGATGTCGGCGTAGTCGTCGAAGCCGAGCACGCCGTCGGCCTCGGGCAGCGCGTCGGCGAGCTCCTTGCCGTAGCGCTCGGCCATGCAGCCGACCGCGACCACGGCCTGGGTGCGGCCGTGGTCCTTGAGGTCGTTGGCCTCCAGCAGGGCGTCGACGGAGTCCTTCTTGGCGGCCTCGACGAAGCCGCAGGTGTTGACGACGGCGACGTCGGCGTCGGCGGCGTCGTCCACGAGCAACCAGCCGTCGGCTTCCAGTCGCCCGGCGAGTTCCTCGGAGTCCACCTCGTTGCGGGCGCATCCGAGCGTGACAAGGGCGACAGTACGGCGTTCAGGCATAGGGCCAAGATTAACGCGCGCCCGCCGGAGCCGTTCGCCCCGGAGGCCGTGCGCGCCCTCCGGCCGGTTCCGCCCGGGGGCGGCCGGCCCCGCCGATCAGCCCGCCTGCGGGTCGCCGGGGGTGTACGTGACGTGCACCACCTGGCCGTTCTTGCCCGCCGGGCCGAGGTCCTTGCCGTTGACGTACACGTGCACGGCGCCCGCGTTGCCGATCACCAGCTTGATCTGCTTCGGGTCGGTGAAGGTCTGGTCCTGGCCTTCCTCGATGTTGTTCTGGAACAGCGACTTCCCGTTGCCGTCCACCGCCGAGACCCAGCTGGTGTCCTTCTCGGCGACCAGCTTCACGGTCACCTTGTCGGCCGGGGCGGCGGCGATCGCCGGGGCGCTGGGCGCCGGGGCGGGCGGCTGCACGGCCGGGGTGGCGGGGGCCGCCGGGGCGACCGAGCCGGTGCCGGAGCCGGAGGGCAGCGGGGCGCTGGCCGAGCCGGTGGTGCCGGTCCCGGTCGTGCCGTTCACGAGGTTGAAGCCGATGATCCCGACCACCGCGACGATCGCGGCGACCATCGCCACCGTCCAGTTCGGCCGGCCCCGGCCGGGGACCTTGATCGGGCCGCTCTCGATCAGCTCGGTGGGCCGCTTGGAGGCCGGCGAGCCGCCGTGCGCGGCGTCGTAGCGGGCCACCAGCGCCTCGCCGTCGACGCCGACCAGCTGGGCGATCGCGCGGATGTGGCCACGGGCGTAGAAGTCGCCCCCGCACCGGCCGAAGTCGTCCTCCTCGATGGAGTGCACGATCGGCACCCGGACCCGGGTGGCACTGCTCACCTGATCCACCGTGAGTCCGGCCGCGATCCGGGCGGCGGACAGCACCCGGCCGATGCTCGGGGCATCGGCCGCCGGTTCCGCGGCGCCGGCGGGCGGGGCCGAGGCCGGGGCGGAGGTCGGGGCGTTCTCGCGGTCGGGGGACTTGCCGATGGTCACGGTGCACGCCTTTCGAGCGGTGGGCCACCTGCTGGGGAACAGTCTAGGGGCGCGGGCGGATCGTTTCTCAAGCGGAACAGGCCCGAATGCGCTCGGCCGCCCCGGGCCGGGGCCGGGCGTGCACTGACCGCCCGTCAGTGCGGCGGGCCGCCGTCCCCGGGGCCCCCGCACCGCCGCCCGCGCGTCCGGTGTCGCTCATGGGACGCGGTGCGCACCCGATCGGTTCCCTGCCCGGCCGCCTACCCCCCTCCGGGCGGGTGAACACCCGTCAACGGCCACGGCCGCCTCAGCCGCGGATGGAGACGATCACCCCGTCCAGCTCGTCCGGCTTCACCAGGACGTCGCGGGCCTTGGAGCCCTCGCTCGGGCCGACGATGCCGCGCGACTCCATGAGGTCCATCAGCCGCCCGGCCTTGGCGAAGCCCACCCGCAGCTTGCGCTGGAGCATCGAGGTGGAGCCGAACTGGGTGGAGACGACCAGCTCGGCCGCCTGGATCAGCAGCTCCAGGTCGTCGCCGATCTCCTCGTCGATCTCCTTCTTCGGCCCGCCGCCGACCATCACGTCGTCCCGGTAGACGGCGGACAGCTGGTCCTTGCAGTGCTTCACCACGGCGGCGATCTCGGCCTCGGTGACGAATGCGCCCTGCATGCGGATCGGCTTGCTGGCGCCCATCGGCAGGAACAGCGCGTCGCCCTTGCCGATCAGCTTCTCGGCGCCGGGCTGGTCCAGGATGACCCGGGAGTCGGCCATCGCCGAGGTGGCGAAGGCGAGCCGGGAGGGCACGTTGGCCTTGATCAGACCGGTGACCACGTCGACCGAGGGCCGCTGGGTGGCCAGCACCAGGTGGATGCCGGCCGCGCGGGCGAGCTGGGTGATCCGGACCACCGAGTCCTCGACGTCGCGCGGGGCGACCATCATGAGGTCGGCCAGCTCGTCGACGATCACCAGCAGGTACGGGTACGGCGTCAGCTCGCGCTCGCTGCCGAGCGGCGGGGTGACGGTGCCGGCCCGGACCGCCGCGTTGAAGTCGTCCACGTGCCGGAAGCCGAACGCGGCGAGGTCGTCGTAGCGCATGTCCATCTCGCGGACCACCCACTGGAGGGCCTCGGCGGCCTTCTTCGGGTTGGTGATGATCGGCGTGATGAGGTGCGGGATGCCCTCGTACGCGGTCAGCTCGACCCGCTTGGGGTCGACCAGCACCATCCGCACCTCGTCCGGGGTGGCCCGGGCGAGGATCGAGGTGATCAGGCAGTTGATGCAGGACGACTTGCCGGCGCCGGTCGCGCCGGCCACCAGGATGTGCGGCATCTTGGCGAGGTTGGCCATCACGGTGTGGCCCTCGACGTCCTTGCCCATGCCGACGACCATCGGGTGGGTGTCCTCGGCGGCGGTGCGCGAGCGCAGCAGGTCGCCGAGGTTGACCATCTCGCGGTCCCGGTTGGGGATCTCGATGCCGACCGCGGACTTCCCCGGGATCGGGCTGATGATCCGCACGTCCGGGCTGGCCACCGCGTAGGCGATGTTCTTGGCGAGCGCGGTGATCCGCTCGACCTTGACCGCGGGGCCGAGCTCGACCTCGTAGCGGGTGACCGTCGGGCCGCGGGTGAAGCCGGTCACCCGGGCGTCCACCTTGAACTCGGAGAAGGTGCCGGTGAGCTGGGCCACCACCTCGTCGTTGAGGGCGCTGCGGGCCTTGGCGGGGCCGCCGCGCTCCAGCAGGTCGAGCGAGGGCAGGGCGTAGGTGAGGCCCTCCGCGAGCTGGAGCTGCTCCATCCGGACCGGCGCGGGGCCGTGCTCCTCGGGCGCCGCGGCGCCGGCCCCGCCGGCGCGGGCGGCCGGGACGGCGGGCTCCTCCGGCGGGGCGGTGCGGTCCTGCACCTGGTGCATCATGTCCGCCACCGCCGAGGAGGCGGGCACGCCGTAGACCAGCGCGCCGTCCAGGTCGGCGGCGGCGCCGGCGGCCAGGTTGCGGGTGGTGTACGGGTCCAACGGCTCCTTGGCGAACATGTCCGGCTCGTCCGCGGGCGCCTCGTCGGGCTGCTTGCGCCGGCGGCGGCGCCGACGGGCCGCCACCTCGTCCGAGGGGTCGTCACCGTCCGTGTCCACGGTGAACGGCAGCGCGGAGGGGTCGGCGTCCTCGGGGGGTTCGTTGGAGAGTTCGCGCTCCGGCGCACGCCCCCCGGCGAGGTCCTGCGGTCCGGGTTCGACCACGCCCAGCCGGACACCGGCCGCGCGCATCCGCTCGGGGATCCGGTTGACCGGGGTGGCGGTGGTGACCAGCAGGCCGAAGAAGGCCAGCAGCAGGAGCAGCGGCACCGCGAGGGCCGGCCCGGCGGCGGCCATCATCGGGGTGGACGCGGCCCAGCCGATGATCCCCCCGGCCGTCCTGATCCGGGTCGCGCCGCTGCCCATCACGGGCGCGCCGCAGCCGATGTGGACCAGGCCGAGCACGCCGACCAGCAGGGTGGTCAGGCCGATCATGATCCGGCCGTTGGCCTCCGGCAGCTCCGGGTGGCGCATCAGCCGGACCGCGACGGCGGCCAGCAGGAACGGCACCAGGACGTCGAGGCGGCCGAACAGGCCGGAGACCACGTTGGTGGCCGCCTCGCCCAGCCAGCCCTGCGGGCTGAACCAGGTGCCGGCGGCGGTGACCAGGGCCAGCGCGAGCAGCAGCAGGCCGAGGCCGTCCTTGCGGTGCGCCGGGTCCAGGTTCTTCGCGCCGTCGCCGAAGCCCCGGAACACCGCGCCGATCGTGTGCGCCGCGCCGAGCCAGACGGCCCGCACGGCGCGCAGGAGTATCGGCCGGGGAGCGGGAGGCGGTGCGGCGGCCTTCCCGGCCGCCGTCTTCTTCGCCGGGGCGGCCTTCTTCGCGGCCGCCTTCTTGGCGGGCGGCTTGGCCGGAGCCTTCGCCGCGGCCTTCTTGGACGGTCCCGGACTCGAATTGCGTGCCGCGCTTCCGGGCGTACGTGTGGCCATGGGTCAGCAGCCTACCGGGGCGCACGAGCTGTGCCCACGTCGTGCGACCGGGGCCCGGAGCGTGTCGCCGACACACCGTCACCCCGTCCGGGTTCACCCGGACGGGCGAACCCGGACCGCGCTCAGTCCGTGCCGGGGCGCAGCGCGTCCAGCGCGCGCCGCAGACCGGCGAGCTTGCGCTCCAGGTGCGCCGCGGTGGCCGCCGCCCCGCCGTCCTCGGTGCCGTCCAGCTGCTTGGTCAGCGACTCCGCCTGCTCCTCGACCGCCGCCAGCCGGGCCGACAGCTCGCCGAGCAGCGCGCCGCCGATGGCCGGCTCGTTGCCGCTCGCCTCCAGCTGCAGCCGCAGCAGCGCGGCCTGCTCCTTCAGCTGGCAGTTCTTCATGTAGAGGTCGACGAAGACGGAGACCTTGGCGCGCAGCACCCAGGGGTCGAACGGCTTGGAGATGTAGTCCACCGCGCCGGCCGCGTAGCCGCGGAAGGTGTGGTGCGGACCGTGGTTGATCGCGGTCAGGAAGATGATCGGGATGTCCCGGGTGCGCTCGCGGCGCTTGATGTGGGCGGCGGTCTCGAAGCCGTCCATCCCGGGCATCTGGACGTCCAGCAGGATCACCGCGAAGTCGTCGGTGAGCAGCGCCTTGAGCGCCTCCTCGCCGGACGCCGCCCGGACCAGGGTCTGGTCCAGCGCCGAGAGGATCGCCTCCAGCGCCAGCAGGTTCTCCGGCCGGTCGTCGACCAGGAGGATCTTCGCCTTCTGCATCACGACGCGCCCTCCTGTCGCCTGCCTACCTGGGGAAGGCACCCGCGTACTGCCCACCACTACCCCGGTCATGCTAGCCGCACCCCCTCGCCCGGCACATCGCTCCGTCGCGTCCGGATCCGGAGCGGCGCGCAGTCAGTGCACCGGCGCACGCTCACCAGCGAGTCGCCACTCGGTCACTGTTCGCAACGATCGGTGACCCTACCCGGTTCCCGGCCCTCCCCGCCAGCAAACCGCCCGCCCCACCGGCGTGAATCCCGGAGCGTACTCCGGGATTCACGCCCCCGTCATCCGATCGGTTCCGACCCGGGCGGGTCCGGGGAGCGGTGGGCACCGTCCGGGGGCCCTCAGGACTTCCGGGGGGTGAGCCGTTCGTGCATCACCGACAGCAGGTGGTCGGTCTCCACCGGCTTGGTGATGTGGTCGGTGGCCCCGGCCGCCAGGGACTTCTCCTTGTCGCCCTTCATCGCCTTGGCGGTCAGCGCGATGATCGGCAGCCCGGCGAACTGGGGCATCCGGCGGATCGCCTCGGTGGTCGCGTAGCCGTCCATCTCCGGCATCATGATGTCCATCAGGACCAGCGCGACGTTCTCGTGCTGCTCCAGCATCTCGATGCCCTCGCGGCCGTTCTCCGCGTACAGCACGGTCAGGCCGTGCTGCTCCAGCACGCTGGTGAGGGCGAACACGTTGCGCACGTCGTCGTCGACGATCAGCACCTGCTCGCCGTCGAAGCGGGTGTCCGTGCGGCCGGACGGACGGGCCGGGGCCGCTTCGGGCGTCCGCCCCTGCGCCGTCCGTCCCGCGCCCCCGCGCCCCTCGGCGGGCGCGCCGGCGCCACCGCGGCCGCCGGCCGGGCGGGTGTCCGGCCGCGCCGCGTCCGCGCCCTCCTGGCGGCGGCGCTCGACGGCGCCCCGGCGGCGCACCTCCACCAGCTCGCGCACCTCCTGGGCCCAGTGGTCGGCCGGGCTCTCGCCCACCGGCACCGGCGTCCCGACCGGAGTCACCCCGACCGAGGCGCGCAGCGCGCCCGGGTTCGCCCCCGGCTGCCCCGCGGCGTCCGGCGCCTCGGCGCGCAGCGGCAGGTACAGGGTGAAGGTCGAGCCCCTGCCCAGCTCGCTCTCGGCGTGGATCTCGCCGCCGAGCAGCCGGGCGATCTCCCGGCTGATCGACAGCCCGAGGCCGGTGCCGCCGTACTTGCGGCTGGTGGTGCCGTCGGCCTGCCGGAACGGCTCGAAGATCTCCCGCAGCTTGTTGCCGGGGATCCCGATGCCGGTGTCGGAGACCGTGAAGGCGATCAGCGGGTCGTCCGGGCCCTTGATCGCGCCCGCCTCCAGCAGCTGCTCGCGCACGTGCTGCGGCGTGTCCCGGCCGGCCGGGGCGATCGAGAAGTCGACGGCGCCGGTGTCGGTGAACTTCACCGCGTTGGAGATGAGGTTGCGCAGCACCTGCTGGAGCCGCTGCTCGTCGGTGTGCAGGGTGACCGGCAGGGCCGGCGAGACCCGCACCCCGAACTCCAGGTTCTTGTCCAGCGCGACCGGCTGGAAGGTCGCCTCGACGTAGTCGACCAGCTGGACCAGGGCGATCCGGGCCGGACGGACGTCCATCTTGCCCGCCTCGACCTTGGACAGGTCGAGGATGTCGTTGATCAGCTGGAGCAGGTCGGACCCGGCGCCGTGGATGGTGTCGGCGAACTCGACCTGCTTGGGCGAGAGGTTGCCCTCGTTGTTGTCGGACAGCAGCTTGGCCAGGATCAGCAGCGAGTTCAGCGGGGTGCGCAGCTCGTGCGACATGTTGGCCAGGAACTCGCTCTTGTACCGGGAGGCCAGCGCGAGCTGCTCGGCGCGCTCCTCCAGGACCTGCCGGGCCTCCTCGATCTCGCTGTTCTTGATCTCGATGTCCCGGTTCTGCTGGGCGAGCTGCTCGGCCTTCTCCTGCAGCTCCTCGTTGGTGCGCTCCAGCTCCTCCTGGCGCGCCTCCAGTTCGGCCGAGCGCATCGAGAGTTCGGCGGTCAGCCGCTGGGACTCCAGCAGCAGGCCCTCGGTCTTGGTGTTGACGCTGATGGTGTTGACGGTGACGCCGATGAGGTCGGCGATCTGGTTGAGGAAGTCCAGCGCGACGGTGGTGAAGGAGCTGAAGGTGGCCAGCTCGATCACGCCCAGCAGCCGGCCCTCGAACAGCACCGGCAGCACCACGATGTGGGCCGGGGAGGCCTCGCCCAGGCCGGAGGCGATCTTCAGGTACCCGGGCGGCGCCTCCTTGAGGATGATCGCCCGCTTCTCCACCGCCGCCTGGCCGATCAGCGACTCGCCGGGCCGGAAGGTGGTCGGCATCGCCCGCCGCTGGTAGCCGTAGCTGCCGATCAGCCGCAGCACGGTGTCGTTCTCGTCGTCGTCCTCGGTGATCAGCTCGGCGGTGCGGCCGGCCGGCTGGGCGAGGAAGAAGGCGCCGTGCTGCGCCGAGACCACCGGGGTGAGCTCGGTCATGATCAGCGAGGCCACCGCCTCCAGGTCGCGCCGGCCCTGCAGCAGGCCGGAGATCCGGGCCAGGTTGGTCTTCAGCCAGTCCTGCTCCTGGTTGGTGCGGGTGGTCTCGCGCAGGTTGGCGATCATCTGGTTGATGTTGTCCTTGAGCTCGTCGAGCTCGCCGGCGGCGTCCACGTCGATCCGCAGCGACAGGTCGCCCCTGGTCACGGCGGTGGCGACCTGCGCGATCGCGCGCACCTGCCGGGTGAGGTTGTTGGCCAGCTCGTTGACGGACTCGGTGAGGTCCTGCCAGGTGCCGTCCACGCCCGGCACCCGCGCCTGGCCGCCGAGGCGGCCGTCGGTGCCCACCTCGCGGGCGACCCGGGTGACCTCGTCGGCGAACGCCGACAGCTGGTCCACCATCGTGTTGATGCTGGTCTTGAGCTCCAGGAACTCGCCGCGCGCGTCGACGTCGATCTTCTGCGACAGGTCGCCGCGGGCCACCGCCGTGATCACCAGCGCGATGTTCCGCACCTGACCGGTGAGGTTGTTGGCCATCAGGTTGACGTTGTCGGTCAGGTCCTTCCAGATCCCGGCCACGCCCGGCACGCTCGCCTGGCCGCCCAGGGTTCCGTCGGTGCCCACCTCGCGGGCCACCCTGGTGACCTCGACCGCGAAGGCCGACAGCTGGTCGACCATGGTGTTGAGCGTCCCGGCCAGGGCGGCGACCTCGCCCCGGGCCTCGATGCTGATCTTCTTGGAGAGGTCGCCGGAGGCCACCGCGGCCGCCACCTCGGCGATGTTCCGCACCTGGCTGGTCAGGTTGGACGCCATGAAGTTGACGTTGTCGGTCAGGTCCTTCCAGATGCCCGACACCCCGCGCACCCGGGCCTGGCCGCCGAGGTTCCCCTCGGTGCCCACCTCGCGCGCCACCCGGGTGACCTCGTCGGCGAACGCCGACAGCTGGTCCACCATGGTGTTCACGGTGGTGACCAGTTCGAGGATCTCGCCCCGGGCGTCGACGGTGATCTTCTTCGAGACGTCACCGCGGGCCACCGCCGTGGTCACCTCGGCGATGTTGCGGACCTGGCTGGTCAGGTTGTTGGCCATCAGGTTGACGCTGTTGGTCAGGTCCTTCCAGGTGCCGGACACCCCCGGCACGCTCGCCTGACCGCCGAGGATGCCCTCGGTGCCGACGTCCCGGGCCACCCGGGTCACCTCGTCCGCGAAGGCGCCCAGCTGGTCGACCATCGTGTTGATGGTGTTCTTCAGCTCCAGGATCTCCCCGCGCGCGTCGACCTGGATCTTCTGCGAGAGGTCGCCCCGCGCGACGGCGGTGGTCACCTGGGCGATGTTGCGCACCTGGTCGGTGAGGTTGTTCGCCATGAAGTTGACGTTGTCGGTGAGGTCCCGCCAGACGCCGGCCGCCCAGGGCACCTGCGCCTGGCCGCCGAGCCGGCCCTCGGTGCCCACCTGACGGGCCACCCTGGTCACCTGTTCGGCGAAGCCCGAGAGCTGGTCGACCATCGTGTTGATGGTGTTCTTCAGCTCCAGGATCTCCCCGCGCGCGTCCACCTCGATCTTCTGCGAGAGGTCGCCGCGCGCCACCGCCGTGGTCACCTGCGCGATGCTGCGGACCTGGCCCGTCAGGTTGTCCGCCATGAAGTTCACCGAATCGGTGAGGTCGCGCCACACCCCGGCGACGCCCGGCACCTGCGCCTGACCGCCCAGCCGGCCCTCGGTGCCGACGTCCCGGGCCACCCGGGTCACCTGCGCCGCGAAGCCGTTCAGCTGGTCCACCATCGTGTTGACGGTGTTCTTCAGCTCCAGCATCTCGCCGGCCACCTCGACCGTCACCTTGCGCGACAGGTCGCCCTTGGCCACCGCGGTGGTCACCTGCGCGATGTTGCGCACCTGGGCGGTCAGCCGGCCGGCCATGGTGTTGACCGAGTCCGCGAGGTCCTTCCAGCTGCCGGAGACGCTGCGGACCTTCGCCTGGCCGCCCAGCTTGCCCTCGGTGCCGACCTCGCGGGCCACCCGGGTCACCTCGTCGGTGAACTCCGACAGCTGGTCCACCAGCCCGTTGACGGTCCGGCCGATCTTCAGGTACTCGCCGCGCAGCGGGTGGCTCACCCCGTTGCTGTGCAGCGAGCGCAGCTCCATCTTCTGGTCCAGGTCGCCCTCGGCGATCGAGGTCAGCACCCGGCCCACCTCGGACATCGGCCGCGCCAGGTCGTCGATCAGCGCGTTGCAGTTGTCGACGGCCGCCATCCAGGCGCCCTCGCCGGCGCCGGTCTCCAGCCGCTCGTTCAGCCGGCCCTCGCGGCCCACCGCCCGCCGCACCCGGGCCAGCTCCCCCGTGAGGTGCTGGTTGCGCTCCGCGACCTCGTTGAAGACCGCGGCGATCTCCGCCAGCGGACCGTCCCCGGGCACCGTCAGCCGGCGCCGGAAGTTTCCGTCCCGCATCGCCGTCAGCGCGGCGAGCAGCTTGCGCAGCTCGGCCGGCTCGGCGCCGCGGTTGTGGTTGACACGCCGGCCGGCCGCGCTCCGCGGCGCGGCCCCGGGGCGCCCGCCACGCTGAGCGGGCGGCGTCGTACCGGTTGCGTCCTTGGTGGCCGAACTCAACGGGCCCCTCCCAGATCGTGAACTGTCCGGCGCCCGCACCGCGCGCCCCGCCGGGCCCGCCGCACAGCACCGTCCTGGCGCTACCGTCCCGGCAGCCGGTCGGGCCGGCCGGGACCCGCGACGACGGTACTGCTCGGACCGGACATCGCGGACCCCCCAGTCTGGCAGCACTCGCGCCCGGTACAAGCGCGGTTGCACTCGGTTGGTGCCGACCGGTCCGAAACGGGTGGGCAGAATCACCCTCCGGTGCCTGTTTCGACTCCCCGCCCCCACGGGGAACCAAGCGGAAAGTAGGGTGGAGCGCTGCACCGGGCCACAACCGCCCCGGCGGCGCCGCCCACACCGCCGGCGCGCACCGGGATTCGGCGCCGCACCCCGGACAGCCAGGGCCAGAGCAGAGGAGACGTGGCAACGTGGTCACCGCGCGCGCAGCCGCCACCTTCGAACCCGTGGGCCGGTCGGCCGGGGCCGCCCGTTCCTTCGTCCGGGACGCGCTGCTGGGCTGGGGCCTGCCCGAGGTCGTCGACGACGCCGTGGTCCTGGTCAGCGAGCTCGTCACCAACGCGGTCGTGCACGCCGGCACCGCCGCCGAGGTCTGCTGCCTGCGCGAGGACGGCACCGTCCGGATCGAGGTGACCGACCACCACCCCGAGCGCGGTCTGCCCAGCTTCCCCGACATCCCCGCCACCGCGTCCGACCACTACGCCGACGCCGACGGCGAGGGCGGCCGCGGCCTGCTGATGTGCGCCGCGCTCGCCGAACGCTGGGGCGTCGAGTACGGCTCCGGCCGCAAGACCGTCTGGTTCCGGCTCGCCCTGCCCGCGCACACCGCCGGCACCCGCTACGCGCTGCCCGCCGCCCCCGGCGGCGAACTGCCGCACAGCCACGGCCCGGTGCGCGTCGCCGTCGTCCAGCTCGACGACGACGGCCGGGTGCTCGCCTGGAACCCCGACGCCGAGGCCCTCTTCCAGCACCCCGCCGACACCGTGCTCGGCCGCCCCTGGGCCGACCTCGCCGTCTGGCCGCAGGACGCCGACGGCGGCCTCGGCCTCGCCGCCGTGCTGCGGCTCGCCCGCTGGGAGGGCGGCTACGCGCTGCGCCGCGCCGACGGCACCGCCGTGGACGTCTACGGCGTCCAGGTCCGCCTGCGCGACACCGCCGGCACCCCGAGCACACTGTGTCTGCTCGTCCTCGACGACGACCGCACCGTCCTGCGCTCCCCCGCCCGCGCCCTGCCCGGCGACCGCGGCGAACCCGCCGGCCGGTTCGACCTGCTGGCCGGCCTGGGCACCGGCGAGGACCTCGACACCCTGCTCCAGCACACCGTCGAACGCGCCCGCGACCTGCTCGACGCCGACGCCGCCTACCTGCTGCTCACCACCGACGACGAGGCCGAGTTCGAGCTGCGCGCCAGCGCCGGGCTGCCCGCCGCGCCGCGCCCGCACAGCCGCTTCCCGGTCGACACCGGCAACCGCTACGACTCGCCCCGCCTCCCCTCCGTCCACGAGGACCTCGCCGCCCGGCCGACCGGGCTGCCCGTCCTCGACGACAGCGGACTGCGCTCCCTGCTCACCGTCCCGCTCAAGGTCGAGGGCCGGCTGATCGGCTCGCTCGGCATCGCCACCGGCACCCCCGGCCGCTACGACAACGAGGACGCGCTGCGCCTCCAGTTCGCCGCCGACCGGCTCGCCCTGGCCGTCGAGTCCACCCGGCTCGCCGAACTCGAACGGCTGCGCCGCGGCTCGCTCTCCTTCCTCGTCGAGGCCTCCGACCTGCTCGCCGGCACCCTCGAACACGAGCAGACGCTCGCCCTGATGGCGCAGATGGCCGTCCCCATCCTCGCCTCCTGGTGCGCCGTCTACACCAACGGCGACCACGGCGCCCCCGCTTCGCTCGCCTTCGTCCTGCACGAGGACGAGGACCGCATCGACCCGCTGCGCGCCCTGCTCGACAAGACGCCCGCCCCGGAGGCCGGCCCCACCCACGGCGCCCGCTTCTGGAGCGCCCCCGCCGAGACCGCCGGCGGCAGCGGCTTCGCCCACGAACCCGGCCTCACCGGTCTGCTCGGCGAGACCGTCGTCCTGCCGCTGACCGCCCGCAACCGGGTGATCGGCCTGCTCGCCCTCGGCACCTCGGCCGGCGTGCGGTTCCGCCAGGAGGTGCTGGAACTCGCCGAGGACCTCTCCCGCCGGGCCGCCCTCGCCCTCGACAACTCGCGCCTCTACTCCGAGCGCACCGCCACCAGCCAGGCCCTCCAGCGCAGCCTGCTGCCCCCGGAGCTGCCCGACATCCCGGGCGTCGAGGTGGACGTCTTCTACCAGGCCGCCGGCGAGGGCAACGAGGTCGGCGGCGACTTCTACGACCTCTTCCCGATCCGCGAGGGCACCTACGGCTTCGCCATCGGCGACGTCTGCGGCACCGGCCCGGAGGCCGCCTCGGTCACCGGCCTCGCCCGGCACTCCCTGCGGCTGCTCGCCCGCGAGGGCCTGGACGCCCCGCAGGTCCTCAGCCGGCTCAACGCCGCCATCCTGGACGAGGGGGCGCGCAGCCGCTTCCTCACCCTGCTGTACGGCGAACTGACGCCCCGTCCGGACGGCAGCACCGAACTCTCGCTGGTCTGCGCCGGCCACCCGCTGCCCCTGCGCCTGCGCACCGACGGCCGGGTCGACCGGGCCGCCACCCCGCAACCGCTGCTCGGCGTCATGGACGACCTCGACCTCACCGCCGAGCGGCTGGTGCTCCACCCCGGCGAGGTCCTGCTCTGCGTCACCGACGGCGTCACCGAACGCCGCGAGGGCCGCCGGATGCTGGGCGACGACGGCCTCGCCGAGGTGCTCACCGGCTGCACCGGCCTCACCGCCGGGGCGGTCGCCCTGCGCATCCAGCGCGCGGTCGAGCGCTTCGCCCCGGAGCCGCCCTCCGACGACATGGCGATCCTCACCCTGCGGGTGCCGACCCAGCGGAACGCCTGACCGCAACGGTGCGACACCTGTCGCACCGGCTGTCGGAGCGTGACCGAACCGTGTCTGACAGCGTCACAAAATGTGCGATTCACAAGGGTACAAGCCCGCTCACCCTGGGTAGACCGATCTCACCGGGGAATCCCCCGGAGGGGACGTGACCAGCGGCTCTCCCGCTGGCCCAGCACTCGGACCGCCGCCGCCGCACGCTCCAGCCGTGCGCGCCCGGAGCGGTCACGCGCCTTCACCTCATCGACACTCACCCGCGTTCACTGCGCCCTGCGCGCGCCCATGAGTGAAAGGAGCCTCCGGTGAGCAACGAAGCTACCGGGGCACTGAACGCCCGCTCGACCGGCGCCGACGCGGGTAACCTCGGTTACCTCGCGCTCGGCCTGACCCTGCTCGCCTACGGGCTGCTCTCCACCGGCATCCTCAGCGGCACCGCCGCCGGGAACTCGGCCCACCTCGCGCACCTCCTCGGCGGCCTCACCCTGTTCATCGCGGGCCTCTGGCAGTTCCGCGGCGGCGAGGGCTTCACCGGCACCGCCTTCACCAGCCTCGGCGCCTTCTGGGCCACCTGGTCCACCGCCTCCGGAGCCGGCAAGAACGCGGCCGGCCTGTTCCTGCTCCTGTGGGCCCTGCTCGCCCTCACCCTGACCGTGGCCGGCTGGAACGCGGGCCTGTTCAGCCGCGTCGTCTACGGCCTGCTGACGCTCTCCCTGGTGCTCTCCGCGATCGCCACGTTCAGCACCACCGCCGGCCTCGCCAAGACGGCCGGCTGGATCGCCGCCGCCTCCGGCCTGGCGGCCTGGTACTGGGCCACCTCCGCGCTGACCAACAGCGCGTGGGGCCGCGAGGTCCTGCCGGTCAGGTAACGGCGGGTGCACCGGCGGGCCGGACCCTCCCCCCACGGGGCCCGGCCCGCCGTCCTGCCGTGCCGCTCCCCCGCACCGCCGTCAGCCGCGGACGGCGAGGTCCTCCCGCTCCGGCGCCGGCCGGACCTCCCCCGCCCGGCGGGCCCGCCACCGGGCCGCACCGCGCTGCGCCGCGTAGGCCAGCAGCAGGATCGCCACCGCGACCAGGCCGTCCGCCCAGAAGTGGTTGGCCGTCACCACGACGACCGTGATCGTCAGCACCGGGTGCAGCACGATCAGCCAGCGCAGCGGACTCCCGGACACCCGCACCACCGCGACCGCCACCAGCACGCACCACGCGACGTGCACCGACGGCATCGCCGACAGCTGCGCGGCCTTCACCACCCCTCCGACCGCATTGCCGTACACCGACTGCCCGTACTCCGCCGCGACGTCGACGAACCCGTTCTCCGGCAGCATCCGGGGCGGCGCCACCGGGAGGAACTGCACGGCCAGGCAGACCGCCGTCGTGATGACCACCGTCGTCCGCACCCATGCGTACCGTTCGCGGTGTCTCAGGAAGACCCAGAGCAGCACCGCGATCATCACCGTGAAGTGCATCGACGCGTAGTAGTAGTTCGCCAGCTTCACCAGAGCCGGGTACGGCGTCACCGCGGCCTGCCAGGAGGCCTCGTCGGGCAGCCCGAAGGCCAGCTCCGTCCGGTGGATCCAGCGCGCCCGGTCCAGCGCGTGTTCGGTGCTCATCAGCGAGAGGCGGCCGACCAGCTGCCAGAGCGCGAACAGCGCGAGCAGGGTGCCGGCCTCCCGCAGGACCGCCGCGAGACCCGCCCTCCGCACCCGGGCGGCCGCGTAGGAGCCACCGTGGAGAGCGACCGCGGCGCCCCCTGCGGACTGCCAGGTCAGGGTCAGGTTCTGCAACGGTTCGCGCCTCTCCACCGAGCTCCGATGTGGTGGGGAGACGTTAACGCAAAAAGACCCCCTCCTGAACCGGAGGGGGTCTTTTTGGAATGATTGTTCGGCGGCGTCCTACTCTCCCACAGGGTCCCCCCTGCAGTACCATCGGCGCTGTGAGGCTTAGCTTCCGGGTTCGGAATGTAACC
>NZ_JBIBVJ010000014.1:0-198344 GCF_043080305.1 Kitasatospora sp. NPDC015120 | reverse complement strand
GTCGAGGGCGACGACGCGGGTCTCCCCCTCCCCGTAGACCTTGTTCAGGCCGGTGGCGCGGGCGGCCGCCCGGCCGGTGCGGACGGCGGTTGCGGTCGACGTGGTCACGGGGGTGCTCCTCGGGGCTCGGCAGACAGGGGGCGCGCCGAGTGGGTGCGGCGCAGGAGTGCTCGTCGGGCCGGGCCCTTCCAGGGGTGTTCGGCCGTACCTCCATGCTCCGCCGGATGATCATGGTTTCTCGTCGCTCCGCCGGACGGTTGGCCTGACCGCCGCTGGGTGTACGCCCAGGTGGTGCTCTCCTCCTGCGGTATGACACGCACCCCGAGCGGAAGGGTGGTGGCCGGATCGGGCGGGTTCGGTGGCCAAATCACGAACTGTTCGTCAGATGGCAAGGAAACATGACAACTTCCCCGCCTCGGAACATGCGAAAGGGGAGGCCGGGCGACTAGGCTCAGGGGTGGTCCGCACGGGCGGCTGGGCGATGCTCTCCGCTCCGTCCGCGGGGCCGGGTCCGCAGGACGCCCAGATGGTGGAACGCAGACACGGGCAGCTTAAAACTGCTTGGCCGAAAGGCCGTGCCGGTTCGAGTCCGGCTCTGGGCACGTACTTGCTCGCGGGGGCGCCGTCCGGCGTCCCCGCCGGACGTCACACCCGAACTCCTTCTCGCGGCGGATGCCGATTTCTTTGCCAAGCCATTACCCTTGTGGTTCGGGCGGTGCAGTGCCGCCACGGAGGGAATGAGCAATGAGAAGCAGCAACCCGGTCTTCTCGCGGGAGGGGTCCTTCACCCGCGAGTCCGGCTACGCGGGTTTCGGGACCACCCAGACCCCGCCGGCCGGGGGCCCGTCCGCCGCCAACCCGTACGGCACCAGCCCGTACGGCAACAACCCGTACGCCAACAGCCCCTACGCCCAGCAGCCGCACGGCCAGGCGCCGCTGACCGACGAGCAGCTCGTCGAGATGTACAACGCGCCGTCCGCCGGTCCGCTGGCGACCGGCCGGATGACGCTCGACGACGTGGTCGCGCGCACCGCGATGACGCTGCTGACCCTGGTCGCGGCCGGCGGTCTGGCCTGGTTCGCGCTGCCCGACCGGAACTTCGGCCTGGCCATCGGCGCCTCGCTGATCGCCTTCGTGGTCGGCATGGTGATCTCCTTCAAGCGGAGCGTCAGCCCGCCGCTGATCCTGCTCTACGCGGGGCTGGAGGGCTTCGCGCTCGGCGCGATCACCAAGGTGTTCAACACCATCTGGCCGGGCATCGCGATCCAGGCGGTGCTGGGCACCGCGGCCGTCTTCGCGGCGATGCTGATCGCCTACAAGACCGGCCGGATCCGGGTCACCCCGCGCTACACCCGGATCGGCATCGCGATCGCCATGGGCTTCGTGCTGCTGATGCTGGTCAACATGGTGGCCTCGATGGTCTTCGGTGCCGACATGGGGCTGCGGTCCGGCCCGCTCGGCATCGTGGTCGGCCTGGTCGGCATCGGCCTCGGCGCGTTCTTCCTCTCGCTGGACTTCGCCGCCATCGAGGAGGCGATCGCGCACGGCGCCCCGCAGAAGGAGTCCTGGCGGGCCGCCTTCGGGCTCACCCTGTCGCTGGTCTGGATCTACGTCGAGATGCTGCGGCTGATCGCGATCCTGCGCGGCGACGACTGATCCTCCCCCACGCCGTCACTGCCGCCGGGCCCCGGAGCACCCGCTCCGGGGCCCGGCGGCTTTCGGCGTCCGGGCCCCGTATGCTCGCGGCATGTCCGAGACGCCCGATGAGAAGTCCCTGGTGGAAGCCGTCGACGCGCTGGCCGACCGGTTCCGCGCGATGCCGCAGAGCCGGCTGCTGGGCGCCGTTGCCGGGCACCCCTCGCGGGCGGCGGCCGGGCTGGCACTGGCCCGCCGGCTGGCGGCCGCGGCGCTGGCGGCCGAGGCGGCGCGCCCGGACGGCGGGGCCGGCGGTGGTGCGGCCGGTGGTGGTGCTGCGGACGGCGGGCCGTCGCACGAGCTGCCGGACGCCGGGGCGTTCGCCGTCGGAGACCAGCTCGCGGTGGTCGGTCACGACCTGGCGGCGGCGCTGGACGCGCTGGCCGCGGACGCCGCGGTGGCGCTGCCGGACGGTCGGCTGACGGCGCGGGCGCTGCGGGCGCAGGCCCTGCGGTGGCTCGCGGAGACCGCTGCGGCCGTCTGACCGCCGTCCGGTCCTCCGGCACCCGCCGCGTGAACGGCCGAGGGGCCGGCCGGACCGGTGACCCCCTGATCCGGCCGGCCCCCCCGGCCGGTGCCCCGGTCGGGTCAGATGCTGGCCACCACCCGGTCGGCCAGCACGTACACGGTGTCCTCGTCGGTGGAGAAGGTCAGCGAGTAGGAGCCGGAGAACCGGGAGCCGCCGAGCAGCCGCACGTTCTCGCCGGCCCGGACGGCGTCGATCAGCCGGTACGCGGCCTCGCGGTCGCCCGGGGCCACGCAGAGCGTGGTGCCGTCGGCGAAGGCGTAGACGTCCAGGGTGCCGAGCGGGCCGGGGCGGACGTCGACCAGGGCGGTCGCCTCCTCGGCGAGCGCGGTCAGCCGGGTGTCGGTCCACTCCCGGGACGGTGCCTGGCTGGGGACGAAGTCGGGGTGCGAGGGGTGGCGGCGCGGGTCGGGCGCGGGGGCCGGGGCGTCCTCGACGGCCGGTTCGGCGTCCAGCAGCCCGGCCTCCAGGCCGGTGGCCAGCAGGTCGGCCTCGCGGCGGGCCCGGGCCTCCCCGGCGGTCTCGGCGGCCGGGGCGCCGGCCGGGTGGCCGGGGCGCACCGGGGCGCCGCCCTCGGTCTCGGTCTCGGCCGGGCGCACGCCGCCCTCCTGGATGAGGTCCTCCAGCGCCGAGCGCAGCGCCTCGCCGAATTCCGGATCCATGGTGCCCGCGTTGTCGGCCGCCTCGCTCGGCCCGGTCGGGCGGGGGAAGAAGAGCGGCCATTCGTCGGTGGTGTTGAAGACCCCGGCGAAGGGGGAGTCGAACAGTGGCGCGTCCTCGGCCGCCCGGGCCTCCTGCTCGGCCCAGAACGCCCGGGCCTCGGTGATCTCCCGCTCCCGGTCGGCGGCCAGCGCATCGGCGACGGCCCGGCGTATCGCCGCCTCGTCGACGGCCGGCGCGGCGGTCGCCCGCGCGTCCAGCCGACGGGAGATTCCCCGGAGGTGGAGCAGCACGGCGGTCGACACGGCGATCAGGATCAGCAGCAGGATGGTGTAGACGGCGCTCACGGAACGTACTCCTAGCGAGGAGCGGAACGGGGTTACGTCTCCACACTGCCGCATCCGGCCCTGTTACCGCAGGGGCGAATGTCCACTTTGTCGGCGACTTCCGCTCTTGTCCCCAAATTGTTAGGTAGTCCCGCTCTACGCAGCGGAGTTGATCCGCTCCGCACCGTCGATTTCCGGTCCGGAAATGACAGAAAAGAGGGCCGGATCGACCTCTCGGTGTGATCCGGCCCTCAATTACCCTGCGTCACTCCAAATGGGTGGTCTGGACCCTTCGGGGTTGACGGATCCGGCGGGGGCGGGGTCGTTCGGGGTCAGCTCAGCCGCTCGATGACCATCGCCATGCCCTGGCCGCCGCCGACGCACATGGTCTCCAGGCCGAACTGCTTGTCGTGCCACTGCAGGGAGTTGATCAGGGTGGTGGTGATCCGGGCGCCGGTCATGCCGAAGGGGTGGCCGACCGCGATCGCGCCGCCGTTGACGTTCAGCCGGTCCAGGTCGACGCCGAGATCGCGGTAGGACGGGATCACCTGGGCGGCGAAGGCCTCGTTGATCTCGACCAGGTCGATGTCGCCGATGGTCAGGCCGGCCCGCTTGAGCGCCTGCCGGGAGGCCTCGACCGGGCCGTAGCCCATGATCTCGGGGGAGAGCGCGCTGACGCCGGTGGAGACCACCCGGGCGAGCGGGGTGATGCCCAGCTCGCGGGCCTTGGTGTCGGACATGACGACCAGCGCGGCGGCGCCGTCGTTCAGCGGGCAGCAGTTACCGGCGGTCACCGTGCCGTCCGGGCGGAACACCGGCTTCAGGCCGGAGACGCCCTCCAGGGTGACGCCCGCCCGCGGACCGTCG
This sequence comes from Kitasatospora sp. NPDC015120, assembly GCF_043080305.1. Lineage (NCBI taxonomy): Bacteria > Bacillati > Actinomycetota > Actinomycetes > Kitasatosporales > Streptomycetaceae > Kitasatospora > Kitasatospora sp. NPDC015120. The sequence goes on along the minus strand of NZ_JBIBVJ010000014.1, from coordinate 194,270 downwards.
TCCGTGCTGACCACGGTGCCGTCCGGCAGGGTGACCGGGGCGATCTCGCGCTCCCAGAAGCCGGCCGCGATGGCGGCCTCGGCGAGGTTCTGCGAACGCACGCCGAACTCGTCCTGCTCGGCGCGGGTGATGCCCTTGAGCGCGGCCAGGTTCTCGGCGGTCTGGCCCATCGCGATGTAGGCGTCCGGCAGCAGCCCGTCCTCGCGCGGGTCGTGCCACTCGCCGCCGCCCTCCTCGGCCCGCCGGGCGGTGCGCGCCCGCGCCTCGTCGAACAGCGGGTTCATGGTGCCCGGCAGGCCGTCCGAGGTGCCGTGGACGCTGCGCGAGACGGTCTCCACGCCGGCCGACACGAAGACGTCGCCCTCGCCGGCCCTGATCGCGTGCAGGGCCATCCGCGTGGTCTGCAGCGAGGAGGAGCAGTAGCGGGTGACGGTGGCCCCGGGCAGGTAGTCCATGCCCATCTGGACGGCCACGATGCGGGCCAGGTTGTGGCCCTGCTCGCCGCCGGGCAGGCCGCAGCCGAGCATCAGGTCGTCGATCTCGCGCGGGTCGAGCTGCGGCACCTTGGCCAGGGCGGCCCGGATGACGTGCGCGGTCAGGTCGTCCGGGCGGACGTCCTTCAGCGAGCCCTTGAAGGCCCGGCCGATCGGCGAACGGGCGGCGCTGACGATGACGGCTTCGGGCATCACGGGCTCCTCGCTGAGTGGCGGCGGACAGGCGTCCGGGAGGAAAGTTACCGCCTGGTAGATCAGCCGTCATCCGCTCCGGCGTGTGAGCTGGCCGACGTGTTCCGGCCGGTCGGCGGGCCGTCGGTGGGGGGCTCGGCGAAGGCTCCGGAACCCGGCAGGCCGACCCGCAGCCGGTGGCGCAGCAGTGCCCAGCGCCCGGCCGCGCCGGCCTCGCCGCCGACCGCCGCCACCTCGGAGCCGGACCGTCCGGCCGCGGCCGCCGCGGCCACCGCCACCGGCAGCACCGCCTCGCCCGGGACCGTCCCGTCCGGCCGCTCCTCCTGCGGCCAGAGGTCCAGCACGGCGCAGACCGAGGGCAGCACGGCCATCGCGGCCGTCGCGTAGCCCTGGGCCGAGGGGTGGTAGCGGTCGGCGGCGAACATCTCCGGCCGGGCCGCGAACTCCGGACCGAGCAGCGAGCCGAGGGAGACCGTCCGCCCGCCGGCCTCCACCACCGCGATGGTCTGCGCGGCGGCCAGCTGACGGCTCAGCCGGCGGGCCACCCAGCGCAGCGGCGGGCGGACCGGCTTGATCGTCCCGAGGTCCGGGCAGGTGCCCACCACCACCTGGCAGCCGGCGGCGCGCAGCGCGGCGACCGTCTCGCCGAGCTGGCGCACCGCGAGCTGGGCCGGGCTGTGCCGGGTCACGTCATTGGCGCCGACCATGATCACGGCGATGTCGGGGCGGTGCGCCAGGGCCTGGTCCAGCTGGCCGGCCAGATCGGCGGAGCGGCCGCCGCTGAAGGCCACGTTGACCAGCCGCACCGGGCGCTCGGCGACCGAGGCGAGCCCGGCGGCGAGCAGCGCGCCCGGTGTCTCGCGGGCCCGCAGCACTCCGAGGCCGGCCGCGGTCGAGTCGCCGAGGAAGGCCAGCACCAGCGGCGGCTGCAGGGCGGCGGAGGCGTCGGCGAAGGCCTCGCCGTAGACGCCGTCGGCCTTCGGCGGGGTGCCCTCCAGGATGCCGATGGCCTGGACGGCCAGCTTGCTCTCGGTCAGCAGCAGGCCCACCAGGCCCACGCCCAGCACGCCGAGCCCGCCGCCGCCGTACGCCGCCGCGGTGGCGATCCTGCGGGCCACCCGGGCCCGGGACTCCTGTGCCGTGGACATCCGGTGCCCCCTTCGCGTCCTCGCGCCGCCCCGTGGGGGGCCGCTCCCGATGCGTGTACACCCCTCGTACCCGCGATCGGCCCGGCCTACGACGGGGGTGGTCCGTTCGTGGGGCGCGAGGGGCCTTCCGGGACGCGTGGTACGGCCTAGGCTTTGCAGTACCGAAAGCCACTGCCTGCATGCCCACAGACCGGGAGGACCCCCGTGCGGTACCACAACTCGATCATCGACCTGGTCGGCAATACGCCGCTGGTCAAGCTGAACAAGGTCACCGAGGGGATCAGCGCGACGGTGCTCGCCAAGGTCGAGTACTTCAACCCCGGCGGCTCGGTGAAGGACCGCATCGCGATGCGCATGATCGAGGCCGCCGAGGCCTCCGGCGCGCTCAAGCCCGGGGGCACCATCGTCGAGCCGACCTCCGGCAACACGGGTGTCGGCCTGGCGATCGTGGCCCAGCAGAAGGGCTACAAGTGCATCTTCGTCTGCCCGGACAAGGTCTCCACCGACAAGATCAACACGCTCCGCGCCTACGGCGCCGAGGTGGTCGTCTGTCCGACCGCCGTCGCCCCCGAGCACCCGGACTCGTACTACAACGTCTCCGACCGCCTCGTCCGGGAGACCCCGAACGCCTGGAAGCCGGACCAGTACTCCAACCCGGACAACCCGGCCTCGCACTACCACTCCACCGGCCCCGAGCTGTGGGAGCAGACCGGGGGCCGGATCACCCACTTCGTGGCGGGCGTCGGCACCGGCGGCACCATCTCCGGCACCGGCAACTACCTGAAGGAGGTCTCCGGCGGCAAGGTCCAGGTGATCGGCGCCGACCCGGAGGGCTCGGTCTACTCGGGCGGCACCGGCCGGCCGTACCTGGTCGAGGGCGTCGGTGAGGACTTCTGGCCGACCGCCTACGACCGCACCGTCGCGGACGGCATCGTCGCCGTCTCCGACAAGGACTCCTTCCAGATGACCCGCCGTCTGGCCAAGGAGGAGGGCCTGCTGGTCGGCGGCTCCTGCGGCATGGCGGTCGTCGCCGCGCTGGAGGTGGCCCGCGGGCTCGGCCCGGACGACGTCGTCGTGGTGCTGCTGCCGGACGGCGGCCGCGGCTACCTGTCGAAGATCTTCAACGACGACTGGATGGCCGACTACGGCTTCCTGCCCTCCGCCACCGACGAGGCGCACATCGGCGAGGTGCTGGCCCGCAAGGACGCCATCGAGCACGAGGGCATTCCGCAGTTCGTCCACATGCACCCCAACGAGACGGTCTCCGAGGCGGTCCGGGTGCTGCGCGAGTACGGCGTCTCGCAGATGCCGGTGGTCTCGCCGGGCGCCGGCCACCCGGACATCATGGCCGGCGAGGTGATCGGCTCGGTGGTGGAGAAGCTGCTGCTGGAGGGCGTCTTCGCGGGCGACATCCAGCTGACCGACACCCTGGACAAGGTGATGTCCAAGCCGCTGCCGGTGGTCGGCTCGGGCGAGACCGTCACCAACCTGATGACGGTGCTGGAGAAGGCCGACGCCGCGGTGGTGCTGGTGGAGGGCAAGCCGCAGGGCATCGTCACCCGCCAGGACCTGCTGGGCTTCCTGACCGGCAGCCGCGCCGGGCACTGAGGCCGGGCACCGGGGCCGGACCGGCCGCCGCCCCCGACCCGGCGGCCGGGGGGCCCGCGGGGCGCGGGCTTCCGTTTCCGGGCGAACTGGTACACCGGCGTCATCTCCGTGCAGCACGGGCTTAACACGGCTGCGGCATCGTTGTGCTCACGGCAAGACGCCGAGCGAGACGGCGGCGACCACCGGGAGCGGCTCCCCGGCGGCGCGGTCCGTCTCGGGCCCGACGGCCGGTCCTGATCCGGCCGGTGGTGCCCCTGCCCGCGGAGGCGCCGTCGTCCCGCCCCTGCCCGGTTCCGGCCGGCTGCCAGGGTGTGGCGGCTCTCCGGGCGACCCGCGCCGCTTGGCGCGTCTCCGCGGCTCCCGGGTGGGGGAGTCCGGCGGAGGCGGCGGGGCCGGTCCTCCACGCGGAGGGCCGGCCCCTCCCGTCTTCCGTGCCGGCGCACCGGTTCGTTCCCGTAGTCTCACTGTCATGACCAGCACTGACACGACCGGCCAGGACAGCCCGCGCTACGTCCGGCTCAGCATCGAGCTCATCGCCGAGATCACCGACGAGGGCGCCCTCAAGGCGGCGGCCCTCCAGCAGGTGGCCGGCGACGAGTACCTCGACGACGAGGAGCGCGCGCAGTCCGTCGAGGCCATCGAGGTGGACCCGTCGGGCTCGCTCGCCCACTTCATCGACCCGGTGGCGCTGCTCGGCGACGTCCCGGGGGTCGAGCTGGCCTCGGCGACCTGGGAGTCGGCGAAGACCGACTTCGACCCGGAGGGTGACGAGTGGGACGAGTACGCGGTGGAGGAGTCCGCCGAGTAGGACGCGCCCGTCACGGCCCGTGAATGCCCGGTCCGCCGTCCGCGGACCGGGTATTTGTCCATATTTGGCGCCGACTTTCGGATTCTCGTACGATCGCAAGCCGTTGGTGATGGAACCGTGAACGCACGGATTGCGTTTCTGTATCCGTAAGGCCCGGATGATCAGCAGGGAGTGGGCGACGTGACGGCACGGGAAGGTCAGGGCCGAGCGGCCGGGAGCAACTGGAGCCGGCGCGGCGTACTGGCGGGCCTGATCGGGGCCCCGGTCCTGCTGCTGGCGGCCTGCAACGACAGCAAGAGCGCCGACAACGGCGCCGCCACCGGCGGCAGCGGCGGGACCGGCGGCGCGGACACCGGCACGGGCGGCGGCACCGGTGGCACGGCCACCGCCGGCGCGCAGCCCACGCCCACCGCCACCAGCACCCCCACCCCGAAGACCTCGGCCGCCGTGATCACCGTCACCCCGGCCGACGGCGCCACCGCCGCCAGCTTCAGCGAGCCGGTCCGGGTCGCCGTCGCGGGCGGCGCCCTCACCGCGGTCAAGGTCACCGACTCCGCCGGCAAGGCGCTGGCCGGCGAGCTGTCCGCCGACGGCACCGTCTGGACCTCCGCCGCGGCACCGGCCAGCGGCACCAAGTACACGGTGTCCGCGGTCGCCTTCGACAAGGAGAAGCTGGAGGCCGACGCCAACGCCGTCTTCACCACGGCGACCCCGGCCAACACCTTCGTCGGCTACTTCACCCCCGAGGACGGCTCGGTCGTCGGCGTCGGCATGCCGGTCTCGATCAACTTCAGCAAGCCGGTCACCGACCGCAAGGCCGTCCAGCAGGCGATCACCGTGATAGCCGAGCCGGGCGTCGAGATCGTCGGGCACTGGTTCTCCAGCACCCGCCTCGACTTCCGGCCGCGGGAGTACTGGGCCAAGGGCACCAAGGTGACCGTCAAGCTCCGGCTGAAGGACGTCCAGGGCGCCAAGGGCGTCTACGGCACCCAGTCCAAGGACGTCCGCTTCACCATCGGCCGGGCGCAGACCAGCGTCGCCGACCTCGCCGCCAAGAAGCTCACCGTCACCACGGACGGCCAGGTCAGCGCCGTCTACGCGATCTCCGGCGGCTCGCCGGAGTACCGCACCTGGGGCGGCAGGATGGTGATCACCGAGCAGTACCAGCAGACCCGGATGAACTCGCAGACCGTCGGCCTCGGCAGCGAGTACGACATCCCGGACGTGCCGCACGCGATGCGGCTCAGCACCTCCGGCACCTTCATCCACGGCAACTACTGGTCCCCGCCGTCGGTCTTCGGCAGCCAGAACACCAGCCACGGCTGCGTCGGGCTGCGCGACGTCAAGGGCGGCCAGGACGCGAGCGCGGACGGCTACAAGTTCTTCAAGAGCTCGATGATCGGCGACGTGGTCGAGGTCGTGAACTCCGGCGACAAGACCGTCGCGCCGTCCAACGGCCTCAACGGCTGGAACATGGGCTGGGCCGACTGGAAGGCCGGCAGCGCGATCTGACGGCCCCGGCGGCGCCCCGCGGTCCGCGCACCGACGGCCGGGCCGGGGCGGAACGCGACGGCCGATTTCCGCCGGAATTCCGGCCTCCGCACCGCCAGGGTGGAGGCATGACGATCACCTCCGCCACCCCGTCCGTCCTGACCGTCCACGCCATCGACCCCGCCGTGCACCGCGCCCTGCTGGTGCGCGACGACTCCGGCCGCGCGCCCGTGCGCTCGGTCGACGAGACCGGCGGCGCCCCGCTGCGCTGCTGCCTGACCAGGGCGCGGCCCGGCGAGCGGATCGCCCTGGTCTCCTACGCGCCGCTGCGGCGCTGGGCCGCCGGGACCGGGGCCGAGCCCGGCCCGTACGACGAGACCGGCCCGGTCTTCGTCCACGACGGCCCGTGCGCCGGCCCGGCGGGCCGGGGCTGGCCGGAGGGCTTCCACAGCGGCCGGCGGCTGGTGCGCCTGTACGACCGGCGCGGGCACATCCTCGGCGGCGAGCTGGTCGAGCCGGACACCGCCGAGGCGGTCGCGGCGCGGCTGCTCGCCGACCCGCAGGTGGCCGTGGCGCACGTCCGGGCGGTGGACTTCGGGTGCTTCATGCACGAGGTCCGGCGGGGCTGACCAGCGCCGGCCGGGTGCTCAGGAGCGCTTGGCGTAGTCGCCGAAGCCCTGCCAGTCCAGGGCGACCACGGGCTCGTCGCCGACCACCCAGGCGTCGTGGCCGGGCGGGCAGACCATGAAGTCGCCGGGGCCGAATTCGGCCTCCTGGCCGTCGTCCATGACGATCTTCATCCGTCCGGAGAGGACGTAGCCGACGTGGGCCGACCGGCAGCTGTCCGTCCCGGCGATCGGCTTGATGTGCTCGGACCACCGCCAGCCGGGCCGGAACACCGCCCGTCCGACGGCGCCGCCGTCCAGGTTGACCAGGCGCAACTCGCCCTTGTCCGCCTCGAAGGGGCGGACCTCCTCGGGATCGGTGTCGAAGTTCTTGCGGATGAGACCGGCCATGAGGTGCTCCTCGGGACAGGGGCGGCCGCATCACCAGGGACGGTGACGCGGCCGCCCAACCGGTCCTTCCAGTCTGCGCCCGCAGGGCCCGATCGGGAACCCTCGGTCACGGCTCGCCCCGGGTGACCGCCGACCGTGGGTGACGGCTCACCCGGGGTGCCCGACGGGGTCAGGCGCCGGTGCGGGCGACCCCGATCGGGCAGCTGGCGCCGGTGCCGCCGAGGCCGCAGTAGCCGTTCGGGTTCTTGGCGTCCGAGAGGTACTGCTGGTGGTAGGGCTCGGCGGGGTAGAACGGGCCCGCCGGGGCGATCTCGGTGGTGATCGGGCCGAGGCCGAGCGCGGTCAGGGCCGGCTGGAAGGCGTCCCGGGTGGCGGTCGCGGCGGCGGCCTGGGCCGGGGAGTGGGTGTAGACCGCGGAGCGGTACTGGGTGCCCACGTCGTTGCCCTGGCGGTTGCCCTGGGTCGGGTCGTGCGCCTCCCAGAAGGTCTTCAGCAGCCGCTCGTAGGAGACCACGGCGGGGTCGTAGACCACCCGGACCGCCTCGGTGTGCCCGGTCAGGCCGCTGCACACCTCCTCGTACGTCGGGTTCGGGGTGTGCCCGCCCTGGTAGCCGACCAGCGTCGTCCAGACGCCGGGCAGCCGCCAGAACGTCCGCTCGGCACCCCAGAAGCAGCCCAGCCCGAAGTCCGCGACCTCAAGACCGTCGGGGTAGGGGCCGGTCAGCGGGTGGCCGAGCACGGTGTGCGGGTCACGGAGCGTGAACGCCGGGGCCTGGCGGCCGGGCAGCGCCTGGTCGGCGGGGACGAGCGAGGTCTTGTGGCGGTTGAACAGCACGGCCTGCTCCAACGGTTCGGGGAGGGTTGCGCAGAGTCCAACGCGGCCGGGCGGCCGGGGATTCCGGCGGACCGGCGGCCTCCCGGCGGCCCCGTCCGCGTCTTGCGCGCGGCGCCCGGCGGTTCGCCGACTACGCTCGGAGCATGACCGAGCACCAGCTTCCCCAAGGCTTCGAGACCCTCGCCATCCACGCGGGTCAGGAAGCAGACCCCCAGACCGGGGCCGTCGTCACGCCGATCTACCAGGTGTCCACCTACAAGCAGGACGGGGTGGGCGGCCTGCGGGGCGGCTACGAGTACAGCCGTAGCGCCAACCCGACCCGCACCGCGCTGGAGGAGTGCCTCGCCGCGCTGGAGGGCGGGGCCCGCGGCCTCGCCTTCGCCTCCGGCCTGGCCGCCGAGGACACCCTGCTGCGCACCGTCCTCAAGCCGGGCGACCACATCGTGATCCCCGACGACGCCTACGGCGGCACCTTCCGGCTCTTCGCCAAGGTGCTGACCCGCTGGGGCGTCGAGTTCTCGGTGGCCAACACCCAGGACCTCGCCACCGTCCGCGAGGCGCTGCGCCCCAACACCCGCGCGGTGTGGGTGGAGACCCCGTCCAACCCGCTGCTGGGCATCACCGACCTCGCCGCGCTGGCCGAGATCGCGCACGGCGCCGGCGCGCTGCTGGTGGTCGACAACACCTTCGCCAGCCCCTACCTGCAGCAGCCGATCGCGCTCGGCGCCGACGTGGTCGTGCACTCGACCACCAAGTACATGGGCGGCCACTCGGATGTGGTCGGCGGCGCCCTGGTGATCGCCGAGGCGGGTCTCGGCGAGGAGGTCGCCTACCACCAGAACGCGATGGGCGCGGTCTCCGGCCCGTTCGACGCCTGGCTGGTGCTGCGCGGCATCAAGACCCTCGGCGTGCGGATGGACCGGCACAGCGCGAACGCCGAGCGGGTCGCCGAGCTGCTCGCGAGCCACCCGAAGGTCAGCCAGGTGCTGTACCCGGGCTTGGCCGAGCACCCCGGCCACGACATCGCCGCCAAGCAGATGAAGGCCTTCGGCGGCATGGTGTCGTTCCGGGTCGACGGCGGCGAGGAGGCGGCGGTCGAGGTCTGCAACCGGGCGCAGCTCTTCACCCTCGGCGAGTCGCTGGGCGGCGTGGAGTCGCTGATCGAGCACCCGGGCCGGATGACCCACGCCTCGGTGGCCGGTTCGGCGCTGGAGGTGCCGGCCGACCTGGTGCGCGTTTCCGTCGGCATCGAGTCGATCGACGACCTGCTGGCCGACCTCAAGCAGGCGCTGGGCTGACGCCCTGCCCGCCGGCGCCCTGCCGGCCCGCGGTGTACTCCTCCATGGAGTGGTTGAAGCGGGCCAGCAGGGCGCAGAACGCCCGTTGCTCCTCGGGCGGCCAGCCGGCGACCAGCCGGCGGGTCAACTCGGTCCTCCCGGCCCGGACTTCGGCCAGCCGTCCGGCGCCGAGCGGAGTCAGCGCGAGCCGGACGGCGCGCCGGTCGGCCGGGTCCTGGACCCGGCCGACCAGGCCCGCCGCGACCAGCGGGGCGACCTGCCGGGTGACGGTGGAGGAGTCCACGCCCAGTGCGTCGGCCAGCGCCTTGACGTTGGCGGGGCCGAGGCGCTCCAGCCGTTCGAGCAGCAGATAGGCCGCCCGGACCAGGGCGGCCACTCCGTCGGATCCGCGGACCTGTTCCATACGGCGGGCGAACAGCGCCAGCTGGTACTGGAGTTGGGTGTGCACGGGGTCGGTGAGGTCGGGGGCCTGGGGCGAGGTCGTCGTCATCGCGGCTCACGATCGTCGTGCGGTGAGGAAGGCTCAGGAGCAGCAGAGTACGCGGGCCGGGCGGGCCCGGGAACAGGGCCGACGTCCCCGGACCACGTGTCATGAGCGCCTAGGCTGCTGTCATGCACAGCTGGCCGATCACCCTCGACGACGTCCGCGGCGCCCAGAAGATGCTCGCCGGGGTCGCCCGGGTGACGCCGATGGAGGGCAGCCGCCACCTCTCCGCGCTGGTCGGCGCGCCGGTCCACCTGAAGTGCGAGAACCTGCAGCGCACCGGCTCGTTCAAGCTGCGTGGGGCGTACGTGCGGATCGCGGGCCTGTCTCCGGTGCAGCGGGCGGGCGGGGTCGTCGCGGCGAGCGCCGGCAACCACGCCCAGGGGGTGGCGCTGGCCGCCTCGCTGCTCGGGGTGCGCTCGACCGTCTTCATGCCGGTCTCCGCCCCGCTGCCGAAGATCGCGGCGACCCGGGAGTACGGCGCGGAGGTGCGGCTGCACGGGGCGACGGTGGACGAGGCGCTGCAGGCGGCGCAGCGCTACGCGGAGGCGGGCGGCGCGGTCTTCATCCACCCGTTCGACCACCGGGACGTGGTGATCGGGCAGGCCACCGTCGGGCTGGAGGTCCTGGAGCAGTGCCCCGAGGTGCGGACCGTCCTGGTCGGGGTGGGCGGCGGCGGGCTGCTGGCCGGGATCGCGGCGGCGGTCAAGCCGCTGCGGCCGGACGTGCGGGTGATCGGGGTGCAGGCGGCCTCCGCGGCCGCGTACCCGCCCTCGCTGGCGGCCGGGCACCCGGTCTCGCTGGAACGGTTCGCCACCATGGCGGACGGGATCATGGTCGGCCGGCCGGGGGACGTCCCGTTCGAGATCGTGAACGCCCTGGCGGACGGTGTCCGGACGGTCTCCGAGGACTCGCTGTCCCGGGCGCTGCTGCTCGGTCTGGAGCGGCTGAAGCTGGTGGTGGAGCCGGCCGGGGCGGCCCCGGTCGCGGCGCTGCTGGAGCGGCCGGACTCCTTCGAGGGGCCGGTGGTGGCGGTGCTGTCCGGCGGCAACATCGACCCGCAGCTGATGCAGCGGGTGCTGCGCCACGGCCTGGCGGCGGCCGGGCGGTACCTCTCGCTGCGGGTGCGGCTGGCCGACCGGCCCGGTGCGCTGGCGGGCCTGCTCGGGGTGCTGACCAGGGTGGACGCCAATGTGCTGGACGTCGCGCACGTGCGGGTCGATCCGCAGCTGGGGCTGACCGAGGTGGAGGTGGACCTGCACCTGGAGACCAAGGGGCCGGAGCACTGCGCGGCGGTGCTCGGCGAACTGCGGGGCGCGGGCTACGTGGTCTCCCGGTAGGGCGGCGCGGGGGAGCGCGCGCCGGAGCGCACGGAGGAGCGCGCCCCTCCTTGACGCGATATATCGCGGATGCCAAACTCGCGATACATCGCGTCCTGCCGCCTTGGCGGCGGGAACGAGTCGCTTGCCCTCCGGTGTTGGGGGCAAAGTGGGACAGACCACACCGTTCCGCCCGTTCCTCCGAGGAGATGAGGCAGGCCCATGGCGCCAGCCATCCAAGCCGAGAACCTGGTCAAGACCTTCGGCGACGTACGAGCCCTGGACGGCGTCAGCCTCGACGTCCCCGAGGGCGCGGTGCTCGGGCTGCTCGGCCCGAACGGCGCCGGCAAGACCACCACCGTGCGCGTCCTCACCACCCTGCTCCGCCCCGACTCCGGCCGTGCGACGGTGGCCGGCGTCGACGTCCTCAAGCACCCGAACCGGGTCCGCAGCCTGATCGGCCTCTCCGGCCAGTACGCCGCGGTCGACGAGTACCTCACCGGCTTCGAGAACCTCCAGATGGTGGGCGAGCTGTACCAGATGCCCGCCCGCGAGGCGAAGGCCCGGGCCCTCGAACTGCTGGAGTGGTTCAACCTCACCGAGGCCAAGGACCGCACCGCCAAGACCTACTCCGGCGGCATGCGCAGGCGTCTCGACCTCGCCGCCGCCCTGGTCGTCCGCCCGCCGGTGATGTTCCTGGACGAGCCCACCACCGGCCTGGACCCGCGCAACCGGCTCGCCCTGTGGGAGGTCATCGAGACGCTGGTCGAACAGGGCACCACGCTGCTGCTCACCACCCAGTACCTGGAGGAGGCCGACCGCCTCGCCCACGACATCGCCGTGGTCGACCACGGCCGGGTGATCGCGCGCGGCACCGCCGACCGGCTCAAGGCGCAGATCGGCGGCGAGCGGATCGAGGTCGTGGTGCAGCGGCCCGAGCTGGTCGCCGACGCGGTCGCGGCGCTCTCCGCCTACGCGCTCGGCGAACCGGCGGTGGAGAAGAACACCCGGCGGATCACCGTCCCGGTCAGCGGCGGCTCCCGGATGCTCGCCGACGTGATCCGCGAGCTGGACTCCCGCTCGATCGGGATCGACGACATCGGCCTGCGCCGGCCGACCCTGGACGACGTCTTCCTCTCGCTCACCGGCCACCACACCGAGGCCGAGGACGAGGAGAACGGCGCCGCCGGGGGCAAGCGGCGCGGGCGGGGCGATGGCTCCGGCACCGGCAAGCAGGCCGTTCCGGCCGGGAAGGAGCGCTGAGATGGCCACGGCCACCGAGCACGCCATCGGCGGGGCGGTCCCCCAGCAGCGCCGGGGCGTGGCCGCCGTCCTGCACGACTCCTGGGTGGTCGCCCGGCGCAACCTGCGCCGGATGACCCGGATACCCGAGATCGTGGTGTTCGGCCTGATGCAGCCGGTCATGTTCGTGCTGCTGTTCTCGTACGTCATGGGCGGCGCGATCAAGATCCCCGGGTCGGAGTCCAGCTCCTCGGCGTACATCCAGTTCCTGATGGCGGGCATCTTCGCCCAGACCGTCACCTTCGCGGTGGCCGGCGCCTCGGCGGGCATCGCCGAGGACATGTCCAAGGGCCTGGTCGACCGGTTCCGCTCGCTGCCGATGGCCCGCTCGGCGGTGCTGGTCGGCCGCACCCTGGCCGACCTCTGCCAGACCGCGTTCACCCTGGTGGTGCTGGCGGTGGTGGCGGTGCTGGTCGGCTGGCGGATCCACGAGGGGGTGCTGTCCGCGCTCGGCGCGTTCGGACTGCTGCTCCTGCTCGGCTACGCCTTCTCCTGGATCGGCGCGCTGATCGGCCTGTCGGTGCGCAGCCCGGAGGCGGCCACCTCGGCCGGGCTGATCTGGCTCTTCCCGCTGACCTTCATCTCCAACGCCTTCGTGCCGGTCAGCTCGATGCCGGGCTGGCTGCAGGCGATCGCCTACTGGAACCCGTTCAGCGCCACCGTGCAGGCCTGCCGCAACCTGTTCGGCAACCAGGTGGGCCCGGTGGACGACGTGTGGCCGATGCAGCACGCCGAGCTGGTGTCGGTGCTCTGGTCGGTGGTGATCACCGCGGTGTTCTCCTGGCTGGCGGTGCGCAAGTACCGTCACTCGGCCGGCTGAGCCGGCTGAGCCGGCCGAGCCGGGCGAGCTCCCCGGAGCGCGCCGAAGGGCGGCCGCGGCGCTGTGCCACGGCCGCCCTTCGCGCGTGCGGGGGTGCGGTCAGCCGGTGTAGGGCTTGACCTCGATGATCTTGACCATGGCCTGCTTACCGTTCGGCAGCTCGTAGGTCGCCTCGTCACCGATCGTCTTGCCGTCGATCGCGCGGCCGAGCGGGGACTGCGGCGAGTAGATGTCCAGGTCGTCGTCGCCGACCTCGCGCGAACCCAGCAGGAACTTCATGGTGTCGTCCTCGTCGCCGTCGAAGGCGACCGTGACGACCATGCCCGGAGCGACCACTCCCGAGTCCGCCGGAGCCTCGCCGACCTTGGCGCGCTCCAGGATCTGGGTGAGCTGGCGGATCCGCAGCTCGTACTTGCCCTGCTCCTCCTTCGCGGCGTGGTAACCGGCGTTCTCCTTGAGGTCACCCTCCTCGCGCGCGGCCTCGATCTTCTGCGCGATCTCGATCCGCCAGGGGCCGGTCAGGTGATCCAGCTCGGCCTTGAGCTGGTCGTAGCCGGACTGAGTGAGCCAGGTCACGTTCTCGCTGGTCTGGGTCACGGGTGCTCCTCGTAGGTGCTGGGGCTGTGCTGAGGGTGTGAGTCGTCAGCGCGTCGAGTGGTGCTGATATCGGTCTTAACTACAAAGCAACGCCCGCTCCCGTACCAGCTGGTGCGGAAGGGGCGAAACCACGAGCCTAACAACTCCCGCCGACAATGGGGAGAGTCGTTGGCCTGCCATTGACGACAGCGTTGCGCCAAGGTGTACAGGATCGGCGGACGGGGCTCCTCTACGGATGCCCGTTCCTCCGGGCGGATATGCCTGCCGTGCCGTTACTCGGGCGTACAGCCCAGCAGCTCGGCGGTGGTGCCGCGGGCGGTGGTCCGCAGGCTCACCACGGCGTCGTACTCGGAGCCCTCCGCCGGGACCGCGAAGTCGGCCACCCCGACCACCGCGCCGTCCTCGCCCTGCGAGCGGACGGTGCAGCTGCCGGCCGTGCCGTCGCTCTTGCGCACCGCCAGGTGCAGCTGGAGCTCGGTGTCGGAGAGCGCCTGGAAGGTCGGCACGGCGCCGTTGATCTTCGTCTCGCGGATCAGGTAGGAGCCGCCCAGCCAGGCGATCAGGCCCAGCATCAGCACCCCGCAGACCGCGCCGGCCACCTTGAGCCGACGGTCGCTCTCGCGGTCGCCGCGCCGCCCGTAGCGGTCCTCGGGCAGCTGCGGGCTCCGGGTGCCAGCGCTCATGGGGCTCAGTCCTCTCGTGGGGAGGGGGCCGCGCGGGTGGTGCGGGGGAATGCGGTGCTCCTCCAGTCCGTCACTATAGGAGGGGCGCGCCCGCGGCAGGTCCGGCGGGGGCGGGCCCGGCCGTGTCGACGCCCCGGCGCGGCGGCCGGTCCCGCGGCGACGCGGCCCCGAGAGCGGCTCGGACGGCGGGCAGACCGGCTAGAGCGGTACGCCCGGACATTTGCGGAAGGAACGCACGCGTTGAGTGAGCAGTTGCGACTGATGGCGGTGCACGCCCACCCGGACGACGAGTCCAGCAAGGGCGCGGCGACCATGGCCATGTACGTCGACCAGGGGGTGGACGTGCTGGTGGCCACCTGCACCGGGGGGGAACGCGGTTCGGTCCTCAACCCGAAGCTGCAGGGCCGGCCGGAGATCGAGGAGAACATCCACGAGGTCCGGCGCAAGGAGATGGACGAGGCCCGCGCGATCCTCGGGATCAGGCAGGCCTGGCTGGGCTTCGTGGACTCGGGCCTGCCGGAGGGCGACCCGCTGCCCCCGCTGCCCGAGGGCTGCTTCGCCCTGCAGGACGTCAAGGAGGCGGCCGAACCGCTGGTCCGCCTGATCCGGGAGTTCAAGCCGCAGGTCATCACGACCTACGACGAGAACGGCGGCTACCCGCACCCCGACCACATCATGACCCACAAGATCACCATGCTGGCCTTCGACGCCGCCGGCGACCCCGACGCGTACCCCGGCGCCGGCGACCCCTGGCAGCCGCTGAAGCTGTACTACAACCACGGCTTCCCGATGGGCCGGATCCGCGCCCTGCACGCGTACCTCTCCGAGAACGGCCACGAGTCCCCCTACGGCGAGTGGATCGCCGGCTGGGAGAAGAGCGGCCGCCAGGAGCGCGAGATCACCACCCGGGTCCGCTGCGACGACTGGTTCGAGACCCGGGACCGCGCGCTGATCGCGCACGCCACCCAGATCGACCCGGACGGCCCGTGGTTCCGCGTCCCGCTGGAGGTCCAGCGCGAGGTGTGGCCCACCGAGGACTACGAGCTCGCCCGTACCCTGGTCGACGTGGACCTGCCGGAGGACGACCTCTTCGCCGGCCTGCGCACCCCCAGCCTGACGGCCGAGTCGGCCGACACGCGGGACTGAAGCACCCCCCGACGGCCCGGCTCCCCGTGAGCCGGGCCACCATAGAGATATGAGTGCCCCCGTGAACCTCACCCACCTCGCCGTCGAGCTCGCCGTCGACGACGCCAAGGTCACCCCCGGCCTGCTGGGCTTCGTCGTCTTCGCCGCCCTCGGCGTGGCCACCTGGTTCCTGGCCAAGTCGATGAACAAGCAGTTCAAGCGCGTGAACTTCACCGAGGAGCCGGAGGCCCCGAAGGAGTGAGGCCACGCCCCCTCCGACGCGCGGATGCGCAAGGATGGGGGACATGCCGAACCGCCTCGCCGACGCGACGTCCCCCTACCTCCAGCAGCACGCCGAGAACCCGGTCGACTGGTGGCCCTGGGGCCCCGCGGCGTTCGACGAGGCGGCACGGCGCGGGGTGCCCGTCCTGCTGAGCGTCGGCTATGCGGCGTGCCACTGGTGCCATGTGATGGCGCACGAGTCCTTCGAGGACGCGGGGACGGCGGAGTACCTCAACGAGCGGTTCGTCGCGGTCAAGGTGGACCGGGAGGAGCGGCCGGACGTCGACGCCGTGTACATGGAGGCCGTGCAGGCCGCGACCGGGCAGGGCGGGTGGCCGATGACGGTCTTCCTGACGCCCGGCAAGGAGCCGTTCTACTTCGGCACCTACTTCCCGCCCGAGCCCCGGCACGGGATGCCGTCGTTCCGGCAGGTGCTGGAGGGCGTCCACGCCGCCTGGCGGGACCGGCGCGACGAGGTCGGCGAGGTCGCCGCCCGGATCCGGGGCGACCTGGCGGAGCGGGCCTCCGTCTACGCGGCCGGCAGCGGGGTGCACCAGCCGCCCGGGGAGGCCGAACTGCACGAGGCGCTGGTCGCGCTCAGCCGGGACTTCGACCCGCGGCACGGCGGCTTCGGCGGGGCGCCCAAGTTCCCGCCGGCCATGGCGGTCGAGTACCTGCTGCGCCACCACGCCCGGACCGGTTCGCAGGCCGCGCTGGAGATGGCCGTCCGCACCGGTGAGGCGATGGCCCGCGGCGGCATCCACGACCAGCTCGGCGGCGGCTTCGCCCGGTACGCGGTGGACGCCGGCTGGGTGGTGCCGCACTTCGAGAAGATGCTCTACGACAACGCGCTGCTGCTGCGCGCCTACCTGCACCTGTGGCGGGCCACCGGCTCCCCGCTGGCCCGCCGGGTCGCGCTCTCCACCGCCGACTTCCTGCTGCGCGAACTGCGCACCCCCGAGGGCGCGTTCGCCTCCGCGCTGGACGCCGACAGCCTCGACGAGGAGACCGGCGCCACCGCCGAGGGCGCCTACTACGTGTGGGAGCCCGGCCAGTTGGTCGACCTGCTCGGCCCCGCCGACGCGGCCACCGCCGCCCGGCTGTTCTCCGTCACCGCCGAGGGCACTTTCGAGCACGGCACCTCCGTCCTCCAGCTCGTCGCCGACCCCGAGGACACCGCCGAGTACGAGGCGATCCGGGAGCGGATGCTGGCGGCCCGCGCGACCCGCCCGGCGCCCGCCCGGGACGACAAGGTGGTCGCCGCCTGGAACGGCCTCGCCATCGCCGCCCTCGCCGAGACCGGCGCCCTGCTGGAGCGCCCCGACCTGGTCCGGGCCGCCGAGAGCGCCGCCGACCTGCTGCTCGCCGTCCACCTCACCCCCGACGGCCGGCTGCTGCGCACCTCGCGGGACGGGCGGCCCGGTGCCAACGCGGGCGTGCTGGAGGACTACGCCGACACCGCCGAGGGCTTCCTCGCGCTGTACGCCGTTACCGGCGAGGCCGAGTGGCTCCAGCTGGCCGGGGGACTGCTCGACACCGTGCTCCAGCACTTCGCCGACGAGCGGACCGGCGCGCTGTACGACACCGCCGACGACGCCGAGGAACTGATCCGGCGCCCGCAGGACCCGACCGACAACGCGACCCCGTCCGGCTGGACCGCCGCCGCGTCCGCGCTGCTCACCTACGCCGCGTACACCGGCTCGGACCGCCACCGGACCGCCGCCGAGCGGGCGCTCGGCATCGTCGGGGCGCTCGCCTCGCGCGCGCCGCGCTTCGTCGGCTGGGGCCTGGCCGCCGCCGAGGCGCTGGCCGACGGCCCGCGCGAGGTCGCGGTGATCGGCCCGGCCGGCGACCCCGGGACGGTCGCGCTGCACCGGACCGCGCTGCTGGGCACCGCGCCCGGCGCCGTGGTCGCGTTCGGCGAGCCGGGCGCGGGCAGCGACGAGGTGCCGCTGCTCGCCGGCCGGCCGCTGGTCGACGGCGCGCCCGCCGCCTACGTCTGCCGGCACTTCACCTGCGACGCGCCGACCACCGACCCGGCGGAGCTCGCCGAGCGGCTGGGAGTGTCCGCACCCGGATAAAGCGGTGGCCGGCGCCGGGGCGACGGCGAGAGGATGGGCCATGCCCTGGACTCTCAGCACCACCCTCGACGACTTCCGCACCCAGGCCGTCGGCTTCCTCGCCGCGCACCCGGCCGAGAACACGGTGCTGCTCACGGCCGCGGACCGGCTGGCGGCGCGCGGTCCCCGCTTCTACGGCGACGGCGCGCCGCTGTTCGGCTGGTGGCGCCCGGAGCCGGACGGGGAGGTCGAAGGGGCGTTCGTGTGGACCCCGCCGTTCGTGCCGAGGCTGGGGCTGATGCCGGAGCGGGCGGCGGCCGGACTGGCCGTCGAACTCGCGGGCGGCGGTGCCGGTGCCGGGCCCACGCCGATCACCGGCGTCGGCGGCGGGGTGGCGGCGGTGCGGGCGTTCGGCGCGGCGTGGGCCGGGTCCACCGGGGTCACCGGAACCGTCCGGACCAGCGAACGCCTCTACCGCCTCGGTGAGTTGACCGGCCCGCCGCGCCCGCCGGCCGGCCGCTCCCGGCTCGCCGGGCCGGCCGACCGCGAGCTGCTGATCCGCTGGTTCGAGGAGTTCGCGGCCGAGGCGGACGCCCTCCTCCCCAACGTCGCGAAGGCGGTGGACGACCGGACCGCCGACGGCCGGCTGCACCTGTGGGAGGACGCCGGGCGGCCGGTCGCGGTGGCCGGGGCCAGCGCGGTCGTCGCCGGGATGTCCCGGCTCGGCCCGGTCTACACCCCGGCCGAGGCCCGCGGTCGCGGCTACGCCAGCGCCGTCACCGCGGCCGCCTCGGCCGCGGCCCTGGCCGGCGGAGCGGCGGAGGTGCTGCTGTACACGGACCTCTCCAACCCGACCAGCAACTCGATCTACCAGCAGATCGGCTACCGGCCGGTGGAGGACTGCCTGGAGCTGGCCTTCGGGACGTGACGGCGGCGGCCGCCGGGGAGCGTCGCGGTGGACGCGGTGCCCGGCCGGGCCGGCCCGGCCGGGCACCGCGCGCGGCGGCCGGTCCGACAGTCCGGGACCGGCTGGCCGGCACCGTCGACCCCGGTACGACGCCCTCCCGCGGCCCCGGGCCCGGCGCACCCCGTGAACCCGGGCCCGGGGAGCCTGCGGGGAACGGCCTCACTCCCAGTCCCAGCCGATGCCGAGGATGCAGGGCCCGACGGCGGTGGCGACCAGGTGGACGCAGTGGTGGCCGTCGAGGGTCAACTCCTCGCTCTCGTAGGGCTTCTCGGCCGGTGAGCGACGGGCGAAGCGGTGGCAGCGGACCGGCAGCGCGGCCGGGTGGAAGGTGATCTGCAGGACGTACTGCCCGGCACCGGTGTGGAAGCCGCGGATGTACTCGCAGCTGGGCTCGGGCGCCGGGGCGTCGTCGAAGCCGTAGCCGAGCAGATGGGTGTCGCCCGCGCGCAGCCGGCGGTCCAGCAGCAGTTCGGCGATCAGCAGGTCGTGCGCCTGGTCGCGGCGGATGCGGCCGGGGCGGCAGTTCTCCTCCGCGCGCACGCCGACCCGGGTGATGTCGCTGCCGGGGTCGCCCTGGTGGATGGCGAGGTAGCGGTCGATGCCGTCGCGGTGGGCGCGCAGGGCGTGCTGGGAGTCGCGGCGGCGCAGCCGGCGGTCGGCGCCGATCCGGATCCGTTCGATGTGGGTGATGGTGTGCAGGCCGCTGTCGCGCGGTCCGGCCAGCTCGGCGAGCAGGTCGTCGACGGCGGCGGCCGGGGTGATGAGGTCGCGGTAGGGGCGGACCTGTGGGCCGGCCGGGGTGGCGGGGGCGGTTCGGCGGGGGCCGAGCAGCCGGGTGAGGGAGTGCGCGGGGAGATCCAGGACGCGTTCCAACTCGCGGACAGCGCGCAGTGATTCGGGGCGCTCGGGGCGGCGGTGGCCCTGCTGCCAGTAGCTGAGGCTGGTGACCCCGATGTGCACGCCGCGCAGCGCGAGGTGGTCGCGGATGCGGTGCAGGGCGAGGCCGCGGGCGGCGATCGCGGTGCGCAGGGCGAGGTCGAACGGGCCGGTGCGCAGCGCGGTGACGAGGTCGGGCTGGTCGGTCCGCTGCATGCGGTCTCCTCGGGTGGCGGGACGGGGGCGGCCCGGCGAGGGTCCGGGCGGTGGGCCCGGCCGGTCGTGAATATTCACATGTGGAGGGGGGTTTGTCACCGGTTCCGGCGTTCCCGGCGGGGGTTCCGGTGGTGCCGTTCACAGCGCGGCGGGCCCGTTCACACCGGGTGGACGGGCCGCCGGGAGGCGTTGACCGGCCATGTCAACGGCGCGATGCTCGGTGCGCGATCCGGACCGCACCCCCACACCTCTCGACTCCTCTGCCTGCCGCAAGGAGGCCAATCCCCCATGTCTGTCTCTCGGATACGCCTGCGCCGCGCCCTCTCGGTGCTCGCGCTCGGCGTCCTCGGTCCGGCGCTCAGCGTCGCGGCCGTCACCCCGGCCCAGGCCGCCCCCACGGCCGCGGGCCCCCTGCCGCGGGTGCGGCCCGCGGCCGCCGCGGGTACCACGGCCGACCTGGCCGGCACGTCCAAGAAGCTCAACATCACCATGCAGCAGCAACAGCAGAGCAACTGGTGCTGGGCGGCGAGCGGCAACACCATCGCCACCTGGTACGGCTACGACTACAGCCAGAACCAGTTCTGCAACGCGGCGTTCGGCCGCTCCGCCAACTCCGGCTGCCCCAACAGCCAGGCCACGCTGGGCGATGTGCAGAACGCCCTGAGCTGGATCGGCATCAACCCGGGTTCGTACGTCAGCGGCTACCTGCGCTACGGCACGGTGCAGAGCGAGGTGAACGCCGACCGGCCGGTGGAGACCCGGATCCAGTGGAGCTCCGGCGGCGGCCACATGCACGTCCTGTACGGCTACGACACCGGCAGCAACTGGGTCTACTGGGGCGACCCGTGGCCGTCCAACTACCGCTACAACTGGGCACAGTGGTAGTGCGAATGTAGTTTCTAGGTATGGACAAAGACCTGATCACGCGAGTGCAGCAAGGCCGGTTCGAAGGCATGAACTGGGCAGGGCTGACGCGCTTGTCCACGGAGGAAGAGGAGGGGGATCTTCCCAACGAGGACGGGCCCGGACGAACCCCGTACCTGACCGGCCGGGACATCAAGAGCACCGATGAACAGGAGAAGGACGACCGGGAATTTGTGGAGCGGCGCGGAGGAGTCTACGTCTGGACATACCGCGAGCCGGACACCTCTGCATGGAAGCGCCGTCGTGTCAGGCTGCCCGATGGCACCTTAGTGTATCGCGTAATCCGGCCCGTATTGGATGCTTCCCTAAACGATCTGAAAGCCCGCCGCGCGCCGAATGGCGAACGCCTAGACGGCCTTATTGTCTACGACATAGACCGCCTAACTCGCGATCCTCGCCATCTTGAGGATTGCATCGATGTCGTCCAGCGCTACGGCGTTCCGATTATCGATATCACCGGATCGCTCGATCTGCTGACGGACAACGGTCGCGCCATGGCCCGAGTCATTACCGCGATGAACAACAAATCATCGGCAGACACCGCGCGGCGCGTCAGTCGGAAGCATCGGGCAATGCAGCGGGCAGGAATACCCGCCGGCGGACCGCGCCCCTTTGGGTGGATGGCGGATCGGCGAACCTTGGACCCCAAGGAGGCAAATCTTCTGCGCGGTGCAGCCAGAAAGATTATTGCAACGCGCCAATGGAATCCCATTGTGGCCGAATGGCGCCGTAAAGGAATTCTGACTGCCAGCGGAGCCCAGTGGACCACCATGTCACTTAAGTTGGTTCTGAGCAATCCTCGGATTTGTGGGTATAGGTCCCGCACTGAAATCGAGTACGACGAGGAGACGCAGGCCGAGCGTCGGCGCATGCTTCCGGTCTACAACGAGAAGGGGAAGCCGGTCAAGGGTGTGCATGAAGCAATCTTGACCGTGAAGCAATGGGAGGATATATGCGAAATCCTCGAATCCGGTCCGGGGCGTGGAACTGCGGCTAATTCTCGAACCTATCTCGGAAGCGGCACGCTCAGGTGCGGCAAGAGCGAGTGCAACGGCCGGATGCGCGGAGTTAAGTCCTACGACAAGAAAAAGCCCCCGGGGTTTTTCAACTACACCTGCGGGGATTGCCACGGCGTTTCCGCTCCAGGGCCCGAAGTCGACGAGCTTATCCGAAAGCTTGTGATAGCCAAGCACAGGCAGGAGTCGGCGCGGCGCGGGGCAAAGGCCTCATCCAGCAAGTGGCCAGATGAGAAGAAGCTCGCAGCCATCCTCAACGACATAGCCGAAGCCAAGAAGGCACACCGAGGAGGGAGGATCAGCGCCGCGCGCTATTACGAGGACCTAGCCGAGTATGAAGCGGAAGAGCGGAAGCTCCGCAGGCGGCGCGCCAAGTGGATTGCCCAACATTCGGGAGCGAGGCCAGTGGACATCGAAGAGCAGTGGAACCGGCCGAATATCACCCTTGAAGAAAGGCGGGCTTTCGTCGAAAACGCACTTGCCGCTCTGGTAATTCTTCCTGTGGGTAAAGGCGCCAGGGTGCCGCTCCGTGACCGACTCGTCCCTGTTTACAACACAGGGGGTGATTCGCGGAAAGTTCGGTAGGGTTATGGCGGCGCTACTGGGATTCTTCAATCCGAAGATTAAGGATCTCATTTATGCGCCGCCATTGCTCATTTGACCATTCCGGCGAGCTTCGCGCATTCTCTGTCGCCCATTCCCAGTCCCGATCATCCACACTCTGGTCAGGGACGATGGCGGGCACGCCCCCCTGGTGATCATCCATCACGGGCCCCGCTCGCCGGCCGAGCCATGCTCTCAGCCCCGCCGCCGCGCCGCCGCGCCCCACCCACCCACCCGGAGGGCGCGTAGTCACGGGCGATCTCTCGGGTCCGCTCAAGGTCAAGGGCGATTTGCTCAGCGATCACAGCCTCTCCGGGGCGATGCCCTGTTCCGGCGAACCGCCAGGCGCCCACGGTCACTTCGCCCTCGCCAGCGGGCGCGCCACGGACGTAATCCCCCCGTTCGGCCCGCAGACGGCGGTACGTCGTCGAGTACGCCCGCGTCTTGGTGAGACAGTGGCCCTTGAAACCGAGCATGTGAGCCCAGGCCCGCAGCCGCAGGTGCGCCAGTTCCGGCAGGCCGCCCAGTCGCCAGCAGGCCCCGACCAAGGCCCGCATATGAGCTGACACCCGCAGAAGCCGGATCTCCGCCGCGCTGGTCACTCGCCGGTCGACGGCGCCCGCAGCCTCCGCACCCTTGGTGGTGTACTTCGCGACGTAAGCGGCGACCCGTTCACCGGTCTCCGGGAAGTCCACCTCGCCGCGGAGTTCGTGAACGTCCAGTTGTGCGCCGAAGCGAAGACTCCTCTCCCCGTAGGCCACCGAGACCGGAGCAGCCAGCGCCACCGCCGCGACCGCCGTACGGGCCGCCTCCACCAGGACATCGGTCGTTGCCCACGAAGGCGGCCAGTCGACGGCCCCGGCCGGACCATCCAGCCGCACCACGGCATGGAAGTGCACGACCCCACGGCGCTGGTACTCCGCAACCTTGACCGTCGACACCCGCAGCAGACGCCGAACCGCCGACCGGCCCACCCCGGTCAGCGCTGCCAGGTGGTGATAGAGGTTGTCGGTGAAGGCCTTCCACAGCGCACCCGCGTGGGCGTTCCACAACACGTGCCCCGGGTAGTCGTAGCACTCCACACACAGCGGCCCGCCCACGAGAGCGCCGTTGTCCGGGTGGACCCGCCCGCAGCCCAGCGCCTGCCCATGAGCGCACACCCCCGGGCGCTTCGGGTGGCAGCGGCCCGCACGGTGCACCCGGCCGAAGGACGGCGCTGTCAGCGTCAGGAACACCGTCGGATGCGAACGCACCTCTGCCGGGACGCCCTTGCCGCCGGCCAGCCCTGCATGCACCAGGTGCCAACTGTCGCCCTGATGAAGCCATGAGCACGGCCCGCAGCGCGAGGAACGCCGGTTGCGGCACCGCAACGCCAGCCGCTCCCCGGGCTCACCCGCCGTGCTGTACCGGCGCACCAGCTCACCCGAGGCAACATCGAACGTCGCGGATCCACCCATCAGGTACACCGGCCGGGCACACCCACCGGTCGCGGCAACCTGTTCCAACCACCGGGACAGGCCCGGCATCTGCCCGAGGCGGACCAGATCACGATCTACCTCACTCAAACCACGCAACCGCTCGTCCAGCCCCAGGTAGGCGCGACGGGCCGAAGGGTCACCAAGAAGACCGCTGCTCATGGGGGATGGCTCCAAGGAAAGATGGGCCGCCCCGGCCACACCGGGCAGAACCCGGCATGACCGAGGACGACGGACAGCACGGACCCGAAGGACTGTGGTCGTGGTCGATCCATGGGAACTCCAGTTCGGTCAAAGAAGCGGGAGGCAGGGCTTCAGGCGCCCGGAGCGCTGCTGACGGCGGGCGGGACCGCCGGTTCGATCGTGATGGCCGGGCCGTTGGGCACGGAGGTCGACGGGTCACCGGAGTGTGTCAGGCCGGTGACGAACCACCTCACCGCCGCCTCCACGGGATCGGCCAGGTTGGTGCGGGCCAGGAAGAACCCGAACACCGCCACCAAGACCGCCTGCCAGATCCTCAGCTCACGCGAGCGGACCATCATCACGACGATCACGAACAGGAACGCCGTCAGCGGGATGGTGAAGTTCACGCGGCAGCCCCGGCGTACAACTGGCCGACGGCGGGAGTCAGGTGCGCGAACCGCTGTGCGGTCTCCCGGGCGTCCTCTGGAGTGACCCGGTAGGAGCGGGCCCGCATCCAGCCGCCGTCCGGCGCACCGTGGGCCACCGCGACACCGGGCATGGAGACCGAGATCGACTGCACCGCGTCCACCGCGCCGGGGTCGAGGTCGCCCAAGGTCATTTCCGCTGTGCCCTTGTCGGACACCCGGAAGCACACCCGCCCTGTCAACTGCGCCCGCAGCGACGTCGCGCTCGGCCCGAGGTCGGAGCCGAACCGCTGGCCGGCGACGACCAGGTGGACGCCCAGCGCCGCCCCGAGCTGCCCCAGCCGCAGGAGCGCCGTCGCCACCCGTGCAACTTCGGCCTTATCCGCGCTGGTCGCCGTCAGGTACAACTCGGCGACTTCATCCACCAGGACGACCACCGGCACCAGGCGCTGTTTGTCCGGCAGCTCCCACACCGAGCGCACACCCGCCGACCGACACAGCGCCATCCGGCCCGTGGTGATCTCCACCAACCGATCAAGCAGCTCGACCGCCTCACCGCGACTGGTCGCCAGCGCCGTCAGACGCGGCCCGAACATCGACAGCTCCATGCCGCCCTTGAGGTCGATGCCGACCATCGCCACCGGCTGTCGCGCCCACTGAGCCACCAACGACGCCAGGAACGTGGACTTGCCCGACTGCGTGGCCCCAACGATCAGCCAGTGGGGAACGCGCCGCAGGTTCACCAGCCAGCGCCCGCCGTCCTCCCACACCCCGACCACGGCCGTCAGCAGACCCACCGACCCCCGGAAGGGCACCGCCGGCATGCCGAGCGGATCCCAGGCGTTCGCCACCAGCCACACCGTGCCCCGGGTGTCGGAGACCGCCCTCACCGCGAACATCCGCCAGGCGTGGGCCATCGCCTCACACGCCGCCGCGTACACCTCCGGGGTCTGGCCCGAGTGCAGGAGAACCCGCACCGTCATCCCGCCACGCTGCCAACGAGGCACCCCCGCCCGGGGCTTGACCGGCCTCAACGCCCGCCCCTGCACCACCACGCTGCCCAACAGGGCCGTCGCCGGCCGCCGGGGAACCGACAGGCCCTGAAGGTCCGCCAGCCTGCGCCAGGTCCACCAGAACCGCAGGACCGCCACCGGGAACCCGCACAGCGGCCACCACACGTTCGGAGCCCGGCGCCGCAGCACCGGCGACACCACCGCCAGCACCAGCGCACCCGCCACCAGCACGCCCACCGTCCACACCGCCGGCGGCACCGACGCCTCGGCCACAACCGCCGCCGCAGTTTCGATCTTGCTCACTTCCTCACCTCCGCAATTTCGTTGATCACATCGATGTCCACGACCACGGACCGGCTGATCTGATCAGCCCAGGTCTGCCGTCGGTGATGCACCAGCGGCCGAACGAACCCGAAGAACCCGGGCGCGACATCCACCACGTGCAGCAGGCTCCGCACGATGGAACGGGCCGGGCCCAGCGGACGCGCGGTGTCCTCGTCGACCGTCACGATCCGCATCACGCGCTGACCGAGCGACTGACCCGTGCGGCCCCGAACCGCCCACTGCCACACCAGGAACATCAGCGGCAGCGCCCAGTAGAGAAACCGGTACACCGGCTCCAAATGGACGCTCAGCAGCAGCGCGACGGCTTGCAGCAGCGCCAGCGGCGGGCGCGCGTAGTACAGGAGCGCCGTATAGGTGGTCATGATCCCCCCGGCGATAGAGATTTCCAGGAGGAAGGCACACGCCCGGGTGCTCCAGTCCGCCATCCCGGGAACGACCGACCGGGATTCCTTCCTCACCCGCCCCGGCCCGACCAGAGCCCGCCACCGTTCCTCGCTCACGGGGTCTCACCGCCGCCCGGCCCCGACCGGGGCAAGGTCACCCCGTGCTCGGCCGCGAGCATGTACAGCTCGCCCTCCAGGTCCCGAGCCAGCAGCGCGGCGTCCTCGGCCATCGGCGCGATGATCGCGTACAGGAAGCGGGCCCGCCCCCAGTCCAGGTCCGGCCCCATCTCGTCGGCGAAGTCCCCCAGGTCACTCAACCGTTCCCGAAGGTCCTGCCAGGTTCGACGTTGCCCGCTCACTCCGAGCCCCCACCAGTGGCGCGGGGGTCGCCGGTCTGCCGGGCCGGTCGCGCCGGGGGCGGGGCCGCAACCACCGAGTCCGCCCGGTAGGACAGACCCGTACGCCCGTTCATCTCCCACCAGAACGCTTCCAGGCCCACCAAGTTCACGACCTGACCGACCATCACGCCAGCAGGTTCACCGCTCACCGCCACCTCGATCAGCGCAGTCCGCCGCCCCTCCGGGCGCACCGCCACCCCGACCGTCCACACCGGAACCCCGTCGCGGTCCGCCTTGACCTCACCCGTCTCGGGAACGGTCTTAGCCTCCACGGAAACGCACAGAGCCACACCCAGCCGCCCGGCGTCCAACGGGAGATTCTTCAAGGTCATGCCCTACCAACCCCTCCCGGACGACCCCCAGATTGGTAAGTCGTCATGATGAATTGTGCGGGAGGTCGATGATGAGCCCACTTGACGCCGGACGCAAGGGCAATCATCCTGACGACTGCTGATTTCAGGTCTCGGTACGCGCCCTGAGCAGCGCGGATGTCCGTTGGAAAACGAACGTGGCGGGCACGAACGACCCAACGGTAAAGGGGCAGAAGTGGCGGTTGTGAAGGGGCAGGCCCTCTACAAGCAGGTGGCACGCGAGATGCGCAAGGCCATCGCACGTGGCACGTGGACACCAGGCGAGAAGATCCCGACCGAGGACAAGCTCACCGCCCTCTACGGAGTCTCCCGCCCCACCATCCGCCAAGCCGTCGCCGAGCTGCGTGCTGACGGGCTCTTGGACGTCCAGCAGGGGCGCGGGACGTTCGTCCGGGGGCCACAGCCGGAGCACAACGCGACGATCAACATCGAGCGCACTGTCATCTGCAACGGCGACCAGTACCACTGCCCGGCCGGCTGGCAGGACGCGGAGGAGCCCACCGTCTACCGCGTCCGACTGGAGCCCAGCGCGGCGGCAACCCTGGAGACCGACGAAGGGGAGGCCGCCTTTCTCGTTCAGCGCCTCTACACCCACGAGTCCAGCGGGGTCCGCGCCCGCTACTCAGGGCTCCTGCCCATGGAGCAGATCACCAGCACCGTGCTCGCCCAGCGGCCCGAGGTCTTCAACACCGACGCCTACGCCGCACTGGCCGCAGCACACGGCCCGATCGAATGGCACGAAGGTGTCAGCGCGCGCATGCCCAATCCCGACGAACGCGCCGCTCTCCACGTCCCCGAGAACACACCGCTACTCGTCTCCCAGCGCGTCACCCGTACCCAGGCCGACGCCCGCCCCCTCATGCTGGAAACCCTCACCATGACCGGAGCCGCCACCCAACTTACGATCACCCACCGCCCCGTCAACCGAGAGCGCATCTGAGCAAGATTCGATGAAATATACGGTGACGGCACCGAGAACGGCGGCCCGCCCTTTGCGAGCGGACCGCCGTTCAATGTTCACAAGTCGCTAGCCCGTAGAGTCGGCCGGTCGAGATGTGAACGACGCTTTATCGCCCTCGACTAGGGCAGCGGCTCCAGGGGTTGCGCATTAGGCACGACAGCCGGACTGGCCTGCTGTCCAGGAACGGCTGGTGCGCGACCGGACGCCCGCCGACCCTGACCAGCGGAGCGTTGCCGAAGAACGAACAATGACGCAACGCCAAGCATGGTGGGACCGGCAAGCGTCACAGCCAATACTGCTTGCCCGTTGATCGCTTCGATAACCGATCCAACAAGCATTCCAGCGCACAGCGTAAAGCCAGCAGCGAGGCCAGTCATGTAGAGGCGATAGGAGCGCTGCGCGTGCCGCTCCTCCGCTTCCCGTGCCGAAATCCGCTCCTGCTCCTCCATGTCGGCGCGCTTCATCCGCAGCTCGTGCGCACGCTTGAGTTCCGGCTCAAGCGCCTTCAGCGCGGCGGTCAGATGTTCCGGTGGGAGCTTTCCCCACTCCAGGGCGATGTCTAGGCCACTCAACTCGTTGCCGGCATTGCGTCGTGCCATCATCACTGCCGCCCGCCCCCATCGCCAACCAATACCACTTCCGAATCTCCGGCCTGTGACATCGGAGGCGGCCCAAGGGTGCGAAACAACGAATCCAACCCCTCGGCTAGATGGCTTGAAGCTAGCGACGAATCCGGATCACTAGCCATTCGAACAAGATCCGCATCCCGCTCGCCGAACTGAGTTGGAAGCTCTTCGAAATCCCCGTGGAAATCCCTACGAGATTCAATGTAGTCCCACAATCGGGCGGAAGTCGTATCGAGGACGACATGCGCAGACAGGGATCCAACGGCGAAGGGTCGATCAAGACCCGTCGGGGAAACTTTAAGAACTTTACCGTCAGGGTGGGCAATTGCATAACTCCCAGTAACGGTAACGCTGGCAAAATCCTTTGCCCTTGCCCGCTTGGCGCGCGCGACCCAAAAGGCGAGGAGGGAAGACGCCGCCCCTACGCCAAGGCCCAAGATCGTCTCAAGCATCGTCCTCCCCGGACCCATCGACCTACCCGCAGCCTTCCCAGATTCTCCGAGGTGGGTACGGACAGGCGCAAGCGAATCACCGAACCCGGTGCAGTGCGTCTACCATGCTGACCCCATGGCGGCGCAGCTGAAGCAACTTCACCCGGGCCGCCGCCCAGTAAGATCCGCCGAACCGAACTTGGCAGCCGACCAGCCGCCCCAGGGTTCGTCGCCCCCAACGCTCCGTGCTGACGGTCGTCGCCCACACGATCAGCATGCCCCACATTGGTAGCGGCCGTGCCAGCCACAGACGGGGCAAGCCGCCCGACCCAACCGACTCCCGAACGGCCTTTGCCGGACTGTCGAATAGTTTCTTCACTCGCTCAAGAGGCGGCGCACAGCGCCGCCGGTCGCCTTTGGCGCCCCGGCCGGGCTGCGGCCTGACGGCCGGTCCCGGCCGGGCGCCAGGCGCCCGACGGCCGCGCGCCCTGGACCATGATCCACTGGCTGCGCTCGATGGGGGCGCGGACCTTCGTGGCATTCTGAAACGATCAGTTAATGGCCGGCGCATCAGGGCCGGGATCGTTGCCGCTGCTGTCCCGGGCGACCATGCGGTCGAGCGCAACGCCCAGCTTCCGCGCACCCGAGAGCGTTCCTCTCAGGAACACCACCCCGTGACCGTCGTCCGACCAGCCTGCCTGCGCCTTGACCTGATCAACGCCCTGCAACCCGAGCGCCGCGAGCACCGAGTTCAGATGGATCGCTGCCGCCCTCGCCTCCAACCAGGCGGCTTCATAGTCCACCCCTTCAACCGTCGGCCCGCCGCCAAGGAAGACGTCCCCGCTCTCGTCGCCGCCGTCACGCCAGTTCGACATGCCTGCCGCTCCCCGTATACCCGTCTGAGCACCCCCGCGCCGATGGGCATCGGCTGTCCGAAAATCGATACCACACGCCACCGACAGCAACACGGCCATACGGTAAACAGACAGGCGACGGCCTCGGGACGCAGGCCTTCCGAGGCTTCCCAACGGCCTATCGAGCCGTCCAAGTTACTCGCAGTCGCCGGTCACCGCTACTGTCTCAGCCACGACCAGCCACCCCTACCGCGGTCTCAGGCAGCCGAAAGCCCCGCCCGGAGGTGTTCCGAGCGGGGCACGTCGGGTTCGGCTAGGAGCAGCTTGGCGAGCACACCCACCTGGTGAATCCGGGGCCGGTCGCTGCTTCCTGGTGTCCGGCCGCGACCGGGCTTACGGCTTCATTCCCGCAGCGGGCGCAGAAGACCGGACCGACGCGCGGCCAGGCTTCCCCGAGCGCGTTCACGTGGCCGCCTCCGTGGAACGGAGTCAGTGCGCAGGGAGACGCGCAACCAGGGCGCCGAGCACCGCACACAGGCTTTCGAGTGGTCGCTGGGGCCATCACGCCACCGCCCCAGTGAGGCGATGCGCACCCTCATAGGAGTACCCGGGATCGGGCAGCCCCTTGGACGCCGCCACGAGGGCACGCCGCCGATCACCCCGACGACGCTCTTCGTCCCGCTCCCACAGCGGAACCACGTTCACCGGCTCCGGCTCCGGCCCCTCGGGACCACGGATGGCACGCCGCTCCCGTTCGGTCACCGTCGCTTCGACTTCCTGTCGAGTGGGGCTAAGAGGCGGCAAGGACATCGGCACGGGCAGTGCGGGATGGTGGGGGGCCTGTTCGGTCCGGGGCGGAGCCATGGTTGGGCGGCGGTGGTACGCGGGGGCCTGGAGCCCGTCCAGGGTGATCCGGATGGGGTCCGCGCCCGCCCGGTGACGCCCCTTGGGGGTGACCTTGGCGGTGAGCCAGAGCGCGAGGGCCGTAGCTGCGACCAAGCAGCCGGCAGCGCTGACGCACCAAGCCCAGAAGGTAGAGTTAGACATGTCGAGTGCTCCCATAAGCATTCGGCGCAGACCCCCGGCGCCGGGCCTAATCGGCGGCCGGGGGTTCTTTCGTGTTCCACGATAGGCCCACTCCTCTAAGTTCTCTACCCCTCCACTCACCTAAGTAGAAGGATGCGGACCACCTCTCTACGCTGGCGCCATGCCTGATCGCCCCCGCCGAGTGCCGCCCTACCGTCTTGCTGCTGCCGAGCTGGCCGCCGAGATTCGCAGCGGTGCCTACGATCAGGGCGAGCCGTTTCCGTCCGAGACGGTTCTGATGGCTCGCTTCGGGATGGCTAACATGACAATTCGCCGCGCGCTCGAAGTACTCCGGGAGGAAGAGGGGCTGATCACCACGCGGTGGGGCAAGGGGTCGACAGTCGTCCCGCCTGGTGAGCGGCCGGAGCCGAGGACGAAGTAAGCCCCGTCCTGCCAGAGTTCACCAGCGGGACGGGACCCAAGGGCGCGCGGTAGGCGGGGGGTCGAAGTCCCATCGAAACCGCGCCCCGATCTCACCCTATCGGCGCCCTAGAGGCCCTGCGGGCACGGGATCCCGTCCGCTGTCCGAGGGCACGCGATGAGTGCGCGGGAGACGTACTGAGAATTGTTCGGGTACCACCCCCAGACAACGTCATTCCCGGCCGACAGCGAGAGCGTGTCACGGACGTACTGAAGGCGCGCGTCGTCGCTGCTACCGTACGACTCCGGGTAGGGGTACTGCGCCAGCTCGCCGGCCATCCAGTCGACCGCCTCATCTACGGTCTTGAACGTCCCCCGGATCAAGCGCGGCGACTTACGGAGCCAGTACTTGATCTCCATCGGCGGCAGGTCGTCATCATTCGATTTGCTCTCGGCCCGTTCTCGGCCGATCCACCCGTACGCGTGCCAGTGCGCCACTCTGTGACATCCCCTCAGACGGTCCGCCGGACCGCCTGGTTGTCCAGATCGGGCGGTCCGGCGGGTTCAGTCATGTCAGGCTAGCGAGTCAGGCCCCGTACTTCCTGCCGTCGTCGCTGTCGCCCGGCTGCGGGTTGCTGCCCTTGCCGTCGTCCGGGCTCTCGTCGGGGTCGTTCCGCAGGTCCGTGATCTCGTTGCGCACAGTGTCTCCCTTGTTCGAAGGGTCGCCCTCGCGAACGCGAGGGCGGGTTGTGCAAACCCGCCCCGCAGCGTGCTCCTGGCTCGGCGGAGCAGGGGAATATGGGGCCTCGTCCCGACCTGATGGCGCATCAGGTCGCGCCTACCGTGCGCACCCCTGTACGCGCAGGTCAATAGGGCCTGAGGCCCCGCCCCCGATCGTCCGCGTCCGTCCCGACACGTCACCGGGGGCGGGGGGTTGTGCACCCGTCCAGCTCTATGCAGGTAGCCGGCGGTTGGTGCCCGCCCCGCTGCTGGCAGCCATAGCAGCACCGGGGCGGGGGTCTAGGGGGTGAGACGCAACGCGCACTTCAGCGACCACCGGACGGCCTCACCGTTGGCGTTGGCGTGCTCGAATGTGACGACGGTCTGTGTAACCGCCCAACTCACCGGGTCGTACTTCCGCGTGCGGCGGACGAACGTGCCCCGGCGTCCGTCGGGGTGCACGTAGAGTCCGAACCGAGGCGGCAGTGCGAGGTCATCCACGCATCCGCCGTACTTCCGCCACGGGCACTGACAGGCGCTGTCGTGGTCTTCGAACTCCCGGCTCCAGACGCCACTTTCGACGCTCTCATACACGTCCGGCCCGGCAACGTCGATGAAGCGCACCCGAGGTACCGGCATGACAACTTGTCCTTCTGATAGGCCCGCCCTGGGAGGATTCTTCCCCGACGTCCGCCAGGGCGGGGGCTCATGGGAACTATGCGATCGCCGGCCTGCCCTCGTAGAGCAGCGGGAACCGGCAGTTCCGGACGGCGGCTGCAACGGCCGCCCGGACACGCCGCTCCATGAACGGTTCGCAGTAGTCGGAGAGCTGGTCAAGCGGCACCCAGGCGAGGGCGCGAAGCTCCCCGGCGGCCGTGACCGGCAGCGAGAGCGCCGCAGCGTCCTCGGGGGTCATCCGTCCACCGTCGCACACGATGTTGATCCCCTCGGGGGAGCCGGTGACAGCGTCGGCCGGGACCTGGTCCTCGGTCAGTCCGTGCGTAACCACCAGGCTCAGGCCCAGTTCCTCTTGCACCTCTCGGCGCGCCGCCTCGGACACGGACTCCCCGGGGTCGGCACCGCCACCGGGAAGGATCCAGCCCTCGCGGTACGTCGGGTGGACCAACAGCACCTTGTCACCCGCTTGGGTGAGGATGAGGACCGTTGCGCCGAGCCGGCGGCGGGGGTGCTCCATGACTGACAGCCTCCGAGAGAGTAAGAGCCCGCCCCGGGAGCGGGCAGCGCTTCCAGGGGCGGGCCGATGGTGGGGGGTGCCCCGCCGGCCGCGTGTTCCGAGACGCAGCAGGCGAGGCGGTCCGTGCCCGGCACAGCCCCAGGGTGGGCACGGAGATCGGGGCCCGCCCCGGCCGATCATCAGAGCCGGGGCGGGCGGGCGCTCACAGGATGTTCCGGTCCTGGAGCGCCGAGGACCCGGAGAAGGGAGCTATGTCCCCTCCCCGGGGGGCGTGGGGTGCCCGCCCGCCCCAATCAGTTCCTTGCACCTTGGGGCGGGCGGTTGCTCGCGAACCTGTGCGACCTCACGTCCGCGAGCGGAAGCCCGGAGGACAGCACGCCGTAAAAGACCGCCTCCGGGGGTGTGTGCGACCCCGCCCGTCCCAACGTGGGGGCCGGAACAGGCAGGGCCATCCCCCATAGCCGACACCCTGACGGGTGGGGGGATACCCGCCGCTGCACCAACATCGGAGACCGGTGCACGGCGGGAGTCGTAGGGACTAGCCGCTGTGGAGGCCGGCCCTCGGTTGGGCACTCGGCTCCAGGGTCCTGGACGCGGGCGCCGGGGGAGGCACGGGGGGCTTGGGAGGGGCGGGCGCGAGGTCGGGCTCG
This sequence comes from Kitasatospora sp. NPDC015120, assembly GCF_043080305.1. NCBI lineage: Bacteria > Bacillati > Actinomycetota > Actinomycetes > Kitasatosporales > Streptomycetaceae > Kitasatospora > Kitasatospora sp. NPDC015120. Next base: position 160,630 of record NZ_JBIBVJ010000014.1, on the reverse strand, counting down.
CTCGGCATCGTGGCTCCGTTCCTTGCTACGCGGTGACGGAATCGTTGTTGTTGTACAAGCTGACCCTCAGATTGCTTCTGTGGATCCAGCGAGCTGCGTGTCTGAAGCAGTCGGCGCAGAGCGGCAACGTGCTGCCCCAGAACTCAACTGCGGGTGCAACCTCAGTCCGTTCGTTGCAACGGAAGCAACGCCCGATCTGCCAACCAGGTGGAGGCAGGACGTCCGCCTCAATCACGCCACGCTGCTCACCGACTGCGGGCCACGCCCGCGCGTACGGGTGTTCAACTCGTCCACTGCGATCGCCGGTTCGATCTCGCTGTGGCATGTCGTCCACTCGACACCACCGTCCGCGCGGCGCAGGTAAACCTGTCCGCCAACGGTGCCCATGTAGACCCCGTTCCTGCTGTTCAAGCGATCACGAACCTGCTCACCAAGCTTCGGGTAGTAGTCCGGTCTGGCCGGCTCCCTCGGCTGTGCAGCCATGGCCGCTCCCTTCCGTAGTCAGATCGCTACCGGATGACACAACTGTGGCGTAGAGTCCGAGGCCTCTTCAACCCGTTCAAGCGCGAAGGAAGAGTCAGTAACGATCATGAACCGCAAGGATCTTGACCCTTCAAAGTCCCCCGCCGCAGCCTTTGGCGCTGAACTGCGCAGGCTGCGAGAGGAGAGGGGGTGGACCCAGCAGGATGTAGCACGGCTCACCCAGTACTCATCTGTACATGTGTCCGCAGTGGAGACCGGGCGAAAGCCTTCAACTGAAAAATTTGCAAGAAGACTTGATCATGCGTTCGAGCTGGCGGGCCACTTCGAGCAGGAGTGGCGAAGGGGGCGGGGGTCCGTACTGCTCGACGGGTTCCGGGAGTACCTCCGGAACGAAGCGGCTGCCGACAGGATCGACCTGTTCGAGATCAACGTCGTCCCCGGTCTCCTTCAGACCCGTTCCTATGCGCAGGCCTACCAGAACGCCCGCGTCCGTCGAGGACGCGCAACCCAGGAACAGGCTGACGCGCGAACCAATCTGCTCATGACGCGGCAGGCGCGTTTGACCGAGGCAGGGCCACGCATTCATGCCGTGATAGATGAGGGGTGCTTGCGCCGCACCATTGGGGGCCCGGCGGTCATGCGGGAACAGCTGCTTCACCTGGAGTCGCTGGCAGCACACCCGCAGGTCATCATTCAAGTCTCGCCGTTCTCGCTTGGCGAAGATCGGCCGTTCGCGCACCCGGTGACCTTGCTGACCATGCCCACGGGTGCCGTGCTTGGTTACGGCGAGATGCAGCGCCGAGGGTTCCTTGAGCGCGACTCGCGCACGCTGGCGGTTTGGGCCGGTGAGTACGATGAACTACAGGTTGAGGCCCTGTCGAAAGCGTCTTCAATCGAGTTCATCCGGCACGTTCGACGAGGGATTGAGAATGGGTGACCTACTGACAACGGCCACATGGCGCGCGTCCAGCTACAGCGCACAGGAGGGACAGTGCATCGAGGTGTCGGACAGCCTTCCTGGCGCTGTCCCGGTCCGGGACTCGAAGGACCCTGAGGGCCCCGCGCTGGTCTTCCCGGCCAACGCGTGGCGCGCGTTCGTCAACGCGGTACAGGCAGGCGAGTTCGGCGCGATTTGAAGGCCCGCCCCAGGCGTCTCGCTGGCAGAGACCCCACCGCAGTCGCCGCAGTGGGGTCTCTAACTATCTGCGGCAGCGGAGGCGAAGGCTCCCTTGTCGGACGGCTGCCGCGCTCTGGCTAGGGCCGGTTGCGGGAAGCTTTACGCACCCGCCGCTGGCGGGGCCCGCGTCGGGCAAGACCGGGGGGCCACTCGGCCAAATTGCGGTCAGGCCCAAAGAGCCCTGACCGAGTCGCAACAGCTTACGGCCCCCCGGCCATGCCCGACCCCACCACCGGCAGGACCCCGCCCAAAGCTTCCCGCCCCCTCGCGACCCAGCTTGCCGGCCGACCGGTCCGGGCCCCCACCCCGAGGCCCGGACAACAGACAACCCGCAGGCTGGCGCGCCTGGCGGGTGAAGTTATCGAAACTACATCGGCCATACCATTGCGCGGACTACAACTACTACGTGTCCAACGGCACGTTCTCCTGGACCCACTCCCTGTACCGGATCGGCGCGTGAGGGGCGACATGAGCAGCATGCGCAAGGCCGCGGTCCGCCGCGGCGCGGCGGCCGTCCTGCTCGCCGCCGGCCTGGGGCTGGCGCTCGCGCCGGCCGCGTCCGCCACCGGTCCGGCCGGTCCGGGCGGGTCCTCCGGTCCGGCCGGTGCCACCGGGGTGCCCGAGCCGGTGCCGGCCGCGGAGCTGGCCCGGGCCCGCAGCGCGGTGCAGAGTCCGGCGGTGCTCGACCAGGTGGGCCGCTTCTTCGCCCGCAAGGGCGTCCCGCCCACCGGACGGCTCGCTCCCGGTGCGGCCGGGGAGGCGGAGGCCGCCGCCACCGCGCCCCGGCTGGCGGGGGACACCGTGCCGGTGTACACGCTGGACGCCGCCTTCGTCTCCGGAACGCCGGGCGCACCGGTGGCCCGCGCCGAGTTCGCCGCGAGCCGGGTGGTGGCGGCCGACGGCCAGGTCGCCTCGGTCTGGACGGTGAAGCAGGACGGCGGCTGGCGGGTGGTCAACATCGCCACCGGCGGTGACGAGGGCGACTACGCGGCGCGGGCGGCCGACGGCGGCGGCGGGACGGCGTTCCGCGAGCCGCAGATCAACGCCTGGTACGTGCTGCGGGACGGCCGGGTGCTGCCGCTGGACGACGAGGCGCGCCGCTCGGTCGGCGAGTCCGGGGTGAGCCTGGCCGCCTACCAGGGCCTGGTCCGGCAGCGGTACGGCGACAAGCTGCCCGGCTCGGCGTACGACCGGGCGGGCCGGGGCGGTGGCTACGAGCCCGCCGCCCCGCAGCCGGCGGGCGGCACGGCGCTGCCCGCGGCGACGGCGGCCGCGGCCCTGGGCGCCACCGCGCTCGCGGGCGCGGGCGTGGCCCTGCGGCGGCGGGCCGGAGCGCCGGCGCGGCGCCGGACCGGCGGGTGACGGCGGCGGGGCCCGGTCACCGGACCGGGCCCCGCCGGCGGGCGCGTCCGCTACAGACCGGCGAAGCCGTCCTCCAGGACGGCGAAGGCGCGGTCGACCAGTTCGGCGATGTCCTCGGCGCCCTCGGACTCGGCCCACCGCAGCACCGCCTCGGTGGTGACCGCGGCGAGCGCGGTGGCGGCGACCCGCATCGTGAAGGTCGGCTCCGGGAGGCCGGAGCGCCGGGTCAGCACGGTGAGGTAGAGCTGCCGCGGGTCGTTGGCGTTGTCCAGCACCCGGGCCCGCAGCGCCGGGACCTCCCGGACCAGCCGCATCCGGACGAGCATCTCCTCGCGCTCGTGGTCCATCAGGTGCCGGATCAACCCGATGACGGCCTCCCGGCAGGAGCGCAGAAACGGTTCGTCGGAGGGGCGGGCGAGCAGGGCCTCGATCATCGCCGGGTCGTACTCGTCGGTGAGGACGAGGTCCTCCTTGGTCGCGAAGTACCGGAAGAAGGTGGACGGCGAGACCTCGGCGGCGGCCGCGATCCGGTCCACCGTGGTGTTCTCGTAGCCCAGTTCGGCGATCAGCCGGTACGCCTCGCGGCGGATGGCCTGGCGGGTCTTCAGCTTCTTCCGCTCGCGCAGCGACAGCGGCGCCTCCAGCATCGCCTGGATCGGGTTGCCCGGTCCCGTCGGAGGTGCCGCTGCCGGCTGCGTCGCGTTCATGTCTTCGATTATCCGCGATCGGCCGCGGGCACCGCGGTGGCTCCGGCGGGCGGCGGCCCGGCCGGTTCGACGGCGGGCATCCGCAGCGCGACCAGCACCGCCGACAGCGCCGCGATCACCCCGGAGACCAGCAGCACCACCGTCATCCCGTGCACGTAGGCGCCGTGCGCGGAGGCGGCCAGCGCCGGGTCGCCGGCCGCGGCGGCGACCGCGTCCGCGGCGACCACCGACCGCCCGGCCTGCTCGGCCGCGCCCGCCGCCAGCCCGCCGGTGTCCAGCGCGCCCCGGTAGGCGTGGGCGAGCAGACTGCCGAAGACGGCCACCCCGATGGCCCCGCCGACCTGGCGGAAGGTCTGCAACAGTCCGGAGCCCACGCCGGCCCGGGCGGGCGGCAGCGTGAGCAGGGCGGTGGCCTGCGCGGTGATGAGGGACAGGCCCATGCCGGTCCCGAGCAGCGTGAGCCAGAGGGCGGCGAGGCCGTAGCCGTCGGACGCCTCCGTCCGGCTGCCGGTCAGCAGGGCGACGGCCAGCAGGGCCAGCCCCAGGACGATCACCGTCCGGGGGCTGCTGCGGGCGACCAGCTTGTCGCTGAGCCGGGCGGCCACCATCAGGCCGAGCATCATCGGCATCAGCCGCAGACCGGTGCCGAAGGCGTCCGCGCCGAGGACGCTCTGGAAGTACAGCGGGAGCACGAAGAACGCGCCGAACAGGACCAGCGACACCAGCGTCGCGGCCACCGTCGACCAGCGGAAGGCGGCGTCGGCGAGCAGCGACAGGTCGAGCATCGGGGCGTCGCGGCGCCGGCTGCGCAGCACCAGCAGGGTGAGCGCGAGCAGCGCGCCGCCGACGGTGCCGAGCACCAGCGGGTCGGCCCAGCCGCGCTCGGGGCTCTCGATGATGCCGTAGGTGAGCGCGGCCAGCCCGCCGGCGCCGAGCAGGGTGGCGGGCACGTCGATCGGGGGAGCGGCCGGGTTGCGGGTCTCCGGCAGCAGGACGGCGCAGGCGGTGATGCCGATCGCCACCAGCGGCAGGTTGATCGCGAAGACCGCGCCCCACCAGTAGTGCTGGAGGATGAAGCCGCCGATCAGCGGGCCGAGCGGGGTGCCGACGGCCAGCGCCGCGGCCAGGATCGCGGTGGCCCGCCGCTGCTCGCCGGGCGGGAAGAGCCCGGGGATCACCGCCATGGACATCGGCATCACCAGCGCGCCGGCCAGGCCCATCGCGGCGCGGGCGGCAATCAGCGTGTCCGGGCTGTCGGCGAGCATGCCGACCGCGGAGGCGAGGCCGAACAGGGCGAGGCCCAGGGTGAGGGTGAAGCGACGGCCGAAGCGGTCGCCGATCAGTCCGGCGGGGAGCATCACGGCGGCGAACACCACCGTGTAGGAGTCGACGATCCACTGCTGCTGCCCGGTGGTGGCCTGGAGCTGCGAGGCCAGGGTGGGCAGGGCCACGTTCAGGACCGTCATGTCGAGGCTGATCACCAGGACGCTCAGCGCGACCGCGACGAGCGCGAGCCAGCGCCGTGGGTCCGGGCCGGGCGGGGCCGCCTGGCCGTCGTCGGGCGGAGTGGACACGGGGGACCTCCGGAAACCTGGAAAGGAGTCGCTGTCAAATGACAGTAACTCCCAAAAGATGGCGGCCGTCAATGCCGGGCAGCCGCCAACGGTTCGTCACGCTCCGTGACGTGTCCTGGAAGTGTGCGTTCCGCACGGGGAATTGACGCAACGTTGATCTGTCGTTCGCTGCTTTCGGGCGGTTGCGGGTGACTGACGGTAGATACGATGTGGCCGTCGGTCAGTGCGGGCCGATGCGTGCCGAGAGCGGAGAAGGGGTGGGGCGGCAGGGGCCGACCACGAGCCCGGCGCAGGAAGGGGAAGCCGAAATGGCCGTTCGGGAGTCGGGTGCCCAGATCTGGGGCGCCGCGGTGGTGGTGGGCTCGGCGCTGGCCGTGGTCGCGGCGTATCTGATCCACGGCGCCGCGCTGGTGCTGGTGGTCGCCGGGATCGAGGTGCTGCTGCTGATGGTCTACGTGGGCCGCCGCTGGAGGCTGCTCCACCAGGCCCCGGATCCGGAGCGCCGGCCGGCGCCGCGTGCGCACCGGACGGCCGGCGGCACGGTGGACGCCGCGCACTGCGAGCGCTGCCGCCGGGCCCGGGAGGCGATCGACGCGCGCCAGGCCGGGCGGCCGGTCCGCGCCCCGTACGCCCACGAGCGCCACGACCGGCCGCGCGAGCGCCGGCGCGACGCGGCGCGCGAGCGGGCGCCGTACGAGCGGACGCCGCACGAGCGGGCCCATGAGCGCCCGGTCCACGAGCGCCCGGTCCGGGAGTGGACGGCGGAACGGGCGGCCGCCCGGTCGCACGACCGGCCGACCGCCCGTCACGGGGCGCCGGGCTCAGCCGGCCGCGCTGTAGGCCACCAGTGAGACTCCGACGTACTGCGTGATGAAGGCCCCGAGGGTGAAGGCGTGGAACACCTCGTGGAAGCCGAACCAGCGCGGTGACGGGTCGGGCCGCTTGAGCCCGTACACCACGCCGCCGATGCTGTAGAGCACGCCGCCGACGATCATCAGCACCAGCACGGCGACGCCGCCGGCGCGCAGGAAGTCCGGCAGGAAGAACGCGGCGGCCCAGCCCAGCGCGAGGTACACCGGGGTGTAGAGCCAGCGCGGCGCGCCGACCCAGAAGACCCGGAACGCTATCCCGGCCAGCGCACCGCCCCAGACCGCCCAGAGCAGCACCTGCCGGGCGGCGCCGTCCAGCAGCAGGATGGTGAACGGGGTGTAGGTCCCCGCGATGATCAGGAAGATGTTGGCGTGGTCCAGCCGGCGCAGGACCGCGTCGCCGCGCGGGCCCCAGTGGAAGCGGTGGTAGACCGCACTGACGCCGAAGAGCAGCCAGGCGCTGACGGAGTAGATCGCGCAGGCGATCCTCGCGGGGCCCGGTTCGGCCAGGCAGATCAGGACGATCCCGGCGGCCACCGTGGCGGGGAACATTCCGGCGTGCAGCCAGCCGCGCCACTTCGGCTTGGTCTCCGCACGCTCCGTGCTCTCCAGGAGATCAGCAGTCATGAGCGGCATGCTACCCGCTACCTACGGCTCCGTAGGTTACTGGGTCGTAGGAAGTGGCGCTCATCACGACTTGGACGTTTTGGAGTATTGGATCGAGGGGGTGCGGGCCTCCGGGAGCGTCGGAGGGGCCGCCTTACTGGCCGGTAATCATCCGTACTGTAGTAAAAGATGCGTCAACTCTGCCGATCTGCCGCGTTGAAGCCTAGGGTCCGGAGCTACGCTGCAAGCACCCTCAACCCCCGCTACGCCGTCTCCCCGCCGGGATGGCGTGAAACGGAGCGATCGTGTCGAACGAGAACTCGGCTGCTCTCAGCGCCGCGCCCACCCGCCACCAGCGCCTGCTGGCGTGGGTGAACGAGATCGCGGAGCTCACCCAGCCGGACCGCGTCGAGTGGTGCGACGGTTCCGAGGAGGAGTACCAGCGCCTCGCGGACCTGCTCGTCGCCCAGGGCACTTTCAAGAAGCTCAACGAGGAGAAGCGACCCAACTCCTACTACGCCGCCTCGGACCCCTCGGACGTGGCGCGCGTGGAGGACCGCACCTTCATCTGCTCCGAGCAGGAGAAGGACGCCGGCCCGACCAACCACTGGAAGGCTCCCGCCGAGATGCGCGAGATCTTCCAGGGCGAGCAGGGCCTGTTCCGCGGCGCCATGAAGGGCCGCACCATGTACGTCGTGCCGTTCTCGATGGGCCCGGTCGGCTCCCCCCTGGCCGCCTACGGCGTCGAGATCACCGACTCCGCCTACGTCGCCGTGTCGATGCGCGTGATGACCCGCATGGGCCGGGCCGTGCTCGACCAGCTCGGCGAGGACGGCGACTTCGTCAAGGCCGTGCACACCGTCGGCGCCCCGCTCGCCGAGGGCCAGGCCGACGTGCCGTGGCCCTGCAACAGCACCAAGTACATCTCGCACTTCCCGGAGACCCGCGAGATCTGGTCCTTCGGCTCCGGCTACGGCGGCAACGCCCTGCTCGGCAAGAAGTGCTACGCGCTGCGCATCGCCTCGACCATGGCCCGCGACGAGGGCTGGCTGGCCGAGCACATGCTCATTCTGAAGCTCACCCCGCCGGCGGGCCCCGCCGGCGAGGCGGAGCCCACGTACGTCGCCGCCGCCTTCCCGTCCGCCTGCGGCAAGACCAACCTGGCGATGCTCCAGCCCACCATCCCGGGCTGGAAGGTCGAGACCATCGGCGACGACATCGCCTGGATGCGCTTCGGCGCCGACGGCCGGCTGTACGCCATCAACCCCGAGGCTGGCTTCTTCGGCGTCGCCCCTGGCACCGGTGTCGACACCAACGCCAACGCGATCGACACCCTCTGGGGCAACACCGTCTTCACCAACGTCGCGCTGACCGACGACGGCGACGTCTGGTGGGAGGGCCTCACCGACGAGAAGCCCGCCCACCTGACCGACTGGCGCGGCAACGACTGGACGCCGGAGTCCGGCACCCCGGCCGCCCACCCGAACGCCCGCTTCGCCGTCCCGGCCGCGCAGTGCCCGACCATCGCCCCCGAGTGGGAGGACCCGGCGGGTGTGCCGATCTCGGCCATCCTGTTCGGCGGCCGCCGCGCCACCGCCGTCCCGCTGGTGACGGAGTCCTTCAACTGGCAGCACGGCGTCTTCCTCGGCGCCAACATCGCCTCCGAGAAGACCGCCGCCGCCGAGGGCACCGTCGGCGAGCTGCGCCGCGACCCGTTCGCGATGCTGCCGTTCTGCGGCTACAACATGGGCGACTACTTCGCCCACTGGCTGGAGGTCGGCGCCCGGGCGGACGCCGGCAAGCTGCCGAAGATCTACTACGTCAACTGGTTCCGCAAGAACGCCGAGGGCAAGTTCGTCTGGCCGGGCTACGGCGAGAACAGCCGCGTGCTGAAGTGGGTCGTCGAGCGTCTGGAGGGCACCGGCGCGGGCGTCGAGACCCCGATCGGCGTGCTGCCGACCGTCGAGGGCTTCGACCTGGACGGCCTGGAGCTGTCGAAGGAGGACCTCGACCTGCTCTTCACCGTCGACGCCGACATCTGGCGTCAGGAGGCCGCGCTCGTCCCGGCCCACCTGGAGATGTTCGGTGAGCACACGCCCACCGAGCTGTGGGACGAGTACCGAGACCTGGTCGCCCGCCTCGGCTGAGCCTGAGCCTCAGCAGGAGCGGTAAAGAGGCCGGCGCGCTGCACGAACCGCGCGCCGGCCGGCGACAGGACGGCCGGAGCCCCGGTGGACGATCTTTCCCCGACCAAGGAGATCGCCCGGACCGGGCTCCGGCCGTAGCTCTTCCCGGCGCGGCCCGGCCACGGCTCTTCCCCGGCCCGCCCGGCCGCCCGCCCTACGGCTGGGTGTAGCCGCCGAGGAAGGCGCCGATCCGGGTGACCGCGTCGGTGATCTCCTCCGCGCGCGGCAGGGTGACCAGCCGGAAGTGGTCCGGCTCCGGCCAGTTGAAGCCGGTGCCCTGGACGAGCAGGATCCGTTCGGCCCGCAGCAGGTCGAGCACCATCCTGGCGTCGTCCTTGATCTTGAAGACCTTGGGGTCCAGCCGGGGGAAGGCGTACAGCGCGCCCTTCGGCTTCACGCAGCTGACCCCGGGGATCTCGTTGAGCAGCCGGTACGCGGCGTCCCGGGACTCCAGCAGCCGGCCGCCGGGCAGGACCAGGTCCCTGATCGACTGCCGTCCGCCGAGCGCCGCGGCCACCGCGTGCTGGGCCGGCATGTTGGCACACAGCCGCATCGAGGCGAGCACGTTCAGGCCCTCGACGTAGCTGCGGGCGCGGGTGCGCTCGCCGGAGAGCACCATCCAGCCGGAGCGGAAGCCCGCCACCCGGTAGGACTTGGACAGGCCGTTGAAGGTGACGCAGAAGAGGTCCGGCGCCAGGCTGGCGAGCGGGACGTGCTCGGCGTCGTCGTAGAGGATCTTGTCGTAGATCTCGTCCGCGTAGATCACCAGCCGGTGCCGGCGGGCGATCCCGGCCAGCCCCTCCAGCACCTCGCGCGGATAGACGGCGCCGGTCGGGTTGTTGGGGTTGATCACCACCAGCGCCCTGGTCCGGTCGGTGACCTTGGACTCGATGTCCGCGAGGTCCGGGTACCACTCGGACTGCTCGTCGCAGCGGTAGTGCACGGCGGTGCCGCCGGCCAGCGAGACGGACGCCGTCCACAGCGGGTAGTCCGGGGCCGGGACGAGCACTTCGTCGCCGTCGTCCAGCAGCGCGGTCATCGCCAGCTGGATCAGTTCGGAGACGCCGTTGCCGAGGAAGACGTCCTCGACGTCCAGGCCGTCCAGGCCGCGCTCCTCGTAGTGCATCACCACGGCGCGGCGCGCGGAGAGCAGCCCCTTGGAGTCGCCGTAGCCGTGCGCGGTGGAGAGGTTGCGCAGGATGTCCTGGAGGATCTCCGGGGGCGCGTCGAAGCCGAACAGCGCGGGATTGCCGGTGTTGAGCTTCAGGATGCGGTGGCCCTGGTCCTCCAGCCGCATCGCCTCGTCGAGCACCGGACCGCGGATGTCGTAGCAGACATTGGCGAGCTTGCTGGACTGGATGACCTGCATGCCTGCCTACTTTAGGGGTACGAACGGGCTCCTCGGCGCGTGTCGCCGCACACCCGCGGGACCGCTCGGAGGGCACCGTTCCGCTCCGCCTTCGATCAGGAGGCGCAGCCCCCGGCCCGCCTTGTGGATCGGCGCCCGGGTGCCCGGAACGGCGCCGAAGACGAGGACTCGCGGAGGGGTGCCGTCCGGAACGAGACGGACGGCACACTGGTGCGGGCGCCGCCGGCCGTCGGCGACCGCGTCAGGGGACGGAGGGGGCGGGCCGTGATCGCGAGCGCGCTGGGAGCGGTACTGGCGGGGCTGCTGGTGGCACCGGCGCTGCGGGGACTGGTGGTGCGCTACGCCGTGCCGCCGGACGAACCGTGGTGCCTGGCCTGCCCGTCCTGCGGGCACGGGCTGCGCGGACTGCCGCCGACCGGGCGGTGCCCGGGCTGCCGGACCGGGCTCGGCCCCGGCCCCTGGCGGGTGGAGGCGGTCACCGCGGCCGCGGCCGCCGCCGCACTGGCCGCCGCGCACCCGGCGGACGCGCTGCTGCTGCTCTGGCTGGCCGGGCCCGGTGTGGTGCTCGGCTTCACCGACGCCCGGGTGCACCGGCTGCCCTACCCGCTCACCTGGACGCTGGCGGCGGGCCTCGCGGTGCTGCTGACGGGCGTGCAGCTGGCGCAGGACGCCCCGGGGGTGCTGCTGCGCTGCCTGCTGGTGGCGCTGGCCGCCGGGGTGCTGTTCGAAGTGCCGGTCCAGCTGGGGCTGGTGGGCGCGGGGGACACCGTGCTGGCGCTCGGCCTCGGCGCGCTGCTCGGCCGGTACGGCTGGTCCGCCGCCTTCGCCGGCCTGGCCGCCTTCGTGCTGCTGGCGGGGCTCTGGTCGGTCGGTGTGCTGCTGGCCGCCCTGGTGCGCCGCCGTCCGGTGCGCGGCCGGGAGGTGCCGCTGGGGCCGTTCCTGCTGCTCGGCACCCTGCTGGCGGTCCTGGGCCACTCCTGAGCCGCCGGGCCGGGGAGCCCTTCCGGCCCCGGAACGCGAACGGGCCCGCCGTACCGGTCAGGTACGACGGGCCCGCCGCCGACGCGCAGGCCCCACCCTCAAGGAGCGGCGCGCCGGGGGGAGTTACGGCATCTGGTGGACGAACGAGCCGACCGTGTTGGCGAAGGCGTTCCCGTTCACGGAGTCCCAGTTGGTGGACCAGGTCATCGCGCCCCGGATGGTCGGCCACTTGGCCGGCGGGACGAAGCTGCCGCAGTTCTTGCCGGTGGCCAGGCAGTCCAGCGCGTTGTTGACGACGCTCGGCGCGACGTAGCCGCCGCCGGCCGCCTTGCTGGAGGCGGGGACACCGATGCCGACCTGGTCGGGCCGCAGCCCGCCCTGGATGTGGGTGCAGATCTGCGAGGTGATGAAGTCGATGGTGCCCTGGTTGTAGACCTTGCCGTCGCAGCCGTTCATGCCGCCCGAGTTGTAGAACTGGGTGTTGACGACGGTCAGGATGTCCTTGGTGTTCAGCGCCAGCTGGAAGTAGGCGCCGGCGGTGGAGTACATCCCGATGGTCTCCGGGGCCATCGTCAGGACGAAGCTGGAGCCGATCTTGGCCTGGAGGCTGTGCAGGGCGTTCGCCATGTGCGTCGCGTTGACGCCGTTCTCCAGGTCGATGTCGATGCCGTCGAAGCCGTAGTCCTTGATGACGGCGTAGGCGGTGTCGACGAAGGTCTGCGCCGCGGTGGCGTCGTTGACCGAGATGGCGCCGTTCTGGCCGCCGACCGAGATGATGACCTTCTTGCCGGCCGCCTGCTTGGCCTTCACGTCGGCACGGAACTGGGCGTCGGTGTAGCCGCCGAGGCCGGCCGAGAGCTCCGGGTCCAGCTTGAAGGTGATGGCACCGGCGCGGTTGGGGACGGCGTCGGCGAAGGACACCGCGATGATGTCGTACGCGGCCGGGACGTCGCCCAGCTTCTGGAGGTTGTTGCCCTTGTTGTCGAAGTTGTGCCAGTAGCCGGTGATGGCGTGCTTCGGCACCCCGGTGTTCGGGTTGCCGGTGGACGTCGCGGTCGGCGTCGGGGTGACCGTCTGGGTCGGGGTGGGGGTGACCGTCTGGGTGGGGGTCGGGGTGACGGTCTGGGTCGGCGTGACGGTCGGCGTCACCGTGGGGGTGACGGTCGGGGTGGGGGTGACCGTCGCGGTCGGGCTCGGGGTGACGGGCCCGCCCGGGCCGCTCAGCACGACGTCGTCGGCGAGGAAGGCGCTCTGGCCGTACCAGCCGTGCAGGTAGACGGTGATGCTCTTGGCGCTCGCACCGGTGGTGAAGGTGGTGGAGAGCTGGTTCCAGCTGTTCTGGTTGGACCAGACGCTCGGGTCGGTGCCGCCGGTGCCGCGGGCACCGAGGTAGGCGTACGGGCCCTGGACCCAGGCGCTCAGGGTGTAGCTGGTGTTGGGCAGCACGCTGATGGTCTGGGTGCACTCGGCGGTGTCCCCGGCGCTCGGGGTGGCCTGCAGCGCGCCCGAACCGGAGTGGACCGGCGTGGTGACGGCGCTCGCGGCGCCGGCGCAGACCCAGCCGCTCAGCGAGCCGTCGAAGCCGCCGTTGGCGACCAGGTTCCCGGCGGCCGCGTTGGCCCCGCCGGCGAAGAGGGCGAGGCCGGTGCCGGCCAGGGCGAGAGCGGTGGCGCCCGCGGCGAGGGCCGGGACGGGGCCGCGGCGGCGCTTGTGCGACACGGGCCGGTTCAGCGTACGGGCCATGGAGGTGCGCTCCTGTGGGGGAGGAGCGGCCGCCGCGGTGGGGGGCGCGGCGGCCGCGTGTGGGGGAGGGCATTGCGTCCGAAGTACTGCCTTGACGAGGGCGGTCCGGTGTTCTGTTCCGCCCTGGGAACAAAAGCTGGACTAGACCATTGGGGGTCGTCAAGCATTGAACCGTCGGCTTACGGATTCCTTAAGGAATCGGAGACCGTTCCGTATCCGGCCGCCGGCCGTTCCCCGGAGCGTCCCCGCAGCGCCGTTCCGGCGCGTTCAGGCCACCGCGGACGCGCCCGCGGGGACAGACTTCGTACAGGACCGTGACCCTCCCGCGACCAGCGGCTTTCCCTGCCGCCACGGCGCGGGAGTAGGCTGCGCCGGGGGTTCTGAAGCACCCGGTGAAGTGAGCACGGAGGGGCCGAAAACCATGGGTCTGCGCGATGTCGTCGAACGCACGCCGGGTCTGCGCGTCCTGCTGGACGGGATGTACGGCCTCTACGGACGCCGGGTCGAGGTGCACCTCGCCCGCACCCCGCACCACATCGGCGTGATCCTCGACGGCAACCGCCGCTGGGCCCGCGCGACCGGCGGCTCCACCGCCTACGGCCACCAGCGCGGCGCCGACAAGATCAGCGAGTTCCTCGGCTGGTGCGACGAGACCCACGTCAAGGTCGTCACCCTGTGGATGCTCTCCACCGACAACCTCGACCGTCCGGCCGACGAGCTGGTCCCGCTGCTCGGCATCATCGAGGACGCCGTCACCAACCTCGCCGCCGCCCGCCGCTGGCGGATCAACCCGGTCGGCGCACTGGACCTGCTGCCGCAGCACACCGCGGACGTCCTGAAGCGGGCGGCCGAGGAGACCGCGGGCATCGAGGGCATCACCGTCAACGTGGCCGTCGGCTACGGCGGCCGGCACGAGATCGCCGACGCCGTGCGCTCGCTGCTCCAGGAGCACGCCGGCCGGGGCACCTCGATCGAGGAACTGGCCGAGATCCTGGACGTCGAGCACATCGCCGAGCACCTCTACACCAAGGGCCAGCCCGACCCGGACCTGGTCATCCGCACCTCGGGCGAGCAGCGGCTCTCCGGCTTCCTGCTCTGGCAGAGCGCGCACAGCGAGTTCTACTTCTGCGAGGCGTACTGGCCGGCCTTCCGCAAGGTCGACTTCCTGCGGGCGCTGCGCGCCTACGAGCAGCGCAACCGGCGGATGGGTCTCTGACGGAGGGCCGGAACGTCCCGGGCGGGCGGGGCCGGCGTCCCGGGCGAGCGGGATTGACCACCGTAGGGGCTGGCCTACCCGGCTGCCGGGCAAGGCCAAACGTTCACCCGCAATGATCCGTCAGTTCTCCGAGGGCGCGAATGCACCGCCCCCCGCCTGGGAATACTCCGGTCAGACCGGCCCCGAGGCCACCGGGGCAGCGGGGGCCGGCTTGCCGCGGATGACGCAGGGTCATCCGCCCTGGAGGCCTAGTGGTCAGTTCCAAGAGCCGCCGGACACCAGACCGGCGCACGTACGTTCTCGACACCAGTGTGCTCCTGGCGGACCCGCTCGCCATGACCCGCTTCGAGGAGCACGAGGTCGTCCTCCCGGTGGTCGTGGTCACCGAGCTGGAGGCCAAGCGGCACCACCCGGAGCTGGGGTATTTCGCCCGCCAGGCGCTGCGACTGCTCGACGACTACCGGATCCGGTACGGCCGCCTCGACGAGCCCATCCCGGTCGGCGAGCTCGGCGGCACCATCCGGGTGGAGCTCAACCACTCCGACCCGTCGATACTGCCGGCCGGCTACCGGGCCGGTGGCGGCGAGGCCGACACCCGGATCCTGGCGGTGGCCCGCAACCTGCAGGCCGAGGGGTACGACGTCACCGTCGTCTCCAAGGACCTGCCGCTGCGGATCAAGGCGTCCTCGGTCGGCCTGCTCGCCGAGGAGTACCGGGCCGAGCTGGCGATCACCTCCGGCTGGACGGGCATGGCCGAGCTGCACGTCCCGGCCGAGGACGTGGACGCGCTGTTCGCGGCCGGCCACGAGGCCGGGGTGGACGTCGACGGCACCGCCGAGATGCCGGTGCACACCGGACTCGTGCTCACCTCCGAGCGGGGCAAGGCGCTCGGCCGGGTCACCGGCGACGGGCGGGTCCGGCTGGTGCGCGGCGAGCGCGAGGCCTTCGGCCTGCGCGGGCGCAGTGCCGAGCAGCGGGTGGCGCTGGACCTGCTGCTCGACCCGGAGGTCGGGATCGTCTCGCTGGGCGGCCGGGCCGGCACCGGCAAGTCCGCGCTGGCGCTGTGCGCCGGCCTGGAGGCGGTCCTGGAGCGCCAGCAGCACCGCAAGGTGATGGTCTTCCGGCCGCTGTACGCGGTCGGCGGCCAGGAGCTCGGCTACCTCCCGGGCACCGAGACGGAGAAGATGAGCCCCTGGGCCCAGGCGGTCTTCGACACCCTCTCGGCGGTCACCAGCCCGGACGTGATCGAGGAGGTCATCTCCCGGGGCATGCTGGAGGTCCTGCCGCTGACCCACATCCGCGGGCGTTCCCTGCACGACGCCTTCGTGATCGTGGACGAGGCGCAGTCCCTGGAGCGCAACGTCCTGCTGACGGTGCTGTCCCGGATCGGCCAGGGCTCGCGGGTGGTGCTCACCCACGACGTGGCGCAGCGGGACAACCTCCGGGTCGGCCGCTACGACGGCGTGGTGGCGGTGGTGGAGAAGCTGAAGGGGCATCCGCTCTTCGCGCACATCACGCTGACCCGCTCGGAGCGTTCGCCGATCGCCGCGCTGGTGACGGAGATGCTGGAGGACGTCAACCCGTGAGCCGTTGACATCCGGCTCAACCGGACCATTCGGGCATGACCGGACAGAAGCGTCAATCCCTGGCACGGGGCCCGTTCCTGACGGAGCGGGCCCCGTCCTTTTCATCACATCGAGTGCTTTCCGTCCGGCGAACGCCGGTTCGGTGAATGTGAGATCCGCCACGCAACGGGGAATTGCGTCGACAGGTCCCCGTGCGGCATGGTGAGGGTTCTGTCAGGCCCCGCGTACGGCATGGCAGGGCTTCCGGAAGGCCGGGAGTCCGGCCCGGACGGTCCGCCAACTCCGGTCGGTGGACGCACAAGTGAAGACCGAGAGCCGTACGCCGCCCGATCACAACGCCCGGTCGCCTCACCTCGGCCGGACGCCGGGTCAGTACCTCCCGTGACCAGCACCGTACGGAGGGCAGCGCCAAGGGGCATGTTGCGCCCGTACGGTCACGCGTGGGCGATGCTGGAAGGAATCCATGTGACTCGGATCTCGGTCCGGGGAGTTGCTGTCGCCTCCGCCACCGCCGTCACCGCTGTCGGTGCCGTCGTCGGCATGGCCTCGGGCAGCGACGGCAAGACGACGCAGACGGTCGACGTCGCCGGCGCGACCCTGCTTGCCGAAGTCCCCTCCGGCGCCCAGGCGCAGACCATCAGCGACAACATCGGTACGCAGGCAACCGCCCAGCAGGCCGCCGCCGACGCCGCCGCCAAGGCCGCCGCCGAGCAGAAGGCCGCCGAGGAGGCGGCCCGCCAGCAGGCCGCCGCCGAGGCCCAGGCCAAGGCCGACGCCGCTGCCAAGGAGGCCGCCGAGGCGGCCGCCAAGGCCGAGGCGGAGAAGGCCGCGAAGGCCGCCGAGGAGAAGCGCAAGGCCGACGAGGCCGCCGCGAACCGCTCCAAGGCGCGCTCGGCGATGGCCGCCACCGACAGCACCGCGTCCGCCCCCGCGGTCTCGGTCAGCCCCGGTTCGGTGCAGGAGCTGGCCCAGCAGATCGTCGGCAACGACGCCCAGTTCCAGTGCTTCAGCCAGATCGTGAAGCGCGAGAGCGGCTGGAACTACACCGCCACCAACAAGAGCTCCGGTGCGTACGGCCTGGTCCAGGCGCTGCCCGGCTCCAAGATGGCCTCGGCCGGCGCCGACTGGCGCACCAACCCGGCCACCCAGATCAAGTGGGGCCTGAACTACATGAACAGCCGCTACGGCAGCCCCTGTGGCGCCTGGTCGTTCTGGCAGTCGCACCACTGGTACTAGGAACACCGCCGCGGCCCCCGGTCACGCTTCCGCCGTGACCGGGGGCCGCGGTGTTCGCGTCGGCGCGGTGTCCGCGACGGCGGCCGCCGCCCGGGAGCGGGCCGCGCCGCCCGGGCCGCGCTGACCAGTGCGCCTGCGGGCGGTGCGGTCCTGGGTGCGGACGCGGGGACGGGGAGGGGTCCTGGTAGCTCCCCGCGCCGGCCGGTCCGCCGACAGATGGCTCCGTGTTCCCGATCGACTCCTCCCCGCTGCCCGGCGCCTGAAACCACCGGGGACGTGCTGGTTTGCCCCGGAATCGGCCCCGAAGAACCCGCACGGAACGTGCCCGCGGAGCGGACTCACCGCCTCCCGGCCGGGTAGCGTCTTCCTGACGGCCGTGGCGGGACCACGGCGTGCCGCCGCACCGGGCGGCTCCGGCGGGGAGAAGTGGTAGCGAGCATGGCGCGGGGCGGAAAGGCCTTCAAGGCCGTGGCCAAGGGCATGGCCGTGGTGGCGAGCGCGGCCGCCGTGATCGAACGGCGCCGGCGGGCCGCGATGGCGGCCGACTTCCACGAACCGCCGCTGTCCGGGCTGCCCCCGCTGCCCGCCGACCCGCTGCCGGGCCCGCGCTCCGAGGCCGCCCCGCCGCCCGCGGTCCCTGCCCCGGCTCCCGCTCCGGCGCCCGTCCCGGCTCCCGCCGCTGCTCCCGCACCGCCGTCGCCCGCCGTCCCCGCCTCGCACGGGCACTTCGGCCGACCCGCCACCCCCGCCGAGGCGGTGCCGTGGGGCCTGCGGGTCGCCGCCGAGTCGACCTGGCGGCTGCTGCTCCTCGGCGCCGCGCTGTACGTCGTCTTCTACATCGTCGACATGCTGCGGCTGGTCGCCTTCGCGGTGCTCGCCTCGCTGCTGATCTCCGCGCTGCTGGAGCCCACCGTCTCCTGGCTGCGCCGCCACGGCGTCCCGCGCTCGCTGGCGGCCGGCGGGGTGTTCATGAGCGGACTGGCCGGCATCGGGCTGGTCGGCTGGTTCGTGGTCTGGCAGGTGACGACCAACCTGGAGACCGTCACCAGCAAGGTCAAGGCCGGTGTCGACCAGTTGCGGGACTGGCTGATCACCGGGCCGCTGCACCTCACCGAGCAGCAGATCACCGACTTCGCCAACCAGATCACCAAGGCGATCAGCACCAACACCGAGCAGATCACCTCGGCGAGCATCACCGGCGCGCAGATCGCCGTCGAGGTGCTCACCGCCGTCCTGCTCGCCTTCTTCACCACCTTCTTCCTGCTCTACGACGGCGAGCGGATCTGGAACTGGGCGCTGCGCGGCCTGCCCCGGCACTCCCGCTACGCGATGGCCGGCGCCGGCCCGAAGGCCTGGGCCACGCTCACCGCCTACGTCCGCGGCACCGTCTGCGTGGCCTTCATCGACGCGGTCTGCATCGGCATCGGCATCCAGCTGCTCGGCGTGCCGATGGCCCTGCCGCTCGCCGTGATCATCTTCCTGGGCGCCTTCGTCCCGCTGGTCGGCGCGTTGGTCACCGGGACGGTCGCGGTGCTGATCGCGCTGGTCACCACGACGCCCTGGACGGCGCTGATGGTGCTGGTCGTGCTGATCGCCGTCCAGCAGATCGAGGGCCATGTGCTCCAGCCGCTGATCCTCGGCCGCGCCGTCCGCGTCCACCCCCTCGGCGTCGTCCTCGGCGTGGCCGCCGGCTCCATCATCGGCGGCATCGGCGGCGCCATCGTCGCCGTCCCCCTGATCGCCGTCACCAACACCGTGGTCACCCACCTGCGCCGCCGCAACGAGGCCGGCCAGGCCGTCTTCACCGCCCTCGAAGCCGCCCGCGAAGCCGCCACCCGCCCCCCGACCGCCTGACCCCCCGACTCCCGCCCACGCGAACGGGCCCCTCGCCGGGACCCGTCCGCGGTCTGCCGCATCAGCGCGCCGCGAGTACCGCGCCCCAGATCAACGCGCCCATGCAGCCGATCAGCGCGCCGTTCGCCACCAGCGCGGACTTGGCTGTCCGTGCCCAGTGCCGAGCGGGCGTAAGGGCCAGGAGCACCCAGCTCAGCAGGCCGCCCGCGACCGGACCGAGCAGCGGCAGAAGGACCACTCGTGCGGCTCGGTCCAACCTCCAGTCCTCGTCCAGCCCGAACATCGAGAGAAGCGAGGCGATCGCGACCCATCCGCTCACGGCGAGTCCCACCAGGACCCAATAGAGCACGGCGAGCTTGGCCCACCCGTTCCCGGCCCGGGAGACCTGCCCGTGCGGGCCGCTCGGACGTCCTGGGCCAGTGGGCCTCTCCTCGGGTCGATTCACCGGCCCTCCGTCCTTCGGACCCGGTCCACGTGCCCGCTGACGATCGCCCCGATGTTCGCATCGAGGAGGGCCTTCGTCTCCCCCGGTATCAGTGCGGCGATCTTGGACGCCGTGCGTCCGGCCGCCTGCAGCTCCCCTGCTCGTACCTCGAACCCTGCGTTCCCCCCGGTGCCGGGCATGCGGCCTCTTCCTCTCTTCTCGGAGGTGTGTTCGGTCCGCGTCGGACTGTAGTCGGAGATGGCGGTGGGTGTGGGGGGAATGGGGGTATGCGGACGGGCCCCTCGCCGGGACTCGGGGGGAGTCCGGGGGAGGGGCCGGTCCGGGGTGGTGCGGGTCAGGCGGTGGCGGTCGCGAGGGCGGCCTCGGAGTCGAGGACGCCGGCGACGGCCTGGAGGACGGCGGCGATCTTCATCGAGGCCTGGACGACCTCGCGGTCGACGCCGGCCTTGCGCAGGACGGCCTCGTGGGAGTCGAGGCACTGGCCGCAGCCGTTGATCGCGGAGACCGCGAAGCACCAGAGCTCGAAGTCGGCCTTCTCGACGCCCGGGGTGCCGATGATGTTCATCCGCAGACCGGCCCGCATGCTGCTGTACTCCTTGTCGGAGAGCAGGTGCAGCGTCCGGTAGTAGACGTTGTTCATCCCCATGATCGCGGCCGCGCCCTTGGCGGCGTTGTACGCCTCCGGGGAGAGGTTGGCCTTGGCCTCGGGCTCCAGCTCGCGCAGGACGGCGGGGCTGCGGGTGGCCATCGCGCAGGAGAGAACGGTGCCCCACAGCTGCTGGGCGGGGAGGTCGGAGTTGCCGATGACCGAGCCCAGGTTGAGCTTGAGGTCCTTGGCGTAGTCCGGGAGGGCGGACTTCAGGTCGTCGAGGGCCATGGGTCAGCCCGCCAGCAGGGCCTGGGCGTCGAGGGTGTCCTCGCCCTTGTTCCAGTTGCACGGGCACAGCTCGTCGGTCTGCAGGGCGTCCAGCACCCGCAGGACCTCCTTGGGGTTGCGGCCGACGGAGCCCGCGGTCACCATGACGAACTGGATCTCGTTGTTCGGGTCGACGATGAAGACGGCGCGCTGGGCGGTGCCGTCCGCGTTCTCGACGCCGCAGGCGCGCATCAGGTCGTGCTTGATGTCGGCCAGCATCGGGAACGGCAGGTCGTTCAGGTCCTTGTGGTCCTTGCGCCAGGCGTGGTGCACGAACTCCGAGTCGCCGGAGACGCCGAAGATCTTGGCGTCACGGTCGGCGAACTCCTCGTTCAGCTTGCCGAACGCGGCGATCTCGGTCGGACAGACGAAGGTGAAGTCCATCGGCCAGAAGAAGACGACCTTCCAGCCGTTCTGGTCCTCCGAGGTGTAGTCCTTGAACTCCAGCTTGTCAGCGGACGGGCCTTCCACGCCCTTGAGGTTGTAGGCCGGGAACTGGTCGCCGATCGTCAGCACGTTCGCTTCTCCTGTGAGGGGTGGGGAGTTTGTCCGGTTTGCGGAACGGGTTCCACCATTCCACATCGTGGACTGATCAGGGAAATAGCTACACTCGATGTGTCTGATCGGAGAGAGTTATCAACAGCCCCACGCCCCCCGCTCGCCCCGCCCGTCGCAGGAGCCCCGTCCGCAAACCCGAGACGGGTGTGGCGAACGCCACCCCGCGCAGCCCCCGGACACCCACGGTCGCCCAGCTCAAGGCCTTCGTGGCGGTGGCCGAGCACCGGCACTTCCGGGAGGCCGCGGCGGCCACCGGGACGAGCCAGCCGGCGCTCTCCGGAGCGGTCGCGGCGCTGGAGGAGTCACTGGGCGCGCAGCTCGTCGAGCGTACGACGCGCCGGGTGATGATCACCCCCCTGGGGGAGCGCGTCCTGGAGCACTCGCGCCGGGTGCTCTCCTCCCTTCAGGCGCTCACCGAGGAGGTGGAGGCCGCCCGCCGCCCGTTCACCGGACCGCTGCACCTGGGCGTCATCCCGACCGTCGCGCCGTACCTGCTGCCGACCGTGCTGCGGCTGGTCCGCGACCGCTACCCGGAGCTGGAGCTGCACGTCCACGAGGAGCGGACGCCCTCGCTGCTGGAGGGGCTGGCCGCCGGGCGGCTGGACGTGCTGCTGCTGGCGCTGCCGGCCGGCGGCGGCGCGCCGACCCGGGACATCCCGCTGTTCGACGAGGACTTCGTGCTGGTCGCCCCGCCCGACCACGAGCTGGCCGGCCGGGTCGACGTGCCGCGCGACGTGCTGCTCGACCTGGACGTGCTGCTGCTGGAGGAGGGCCACTGCCTGCGCGACCAGGCCCTCGACATCTGCCGCGAGGTCGGCGCCGACCCGGCCGGATCCACCACCCGGGCGGCCGGACTGTCCACCCTGGTGCAGCTGGTGGCCGGCGGTCTCGGGGTGACCCTGCTGCCCGCCACCGCGCTGGACGTGGAGGCGGGCCGCACCGACCGGCTGGCCGCCGTCCGCTTCGCCGCGCCCGCGCCGGGCCGCCGGATCGGCCTCGCCACCCGGCCGGGCTCGGCCCGCAGCGCCGAGTACGACCGCTTCGCGGTCACCCTGCGCGAGGTGCTCGCGGAGCTGCCGGTCCGGATCGTCGAGCCGTAGCCGCAGCCGCAGCCGTAGCCGCGGCCGCAGCCCCGCCCGTCAGCCCGCGGCGGGCGTGCCGAGGCAGAGCCCGACCGTGGTGGCGACCAGCACGTCGAGCGCCCGGCGGGACTCCTCCTCGGGGTCCTCGCCGGCGGCCTTGAGCACCAGGTAGCGGTCGGTCAGCCCGTTGAAGCCGGCCAGGAAGTACACCGCGATCTCCTGCGCGGGCAGCGCCGGCGGGTGCCCGTGGGCGGCGGAGAGCGCGGTGAGGAGTTCGGCGGCGGTGGCCTCGATCTCGTGCTGGAGCGCCCGCATGATCTCCTGGAGGTCCGGGTCGCGCAGCGACATCGCGGAGAACTCGGTGATCAGCGCGCACTTCCCGCGCTCGCCGACGGCGCTGTCCCACAGCGCGTAGACCATCGTGCGGATCTGCTCGCCGAACGGGCCCTCGTCCGGCGCGGACGCCCGCACCTGGCCGATGAAGTCGGCGGTCAGCTGCTCGACGACGGCCCGGTAGAGGTCCTTCTTGGTGCCGAAGGTGTAGTGCACCGTCGCCTGTGCCACGCCCAGCTCGGCCGCGATGGCGCGGGTGCTGCCGGCGGCCACGCCCTCGCGGGCCATCAGGTCGATGGCGGCCTGGATGAGTTGGGGGCGCCGTTCGGCCGCCGGGACATGAGCCATTGGGCCAGGGTATCGCCATGTTCACACAACTGGATCGTCCGATTGCGTCACACAACCCCGTCGTTCGACTTTGTCACGTGAACAAGTTCGGCGTACGGTGGTGCGGACGACTGGACGACCAGCCGGAAACGACCCCACCGAAGGTGTACGCATGGCCACGTACCTGTACCGCCTGGGCCGCCTCTGCTTCCGCCGCAGGCGAACCGTGCTCGCCGTCTGGCTGGCCCTGCTGATCGCCCTCGGCGGCGCGGCGGCGGCCTTCGGCGGCGCGACCTCCGAGGAGTTCAAGGTCCCCGGCACCGAGGCCCAGGCCACCCTGGACCGCATCAAGGGCACCTTCCCCGAGCAGGGCCACGGCTCGGCCCAGGTGGTCTTCGCCGTCGGGACGCCCGGCGCCATCACCGCTCCCGGGACCGCGCAGGCGGTCGGCGAGGCGGTCGCCCGGATCGCCGCCGTCCCGGGTGTCGCGGGCGTCCCCGACCCGTACGCCACCGGCGCGCTCTCCCCGGACGGCACGCTCGCGCTGGGCCTGGTCTCCTTCGACAGCGCGCTCGGCGACATCACCGACCAGCAGCGCGACGCCGTCCGGGCGGCGGCGGACCCGGCCCGCGCGGCCGGGGTCACGGTCGCCTTCGGCGGCGACGCCTACAACCAGATGGCCCAGGTGGACGGCGGCGAGGTGGTCGGCCTGATCGTGGCCGGGGTGGTCCTGGTGGTCACCCTGGGCTCGCTGGCGGCGGCCGGGCTCCCGCTGGTCACCGCGCTGATCGGGGTCGGCGTCGCGATGGCCGCCGTCGTCACCGTGGCGGGCTCGTTCGAGATCATCTCCACCGCGCCGGTGCTGGCGCTGATGGTCGGACTGGCGGTCGGCATCGACTACGCCCTGTTCATCCTCTCCCGGCACCGCCGCCACCTGACCGAGGGGCTGGAGCCCGAGGAGGCCGCCGCCCGCGCCACCGCGACCGCCGGCAGCGCGGTGGTCTTCGCGGGCCTCACCGTGGTCGCCGCCCTGGCCGGTCTCGCGGTCGCCGGCGTGCCGTTCCTGACCGTGATGGGCCTGGCCGCCTCCGGCGCCGTCGTCGTCGCGGTGCTCGTCGCGATCACCCTGCTGCCCGCCCTGCTCGGCTTCGCCGGCCGCGGCATCGACCGGCTGCCGGTCCGGCGGCGCGCGCTGCGGACCACCGGACGTACGACGCTCGGCGAGCGCTGGGCGGGCTTCGTGGTGCGCCGCCCGCTGGCCGTCCTGCTGGCCGGCCTCACCGCGCTGGTCGCGCTCGCCGTGCCGGCCGCGAGCCTCACCCTCGGCCTGCCCGGCGGCGGCTCGCAGGCGAAGGGCACCGACGCCCGCACCGCCTACGACCTGGTCGACCGCGGCTTCGGCCCCGGCTTCAACGCCCCGCTGGTCGTCGTGGTCGACGCCGCCGGGGCCGCGCAGCCGGAGCAGGCGGTGCGGGGCGTGGCCGACCGGCTCGCCGCCCTGCCCGGCGTGCAGACCCTGCTCCCGCCGCAGCTCGACGGGCCGAGCCGGATCGCGCTGCTGCCGGTCATCCCGAAGACCGGCCCGGACCACGCCGACACCCGGCAGCTGGTCACCGACATCCGCGAGCAGCGCGAGGAGCTCCGGGCCGGGACCGGCGCGCGGATCGACGTCACCGGCACCACCGCCGCCAACATCGACGTCTCCGCCAAGCTCGCCGACGCGCTGCCGCCGTTCGTCGCGGTGATCGTGGGCATCGCGCTGGTGCTGCTGGCGCTGGCCTTCCGGTCGGTCCTGGTGCCGCTGAAGGCGGTGGCGGGCTTCCTGCTCTCCATCACGGCCTCGCTCGGCGCCGTCGTCGCGGTCTACCAGTGGGGCTGGCTGGACGGCCTGATCGACGTGCCGAAGGTCGGTCCGGTGGTCAGCTTCGTGCCGATCCTGCTGATCGGCGTGCTGTTCGGGCTGGCGATGGACTACGAGCTGTTCCTGGTCTCCGGCATGAAGGAGCACCACGTGCACGGCATGACGGCGCGGGACGCCGTGGTGGCCGGGGTGAGGAACGGGGCCCGGGTGGTGACCGCGGCGGCGCTGATCATGATCGCGGTCTTCGGCTCGTTCGTCTTCGGCCACGACCCGATCGTCCAGCCGATCGGGTTCGCGCTCGCGGTGGGCGTGCTGGTGGACGCCTTCGTGGTGCGGATGGCCCTGGTGCCGGCCGCGATGGCACTGTTCGGGCAGGCCGCCTGGTGGTTCCCGAAGAGCCTGGACAGGGTGGTGCCCCGGGTGGACATGGAGGGCGAGCAGCTGATGGCCCGGCTGGAGCCCGCCGGGAGCGGCGCCGCCCCCGAACCCGGGGTGCCCGGGGCGCCCAAGGTGCCCGAGCAGGTCTGACGGCCCGGCGGGGGGCCGCCCCGGCGCGGCGCGCCGGGGCGGCCCCGTCGCACGTCACGGCAGGCGCTGCTCGAACCAGACCACCTTGCCGGTGCCCAGCCGGGTCGCGCCCCAGCGCTCGGCGCACCGGGCCACGATCTGCAGGCCCCGCCCGCGCTCGTCCTCCGGACCGGTCCGGCGCGGCCGGGGCAGCAGCGGGCTGTCGTCGCCGACCTCGCAGCGCAGCCGGGTGGTGCGGACCAGGCTCAGCGTGACCGGGCGGGTGGCGTGCTGGACGGCGTTGGTGACCAGCTCGCTGACCATCAGTTCGGTCGCCTCGCTCAGCTCCTCCAGACCCCAGCGGCGCAGCGTGTGCGCGGCCAGCCGGCGCGCCCGCCCCGGCGTCTCGTTGCGCGGCTGGAGGTACCAGTGGGCGACGTCCCCGGCCGGGATGCCGTCGAAGCAGGCGGCCAGCAGCGCGATGTCGTCGCCCCGGTCGCCGGGCGGCAGGATCCGCAGCGCCTCCTGGCAGAGGTGCTCGGGCGCGTGCCGCTGGGCGCCCGCGAGCCGGGCGCGGAGCAGTTCGAGGCCGTCGCTGAGCGGCCGGTTGCGGGTCTCCACCAGGCCGTCGGTGAACAGCAGCAGGGCCGAGCCGGGCGGGGCGGGCAGCTCGACGGAGGAGAAGTCGACCCCGCCGACGCCGATCGGGGCGCCCGCCTCCAGGTCGAGCAGCTCGGCGGTGCCGTCCGGCTGGACGAGCACCGGCGGCACGTGCCCGGCGTTGGCGAGCACCACCCGGTTGGCGATCGGGTCGTAGACGGCGTACACGCAGGTCGCCAGGTGCTGCTCGCGGCCGAGCCGCTGGGCCTGCTCGTCCAGGTGGTAGAGCACCTCGTGCGGCGGCAGGTCGAGCGCGGCCAGGGTCTGGGCGCTGGTGCGCAGCTGGCCCATGATGGCGGCCGAGGTGAGCGAGTGGCCCATCACGTCGCCGACGATCAGCGCCACCCGGTTGCCGGGCAGCGGCACGGCGTCGTACCAGTCGCCGCCGACCTGGGCGCCGCGTTCGCCGGGCAGGTAGCGCTGGGCGAGCCGGACGCCGTGCGGCTGGGGCAGGCGCAGCGGCAGCATGCTGCGCTGGAGCTCGTTGGCTATCTCCCACTCGCGGGCGTACCGCAGCGCGGTGTCGACGGCCAGTCCGGCCTGGGTGGCGAGGTGGGCGGCGGTGGCGGTGTCGGTGGCGTCGAAGCCCGGCCGGCCGCTCTTGGCGCGCGGGCGCCGGATCAGCACCAGCAGCCCCAGCACGGTCTTGCGCCCGCGCAGCGGCAGGGCGAGCACCGAGGTCCCCGGGCTGAGCCGGGCCAGTCCGCGGGCGCCGTACAGCTCGCGCAGCAGCTCGGTGGTGCGGGCGCTGCCGCTGTTCCCGGCCGCGCCGAGCACGACCGGTTCGGCGGGGCGGCGGCTGAGCAGGGTGTGGGCGAGCGCGCCGCCGCGGGTGACCGGGGTGGCCGGGCCGGGGTCGGCGGTGGAGCGGGCGCCGTAGCGGCTGCCGTAGCGGTCGCGGCGGTCGTCGCCGGCCGGGCGGCCGCGCCGGCCCAGCCGGGTGCCCTGGCTGTGGTGGATCCGCAGATGCTCGGGGAAGCCGGGTTCGCGCTCGACGTTGGGCAGCGGGTCGCGCAGGTGGACGACGGCGGCGTCGGCGAGGGCGGGGACGAGCACCCGGCCGACGTTGCGCAGGGTGGCGGCCAGGTCGAGCGCGCTGTTGATCCGCCGGGTCGCGGAGTCGAGGTAGGCGAGGCGCTCGGGGACGCGCTCCGGGGGTGACGACGGGCGGCGCGGGGTCGGCAGGGCAGGCGGCTCTCCGGCCTCGGGATTGAGCTGGTCGCGCACGGGTGCCTGTCCTGGGGATCGGTACGGTCTGTGGTCTGTCGGGGACTGCCGGGGGTGTGCCTGGGTGCTGCCGGGGTGCCGCGGTCCGGCGTCGTCAGCCGGTTCGCCGGCAGCGGAGGAAGAGCTGCTCCTCCGGCGGCAGCGAGGTGCTGGCGGGCGCGTACGGACGGCCCTCCCGCTCCTCGACCGTGAACCCGGCCGCCAGCAGGACCCGTTCGAGATCCTCCCGCAGATATCCACTGATCCGCAGCTCCCGGCCGAGGAACGGCAGGGGAACGTGATCGAGATCCGCCTCGACCATACCGAGCGCCAGCAGCCCGCCGGGCCGCAGCAGCGCGCGCAGCCGGCCGAGCACGGTGGGGATCTCGTCCTGGGGGAGCAGGATCAGCGAGAAGAAGGCGGTGACCGCGTCGAAGGTGCCCCGTCCGGCGGGTCCGAGCCGGGGCAGGTTCCAGGCGGAGCGGGCGCGCTCGGTGGCGAGGTCGTACATGTCCATGCGGTGCAGGCGGGGCGGGTGCGGGCCGGGGTGACGGGCCTCCCGGGCCAGGCTCAGCATGACGTCCGAGAGGTCGACCCCGGTGACCCGCATCCCGGCGGCGGTCAGCTGGCGGACGGTCGGCTCGCCGTTGCCGCAGCCGACGTCCAGCACCGCGGCGCCCGGCTCCAGCGCGGCCAGCAGCCGGTGGCCGCAGGCCAGCTGCCCGTCCTTGGAGGGGAACGCCTCCGCGTAGCCGGTGCCGATGGTGTCGAAGGCGACCGCTTGCAGGGCGCGTTCGGCCCGGCGGCGCAGGACGTCGGACCCGTCGTCGCCACCCGCGTCCTCGTCGACGGGGAACGGATCCGATATCTGTCCGGTCGTCACGATTGAGAGGCACCTTTCGGCCGGGCCTCCGGTCGGCCGGACGAGGCGCGGGGCCGGGCCGCCGTCTCCTCCCGGCGTCCGCGCTTCCCCGCCGGCCCGCTGCCGGTGGCGGTACGTCACGCTCCCCGCGTCACAATGACTGCATTGCCACGCTGACTGCACGCTGACACTTTGCACAGACTCTTTGCACAGAGACACTCTGCACTGCGGGAGCGCCGCGGCGCTGCCTTTTCCGGATTGGTCCACCGGAGAAGTGCACTGGTGTGTGTACTGGCCTCCGAGAATATGCGTGATCACTCCGCCATGGGGTCCGTTTCCGGCCAACTCGCGGCGGTTGGCCGACACCGCCCCCCTGCCCGGAAGCGCAGGGCGCGGGCCGGGGTGGTGCGATCGGGCCCGCACGCCGTACGGTCGGCGCCCGCACCCGTGCCGACCTGCGGCTCCGTCGGTCCGCAGACCGACAACCGGGCGTTTATTGAACGTCAATCCGGTCGGTGCACAGTGGAGTCCAGCGCCGGGGAAGCGTTGAAGGTGTTCCCGCAGCCGGGGGGCTGCGGGAGCACCGGACGCTCTCGGGGGAAGGCCTCCAGGGGGGAGCACGGGGGAACGGAGGCCTACGGCGCGGGGGGAAAGAAGGGCTCGGTGTGCTGCTGGGAGATGAGGTCCGCCACGGGGGAGGCCTCCGGCACACCGAGCCGCGTGAAGATGGCGTGGGCTTCGCGCAGACACGCCAGGCCGCGTGCGGGCTGGGCGAGGCCGAGCAGAGCCTCGCCCAGTGCGGCGTTGGCCAGGCCCTGGCAGTAGGCGGAGTCCATCTCCAGCCCGATCGCCAGCGACTCCTCGGCCGCCTCGGCCGCCTCGGCCTGCTGGCCGGCGGCCAGCAGCGCGGAGGAGAGCCGGGCCAGGGTGTAGCCCTCGCGCAGCCGGTTCTGCTGGGACTGGTAGAGCCGGTGGGACTCGCGCAGGTGATCGGCGGCGGTCGCGGGATCGTCGGCGGAGGAGAGGACCACGCCGAGTTGGTACAGGGTGTCCGCCAGGCAGGGGCCGTTCTTCGAGGCGCGCGCGGTGGCGACCGCCTCGGTGACCGAGCTGACGGCCGTCTCGACCAGGCCCAGGCCGAGTTGGGCCCGGGCCATGTTGCCGAGCAGCCGCGCCTCGCCGATCGGCGCGCCCACCACCCGGCTGATGGCGAGGGCCTGCTCGAAGAACGGCAGCGCCTCCGCGGGGCGGTTGGCGAGGCTGAGGACGATGCCGAGGTCATTGGCCGCCATGGACTGCAGGACGGTCATGTCGTCCGCGTCCTGCAGGCCGAGGCTCTTGCGCAGTGACTGCTCGGCGCCCTGGAAGTCATTGGTGATCGACTGCAGCGTCCCGAAGGCGAAGTGGACCCGGGCGAGCGCCGCCGCGTCCCCGTACCGTCCGGCGTTGTGCTCCGCCGCCTCCAGCATGCGGCGCACGCGCGCCCCGTGGGTCGGGTCCTCCACCAGGCTGCCGAGGATGATCAGCAGGTCGACGGCGGGCCGCAGCAGCAGGCCCGGGCCCTGGACCGCGGCCTCGACCGAGCTGAGGAGCAGCGCGGTCTCGGTCCGCAGCCACTCCCGGGCGAACGCGTTGGTGATCAGCGCGATGCCGTCGGAGCCGGGCACGTTGAGCGGCTCGGGCAGCTGGTCGTCGGGTTCGATGGCCCGCGCCGCGTTGCGGACCGTGGCGAGCAGGAGGTCGAGCAGCCGGAGCACGGCGGCCCGCTGCTCCGCCACGTCCCCGGACCGCTCGTTCTGCCGCTGCGCGTAGAGCCGCAGAAGATCGTGGTACCGGTAGCGGCCGGGGGCGAAGGTCTCCAGCATGTTCGCCTCGACGAGCGCCTCGGCGAGGTCCTCGGCCTCGTCCTCGTCGACACCGAGCAGCGCGGACACCGCCGCCAGCGGCAGGTCCGGGGAGTCGACGACGGAGAGCAGGCGGAAGGCCCGGGCCTCGGCGGGGGAGAGCTGCCCGTAGCCGAGCCCGATGGTGGTCTCCACGGCGAGGTTGCCGAGTTGGAGCTCGTCCAGGCGCCGGCGCTGATCGGCTAAGCGGCGGGCGAGGTCCGAGACGCTCCACCGGGGACGGCTGGCGAGCCGGGCCGCGGCGATCCGGACGGCGAGCGGCAGGAAGCCGCAGGCGGTCACCACCGCCATGGCCGCCTCCGGTTCGGCGGCGACGCGCTGCTCGCCGACGATCGCGGAGAACAGCGCGAGCGCCTCCTCCGGCGTCAGCTCCTCGACGTCCACCAGGTGCGCGCCGGGGATGCCGGCCAGCCGGGAGCGGCTGGTGGCGAGCACCGCGCAGCTGGAGACCCCGGGGATCAGCGGCCGGATCTGCTCGGCGTCCTGGGCGTTGTCGAGCAGGATCAGCATCCGCCGGCTGGCGAGCAGGGAGCGGTAGAGGGCGGCGCGCTGCTCCAGCGAATCCGGGTTCTCGGTGACGCCGAGGGCGTGCAGGAAGTCACCGAGCACCACGGCCGGGTCGGCGGGCGAGGCGCCCGCGCCGCGCAGGTCGACGTACAGCTGCCCGTCCGGGAACTCCGTGCGCACCCGGTGGGCGACGTGCACGGCGAGGGTGGTCTTGCCGACGCCGCCGATGCCGGCCAGCGAGGTGACCACCACGGCCTGGCCGGTGGCGTTCATCAGGACCGCCGAGAGATCGGACACCATCTCGGTGCGGCCGCTGAAGTCCGAGACGTCGGCCGGGAGCTGGGCCGGGGGCGGCGGGGCGGCGGGCCCCTCCTCGCGGGCGGCGGCGGCCGCCGGGACGGGGGCGGCCGGAAGGGTCAGCGCCGGGTCCGCGGCCAGGATCCGGGCATGCATGGTGGACAGCCCGGCGCCCGGCTCGACACCCAGCTCGTCGATCAGCAGCTTGCGGGTGTCGGTGTAGACGCCGAGCGCCTCGGCCTGCCGGCCGCAGCGGTA
This sequence comes from Kitasatospora sp. NPDC015120, assembly GCF_043080305.1. Lineage (NCBI taxonomy): Bacteria > Bacillati > Actinomycetota > Actinomycetes > Kitasatosporales > Streptomycetaceae > Kitasatospora > Kitasatospora sp. NPDC015120. Next base: position 129,958 of record NZ_JBIBVJ010000014.1, on the reverse strand, counting down.
CAGCGCGAGCATCAACAGTTCGCGCAGCCGCTCGCGCAGGGGGTGTTCGGCGGTGAGCGAGTTCAACTCGCCGACCACCTCGGCGTGCAGGCCGATGTCCAGGGCGAGCGCGCACCGGTCCTCGGCGACGGACACCTGCCGCTCGGCCAGCCGCAGCCGCTGGGCGTCCGCGTACGGCCCGGGAACGCCGGTGAGCGGACGGCCGGCGAACAGGCCGAGCGAACGGACCAGCAGCCGGTGGGCGTTGTCGAGGTCCCCGGCGCCGCGGGCGGTCGCGGCCTCGGCGGCGAGGTGCTCGAACACGGTCACGTCCAGCGCCTCGCCCGGGATGTGCAGGGCGTAGCCGTCGGCGACGGAGACGAGGAACTCGGCGGGCCGCCGCACCTCGCGGCGGGGCTCGATGACCGTGCGCAGCCGGGAGACGTAGGTGCGCAGCGCCGCGACGGCCTGGGCGGGCGGGCGGTCGCCCCAGAGGCCGTCGACGAGGTCCTGGGTGGTGACGGGGCGTCCGGCGTGCAGCAGGAGCATCGTCAGAACGGCCTGCTGCTGCGGGGAACCGAGGGCGAGCTGCCTGCCGTCGAGCCAGGCCTGGACCGGACCGAGTACCTGGAAGCGCAGCGCCGGTGCAGGCGGCGTCTCCCGAAACTCCATGTAGTCCCCCGATGGCCTGGTGTTGATGTCCCGGTAGGGCGCTCGGCGGTTCCGCCGTTGTGGTGGCCTCAGCTTAGGCGGGGGGCCGACTCTGCCGGACGGCACGGTCAGCCGCACGATGTTTATCGGTCATTTAATCAACCCTACGATACTGACTCCGCGCCCGCGCCGATCCGGTGGGGCGGAAGACATGTGATGACCGAAAGGCGGCCCCAGCATGGCCAACGAGCAGAGCGAGACCCCCGTGGCGGCCGCGCCGGCCGAGCAGGCCGCGGCCGAGGCCGGCCGGGCGGTCGAGGGCGCGGTCGCCGCGACCTCGGAGCAGGCCGGCTACGCCGAGCCCTCCGCCGACCGCAAGGCCGACCTGGAGGACGACCTCTTCGGTGACGAGGGGCAGTACGTCGTGGAGCCGGCCGGCGACGCGGTGGGCACCGAGCGCGAGCCGCAGGGCGTCATCTCCAGCCACCCGTAGGACCGACCGTCCCGTCAGCGGTTCCAGGGGGGAACGCTTGAACACGCTCCGTCGCCTCGCAGTCGTCGCCGTCTCGACGATCGTGGTGACCACCGGCTACCTCGTGACCGCCACCGGCGCCTCGGCCGGGGTCATCAGCGGTCACCCGTAGCCCCACACAGCACCCGTGCGCCCCGCACCCCGCCGTCCCGGTGGTGCGGGGCGCCCGTCGTGGAGCGGCACCCCGCCGCCGGACCCGGGCCGCCAGGGGGAGCGGCGGCCCGCCGTGCGTCCGGTGGCCGGAACCGGCCGGTGCGGCTTCCGCCGAGCCGGTTTCAGGTCGCGGGGAGGGGAGAGGGGCCGGCCCGGCGCGAGGGGCCGGTCCGTCCCGCGGACTCGGCCCCGGCGGCGCCCTCGAAGGCCGCTCCGCCGACCGGGGCCGCGGAGGTGACGTGCTCGGGGCGGGCGGTCCACTCGCGGCCGCCCTCGGGCGGGCGGAGGTAGTGCTCCCCGCCGATGGTGTCCATGTAGATGCCGGTGCGTCCGGTCCTGGTGTCGAGGACGGATTCCCCCACGCGCGGCCGGTAGGCCGCGGCGGCGCGCTTTCGGATGCTCACCGCGCTGCTCCTTGCTGCTCCGGTGCGGGCGCGGCGACGGGTGTGGCGGCCGGCCCTGGTCGCTGTCGTGGCTTGGCTCGGTTCGGCACTGCTCGGCGACTACCCAGCATCTCTAGAGAAGCTAATATCTCTAGAGATGTCAACGGTCTAACCGGTCCTATCGGCTTACCGCGGACCGAAGGCGCGCCTACGATTTCCGGCGAGGGGACGAGGGAGACGGCGATGGTCGGCAGCAGCAGCGGCGAGAAGCAGCCCAAATACCAACGGATCGCCGACAGCCTGAAGGCGGCCATCGACGCCGGCGAGTACCGCGCGGGCGACCGGCTCCCCGGCGAGAACGACCTGATGGACACCTTCGACGTCGCCCGGATGACCGCCCGCCAGGCGCTCGGCGTGCTGCAGAGCGAGGGCATCGCCGAGGCCCGCCGCGGGGCGGGCGTCTTCGTCCGGGACTTCCGGCCGCTGCGCCGGCGCGGCATCCAGCGGCTCGCCCAGGGCCAGTGGGGCTCGGGCCGCTCGATATGGTCGGCCGACATCGACCGCCGCAGCCTCGTCGTCGACCAGGTCTCGGTGACCGAGCGGGGCGCGCCCGAGCACGTGGCCCGGGTGCTCGGCGTGGACCCGGGCGAGCCGATGTGCGTCCGGCACCGGCGCTTCGTCCTGGACGGCAAGCCGGTCCTGCTGTCGACCTCCTACCTCCCGGCCGGCCTGGTCGCGGGCACCGCCATCACCCGTGAGGACACCGGCCCCGGCGGCACCTACGCCCGCCTGGCCGAGATCGGCGCCAAGCCCGTCCACTTCCGCGAGGAGGTCCGCTCCCGGATGCCCAGCGCCGACGAATCCGCCCGCCTCGACCTCTCCGCCGGCACCCCGGTCATCCTCATCTGCCGCACCGCCTTCGCCGACGAGGGCCAGGTCGTCGAGCTGAACGAGATGACCCTGGACGCCGCCTCCTACGTCCTTGAGTACGACTTCGACGCCTGACCGCGCACGGCCGTCAGCGGAAGCGGTAGCGGGAGCGGGAACGGGAACGGGCCTTGAGGGCCTCACCACCGCGGCGCGGGTTTCCGGTACGGGGCGCGAGGCCCGGCCGGCGGCGGAAGCGGACCCGCCCCGGGCGCGGGCGGCGGCCGGGGCGGGGCGGGGTGTGCGGGGAGGGCTGCTCGGGCTACTCCTTGGAGCGCACGCGGAGGTTGGTGATCAGCGGGCCCTCGGTGGTCTCCCGGAAGAAGTCGTTGCCCTTGTCGTCGACCACGATGAAGGCCGGGAAGTCCTCGACCTCGATCCGCCAGACGGCCTCCATGCCGAGCTCGGCGTACTCCAGGACCTCGACCTTCTTGATGCAGTCCTGGGCGAGGCGGGCGGCGGGGCCGCCGATGGAGCCGAGGTAGAAGCCGCCGTGCTGGGCGCAGGCGTCGGTGACCTGCTTGGAGCGGTTGCCCTTGGCGAGCATGACCATCGAGCCGCCGGCCGCCTGGAACTGGTCGACGTAGGAGTCCATCCGGCCGGCCGTGGTGGGGCCGAAGGAGCCGGAGGCGTAGCCCTCGGGGGTCTTGGCCGGGCCGGCGTAGTAGACCGGGTGGTCCTGGAGGTACTTGGGCATGCCCTCGCCGGCGTCCAGACGCTCCTTGATCTTGGCGTGAGCGATGTCGCGGGCGACGACCAGGGTGCCCGTGAGCGAGAGGCGGGTCTTCACCGGGTACTTGGAGAGCTCGGCGCGGATCGCGGACATCGGCTGGTCGAGGTCGATGCGCACCACGTCGTCGTCGAGGTGCTCGTCGGTGGTGTCCGGCAGGTACTTCGCCGGGTCGGTCTCCAGCTGCTCCAGGAAGACGCCCTCGGCGGTGATCTTGCCGAGCGCCTGGCGGTCGGCCGAGCAGGAGACGGCCATCGCGACGGGCAGCGAGGCACCGTGGCGCGGGAGGCGGACGACGCGCACGTCGTGGCAGAAGTACTTGCCGCCGAACTGGGCGCCGATGCCGATCTTCTGGGTCAGCTCGGTGACCTTGGCCTCCAGCTCCAGGTCGCGGAAGCCGTGGCCGGTCCTGGCGTCGCCGGAGGTCGGCAGGTGGTCCAGGTAGTGCGCGGAGGCGTACTTGGCGGTCTTCAGCGCGAACTCGGCGCTGGTGCCGCCGATCACGATCGCCAGGTGGTACGGCGGGCAGGCCGCGGTGCCCAGCGAGCGGATCTTCTGCTCCAGGAACGAGAGCATGCTGGCCTCGTTCAGGATCGCCTTGGTCTCCTGGTAGAGGTACGACTTGTTCGCCGAGCCGCCGCCCTTGGCCATGAAGAGGAACTTGTAGGCGTCGCCGTCGGTGGCGTACAGCTCGATCTGCGCCGGCAGGTTGTTGCCGGTGTTCTTCTCGTCCCACATGGTCACCGGGGCCATCTGGGAGTAACGCAGGTTCAGCTTGGTGTACGCGTCGTAGACGCCGCGCGCGACGGCGGCCTCGTCGCCGCCCGCGGTGAGCACGTTCTGGCCGCGCTTGCCCATGACGATCGCGGTGCCGGTGTCCTGGCACATCGGCAGGATGCCGCCGGCCGAGATGTTGACGTTCTTCAGCAGGTCCAGCGCGACGAAGCGGTCGTTCGGGCTGGCCTCCGGGTCGTCCAGGATGCGGCGCAGCTGGGCGAGGTGGGCGGGGCGCAGGTAGTGCGAGATGTCGTGCATCGCCTCGGCGGTGAGCAGCCGCAGGGCCTCGGGCTCGACCTGGAGGAAGGTGCGTCCGCCGGCCTCGAAGGTGGAGACGCCTTCGGAGGTGAGCTTGCGGTAGGGGGTCGGGTCAGCGCCCAGGGGGAGCAGGTCGCTGTACTCGAAGTCCGGCGTGGGAGCCATGGGGGCGGTCCTTAGGTGTCCAGTGTTGCCGGTGTTCCGGCTGCGTCGGCGAAGCACCCTGGAGGGGCGAAAGCACCCTCAAGGGTAGGACCCGCCGATATCCCGCACGCGGGAAGGTCCGCCTGCGTGACCAGGGTCACCCGGGGGCGGTGCGGGGGTTGCCCCGTTGACTAGGCTTGCCCCCGTGGACAACTCGCCGTCGAAGGACCCGCAGGACCAGCAGATGGACGATCAGGGGCAGCGGCCCGTACCGATGACCAAGCCCGCGGCGGCGCCGCCCGCGCGGGCCGCGCACGCCCCGGTGGCGGAGGCCGAGATGCGGGCCTCGGACGCCGACCGCGAACGGGTGGCGGAGCTGCTGCGCGACGCCTACGCCGAGGGGCGGCTGGACGTCGAGGAGCACGCCGAGCGGATCGAGGCGGCCTACGCGGCCAAGACCCTGGGCGACCTCGTGCCGCTGACCCGGGACCTCCCGGCGCACCGCGAGGTCTCCTTCGAGAAGCCGCCGCTGGGCGGCCCGGAGCAGGCGGCCGGCCCGCGGCCGCAGGGACCGGTGCGGCTGCCGGCCCGCAACGAGGCGCCGACCATGCTGGCGGTGTTCGGCGGCTCCTCCCGCAAGGGCCGGTGGCGGGTGGGTTCCCACCTGCGGGCCGTGGCGATCTTCGGCGGGGTGGAGATCGACCTGACCGACGCGGTCTTCGAGTCGCCCGAGGTGGTGATCGACGTGGTGGCGATCTTCGGCGGGGTGGAGGTCAAGGTGCCGGAGAACGTCAGCCTGCACGGCGGCGGCGTCGGCATCTTCGGCGGCTTCGACGTCAAGGAGCAGACCGCGGCCGACCCGTACGCGCCGGTGGTGCGGGTGAAGGGCACCGCCGTGTTCGGCGGGTGCGAGGCCAAGCCGCGCCGGGGCAAGAAGCTCAAGGAGTGGGTGCGCAAGCAGCTCGGCGCCGACTGAGTCACGCGGCGCGGGAGGGGCCCGGTGCCCGGTCGGAGGCAACTCCCGGCCGGGCACTCGTCGTTGCGGCGGGTGCAGCCTGTAGTCGTTTGCGTGCAGTGTGCATGAATCCCGCGGGCGCGGGGTAGTTCCTCTGGCACATCGCTTCTTGTACGGCTGCGTACCGGAGGCGGCCTGAGGCCGGCCCGGGGGTGTGAACGGGGGCCCGCAGCTGGGCAGGGGAGCGAGCTTCCCCGTGTCCGAGAGCCTCGTCAGGAGTACGGCCGTGCTGCATCCGATCGAGTCCCGCACCACCTCGTCCGCCGCCACCGCGCCGGCTGCCCCGTCGCCGGTCGCGCGGCCGTCCGCCGCGGCCTCGCCGGTGCTCGCGGCCCAGCTGATGGAGCGGCGCCCGGCCCCGCAGCCGGCGGGCGAGGACAACCCGTGGCACACCGCCGCGGCCTGTCGGCGGGACGAGGTGGGTCTGTTCTTCGCGCCGTCCAAGGAGCCGACCGCGGCCCGGCTGTCGCGCGAGGAGCAGGCGAAGCAGGTGTGCGCCCGGTGCCCGGTGCTGCTGGACTGCCGGGAGCACGCGCTGGCGCAGCCGGAGCCGTACGGGGTCTGGGGCGGGCTGACGGCGGCCGAGCGCCGGGTGGTGCTGGCGCGCCGCCGCCGTCGCGACGTCGAGCTGCGCGAGGCGGCCCGGGTGCCGGGGGCGCGCGGACTGATCGCCGGGTGACCCCGGGGCCGCCCGGCGGAGGACGTCCCCGGGAAAGACGCGCCGGCGGAAGGCGCGCCGGAAGACACGCCGCCGGAAGAAGCACCGCCGGTGGACGCACCGCGGTCCCGGCGAAGGGGGATTTCGCCGGGACCGCGGACCGTGGGGTGCGTCAGTTGGCGCGGTCGAAGTCGATCGCGCTGTAGGCCCGCAGCTTGGACAGCTTGTGGGTGGAGTGGATCTCCCGGATGGTGCCGCTCTTGGAGCGCATCACCAGCGAGCTGGTGGTGGCGGTCTCCTGGCGGTAGTGCACGCCGCGCAGCAGCTCGCCGTCGGTGATGCCGGTGGCGACGAAGAACACGTTCTCGCCGCTGACCAGGTCGTCGGTGGAGAGCACCCGGTCGAGGTCGTGCCCGGCGTCCAGCGCCTTCTGGCGCTCGGCGTCGTCCTTGGGCCAGAGCCGGCCCTGGATCACGCCGCCCATGCACTTCATCGCGCAGGCGGCGATGATGCCCTCGGGGGTGCCGCCGACGCCCATCAGCAGGTCGACGCCGGTGCCCTCGCGGGCGGCCATGATGGCGCCGGCGACGTCGCCGTCGGAGATGTACTTGATCCGGGCGCCCGCCTCGCGGATCTCCTGGATCAGGCCCTGGTGGCGCGGGCGGTCGAGGACGACCACGGTGACGTCCTCGACGGCGATGCCCTTGGCCTTGGCGACCCGGCGGATGTTGACGGCCGGCGGCGCGGTGATGTCGACGAAGTCGGCGGCCTCCGGGCCGGCGACCAGCTTGTCCATGTAGAACACGGCGCTCGGGTCGAACATGGTGCCGCGGTCGGCGACGGCCAGGACGGCGACCGCGTTGTTCATGCCCTTGGCGGTGAGGGTGGTGCCGTCGACCGGGTCCACCGCGACATCGCACTCGGCGCCGGTGCCGTCGCCGACCCGTTCGCCGTTGTAGAGCATCGGGGCCTCGTCCTTCTCGCCCTCGCCGATGACGACGATGCCGTTCATCGAGACGGTGGAGACGAGGGTGCGCATGGCCCGGACGGCCGCGCCGTCGGCGCCGTTCTTGTCGCCGCGGCCGACCCAGCGGCCCGCCGCGAGCGCTGCGGCCTCGGTGACCCGGACGAGTTCGAGCGCGAGGTTCCGGTCGGGAGCCTCCGGCGCGACCTCCAGGGCGCTGGGCAGGTGGTGCGGGTACTGCGTGGTCATCGTCGTTACCTCTCTGTACGCGACGGCCAGTGAGCGCCCGACTACTGCCTGGTCGAACGCCGTGGTGAGGGTGTTGCGATCGTATCTGCCCCCGGCAGGGGTGTCTGTGGCGCGGTCCCCCCGCGGGGGCGGCGGGGGCGGGTCCGGCCCCCGTTCACCCGGACGCGGAGACCCCGGGTGCGGGGGTGCGCGCCGCCATGAGTCACCATGTGGGGGTGGCTGGAGAGAGCAAGGGCATGAGGGGCCGGCAGACCGTACGGGACATGATCCTGTCGATGCTGGCCGTCGGCGTCGTGGTCTGGGTCGGGTACCTGTTCCTGCCGCACGACGCGGACGGCGACGGGGTCCGTACGGTGGAGTACTCGGTGGCCGCGGCCTCGGCGAAGCGGGCCGCGCCGTATCCGCTGCTCTCCCCGGAGGGCCTGCCGGCGCAGTGGCGGGCCACCTCGGTGACCTACAACCCGGCGGCGATGAGCGGGGGCAAGGGCAATGCCTGGCACCTGGGCTTCGTCACCCCCTCCGGCCAGTACGCGGCCGTGGAGCAGAGCGACGCCAAGCCCGAGGACGTGCTCAAGGCGGCGGTGGCCGACGGCAAGCCGGACGGCACCGCGGAGGTCGCCGGGCAGACCTGGGAGCGGGTGCAGGGGCCCAAGGCGCGGGCGCTCACCGTGCAGTCCGGCGGTGCGACGACCGTGCTGACCGGCACCGCCACCTACGAGGAGCTGGCCGAGCTGGCGCAGGCGCTGAAGTAGTCCGGGTCCCGCCCCGGGAGCGGAGGCCTCCGCTCCCGGGGCGGCCCGCGCAGGGCGCACGCGAAGGGCGCACGCGAAGGGCCCCGCACACCACGTGTGCGGGGCCCTGCGCGCTGTCCGTCCGGGTCGGGATCAGACGGTGGTGACGACCTCGTCGTAGGCCAGTCGCGGGGAGCGCGGGTACCAGGCGTTCTCGCCCGGCTTGCCGATGTTGACCACGGCCAGCACGGAGTGCTCGCCGTCGCCGAAGAACTCCTTGTTGATGCCCTCGGCGTCGTAGCCGGTCATCGGGCCGGCGGCCAGGCCGGCGGCGCGCACGCCGATGATGAAGTAGCCGGCCTGCAGGGCGCCGTTCATCGCGGCCGAGGACTCGCGGACCGGGCGCTCGGCGAAGAAGTCCTTGGCGCCGGGGAAGTGCGGGAAGACGGTCGGCAGCTCCTCGTGGAACTCGTTGTCCACGGCCAGGATGGCGGTCAGCGGGGCGGCGGCGGTCTTGGCCTTGTTGCCCTCGCCGAGGTGCTGGACCAGGCGCTCGCGGGCCTCGGCCGAGCGGACCAGGACGACGCGCAGCGGCTGCTGGTTCATCGCGGTCGGGCCGAACTTCACCAGCTCGTAGATCGCCTGGACCTGCTCGTCGGTGACCGGCTCGTCGGTGAAGGTGTTGGCGGTGCGGGCCTCACGGAACAGCAGGTCCTGGGCGGCGGCGTCGAGAACCAGGGCGTCGGTGGTCATGTCTTTGCACCTCAAGGGAGGAATGGAGAACGGTGGGGTCCGTTTGTCGGAACGACCGGCCGGGGCCGGTCACCAGGTCCCAACATGGATGAACCTTCAACTGTTCCCTCGGCCGGATGTGACCTGTGTCACGCCCGGCGCCCGCCCCGGATCAGCCCTGCGGCGGGCCCGCCTCCTCGGCGGCCAGCGCCGCGTCCAGCCGTTCCCGCGCGCCGTCCAGCCAGCGCTGGCAGACCTTCGCCAACTGCTCGCCGCGCTCCCACAGCGCCAGCGACTCCTCCAGCGAGGTACCGCCGTTCTCCAGCTGCCGGACCACCTCCAGCAGCGCGTCCCGGGCGTGCTCGTAGCCCAGCGCGTCGTCCGCGGTCGGGGTCCGCACGGCGGCCGCCGCGTCCTGCTCCTGATCTGCCATGCCAGCCAGCGTAGGGGGCCGGACCGACAGCGCGGACCGGCGGCCCGGTGCGCCGCCGCCCGGCCGCCCGCCGCTCAGCCGCCCGCCACCGTGACGTCGAAGCCGCCGCCCGCCACCCGGGCGTGCAGCGCCTCGCCGGGCGCGGCCTGCGCCGGATCGGTCACCACCGTGCCGTCGCCCCGCTGCAGCACCGCGTAGCCGCGCTCCAGGGTGGCCGCCGGGGAGAGCGCCACCACCCGGGCCAGGGTGTGCCCGAGGTCGCTCTGCGCGTGGTCCAGCCGGTGGCGCAGGGTGCGCCGGGCCCGCTCCAGCAGCCCGTCCACCTCCTGCCCCCGCCCGTCCAGCATCCGCTGCGGGGCGGCCAGCACCGGGCGGCTGCGCACTCCGTCCAGGCCGTGCTGCTCGCGCTCCACCCGGGCCAGCACGTGCCGCCGGGCCCGGTCGCGCAGCTGGCGGACCTTGGCCAGCTCCTCGCCGACATCCGGAACCACCCGTTTGGCGGCATCGGTCGGCGTGGAGGCGCGCAGGTCGGCGACGAAGTCCAGCAGCGGCTGGTCCGGCTCGTGGCCGATCGCGCTCACCACCGGCGTCCGGGCGGCCGCGACCAGCCGCACCAGGCCCTCGTCCGAGAACGGCAGCAGGTCCTCGACGCTGCCGCCGCCCCGGGCCACCACGATCACGTCCACCTCGGGGTGCTCGTCCAGCTCCCGGACGGCCGCGCTCACCCGCTCCACCGCGCTGACGCCCTGCACCGGCACGTTGCGGATCTCGAAGCGGACGGCGGGCCAGCGCCGCCGGGCGTTCTCCAGGACGTCCCGCTCGGCCGCCGAGCCCCGGCCGGTGACCAGGCCCACGCACTGCGGCAGGAACGGCAGCGGCTTCTTGCGGTCCGCGGCGAACAGGCCCTCGCCGGCCAGCCGCCGCTTCAGCTGCTCCAGCCGGGCCAGCAGCTCGCCCAGCCCGACCAGCCGGATCTCGGCGGCCCGCAGCGAGAGCTGGCCGCGCGCCGCGTACCACTCCGGCTTGGCGTGCACGATCACCCGCGAGCCCTCCTGCACCGCGTCCGCGACCTGGTCGAAGACGGAGCGGAAGCACGTCACGGTGAGCGAGACGTCGGCCTGCGGGTCGCGCAGCGTCAGGAACACCACGCCCGCTCCCGGCCGCCGGCTGAGCTGGGTGATCTGCCCCTCCACCCAGACCGCGCCGAGCCGGTCGATCCAGCCCCCGATCAGCGCGGAGACCTTGCCGACCGGGAGCGGTGCTTCGGGAGAGCTGGGGTTGGCCATGCGTACGAGGCTATCGGCGTCCGCCGACAGCGGAAGCCCGCCGCCCGAGCAGCACCAGCAGCCCCACCGCCAGCCAGACCAGGCCCACCACCTGCGCGGTGCCCGAGGCCTCGGCCACCACCGCGCCGATCACCGCCACGCCCAGCACCGGCACCAGCACGTCCGCCACCCGGTTGCGGGAGCGGTGCCGCACCGCGTACCAGCCCACCACCGAGGCGTGCAGCAGGGTGAACGCGGTGAGCGCGCCGATGTTCACCACCGAGGTCAGCCGGTCGAGACCGTCGTCCCGGTTCGCCGCCCAGACCGCCGCCGCCAGGGTGACCGCCGCCGCCACCAGGAGCGCCCGCCGGGGCACCGCCGAGCCCGGGTCGACCGTGCCCAGCGAGCGCGGCAGCCGCCCGTCCCGGCCCATCGCGAACAGCAGCCGCCCGGCCGCCGCCTGCCCGGCCAGGGCCGCGAACGCCGCGCCGACCGCCTTGCTCGCCGCGACCAGCACGTGCAGCCAGTGCCCGACCGAGGCCTCCACCGTGTCGTAGAACGCCGAGCCCTGCGACGCCGGGTCCGCCGCCAGCTGCTGCGGGGTGAGCGGCTCCAGCAGCGCCGCCAGATACGTCTGCGCCACGAACAGCACGCCGGACAGCGCCAGGCACCACAGCACCGCCCGGGCCACCGCCGCCGAGGCGCCGACCGCCTCCTCCACGAAGCCCGCGATCGCGTCGAAGCCCAGGTAGGACAGCACCGCCACGGAGACCGCCGAGAGCACCGCGGTCGTCGAGAAGCCGCCGACCGCGGCGAACGGGCTCGCCCAGGCGCGCCGCGCGTCACCCTGCGCCAGCACCACCACGGCCGCGGCCACGAACACCACCAGCACCGCGAGCTCCATCGCCAGCACCGCGAAGCCCACCACGGCCGCCGTCCGCACCCCGGCCAGGTTCAGCGCGGTGGTCAGCACCACCGCGAGCGCCGTCCACACCCAGCGCGAGACGTCCGGCACCAGCGAGTTGAGCGCGATGCCGGAGAACAGGTAGGCGACCGCCGGGATCAGCAGGTAGTCGAGCATCGCCATCCAGCCGGCGACGAACCCGGCCGCGTCGCCCAGCCCGGCCCGGGCGTAGGCGTACACCGAGCCGGTCTGCGGCACCGCCCGCACCATCCGGGCGTACGAGACGGCGGTGAACCCCATCGCCACGGTGGCCACCAGGTAGACCGTGGCGACCGCCCCGTGGCTCTTGGCGTCGAGCACCCCGAACACCCCCACCGGGGCCATCGGGGCGATGAACAGCAGCCCGTACACCATCAGGTCGCGCACGCCCAGGCTGCGCCGCAGCCCACCCCGCCGGTCCCGGCCGCCCGGCTCGACTCGCTCGCTCATAGCTTCCACATTTGAGCACCCGTGACCGCTTCCGGCCGGAACGCGGCTCACGTCGGCGCGGCCGCGCCGCGCCCGTACGATGGAGCCATGTCCTCCAACACCGCGCAGCGCCGTGTCCTGCTCGCCGCCCCCCGAGGCTACTGCGCGGGCGTCGACCGCGCCGTGATCGCCGTGGAGAAGGCCTTGGAGCAGTACGGGGCCCCCATCTACGTCCGCAAGCAGATCGTCCACAACAAGTACGTGGTGCAGACCCTGGAGAAGAAGGGCGCGATCTTCGTCGACGAGACGGAGGAGGTGCCCGAGGGCTCGATCGTGGTCTTCTCGGCCCACGGCGTCGCGCCCTCGGTGCACGACGAGGCCCGGGCCGGCAAGCTCGCCACCGTCGACGCCACCTGCCCGCTGGTGACCAAGGTGCACAAGGAGGCCGTGCGCTTCGCCGACGAGGGCTTCGACATCCTGCTGGTGGGCCACGAGGGCCACGAGGAGGTCATCGGCACGATGGGCGAGGCCCCGGACCGGATCCACCTGGTGGACGGTGCCGAGGACGTCGCCAACGTGCAGGTCCGGGACGAGTCCAAGGTCGTCTGGCTCTCCCAGACCACGCTCTCGGTGGACGAGACCATGGCCACCGTCGGCGAGCTCAAGAAGCGCTTCCCGCTGCTGGTCAGCCCGCCCAGCGACGACATCTGCTACGCGACCCAGAACCGCCAGGTCGCCGTCAAGCAGATGGCCCCGGAGACCGACCTGCTGATCGTGGTCGGCTCGAAGAACTCCTCCAACTCCGTGCGCCTGGTCGAGGTCGGCCTGGAGTACGGCGCCAAGGCCGCCCACCTGGTGGACTTCGCCGAGGAGATCCGGGAGGAGTGGCTGGAGGGCGTGACCACGGTCGGCCTGACCAGCGGCGCCTCGGTGCCGGAGATCCTGGTCGAGGGCGTGCTGGAGTGGCTGGCCGCGCGCGGCTACGACGAGGTCTCGGTCGTCAAGACGGCCGAGGAGCACCTGACCTTCTCGCTGCCCAAGGAGCTCCGCCGCGACCTGCGGGCCGAGGCGGCGGGCAAGCTGTAGGAACGCCCGGCGGGCGTCCGGCGCCGGACCCGGTGGCCCCTCGGGGGCCGCCGGGTCCTCCGCTGTGCGCGGCCGGGCGGCTTCTCGTAGGTTCGGTGCAGGGGCAGGCTCTGTGCACAGGCCTGTGGACAACTTTCGGCGGAGGGCGGTCGTCATGACGGCGGTATTCGGTGTGGACATCGGCGGGTCGGGCATCAAGGGGGCCCCCGTCGACCTCGCCCGGGGCGTGCTCGCCCAGGAGCGGCACAAGGTCCTCACCCCGCAGCCCTCCGCCCCGGAGGCCGTGGTCGCCGCCGTCCGCGAGGTGGTCCGCCACTTCGACCACCGGGGCCCGGTGGGCCTGACCTTCCCCGGCGTGGTCGTCGACGGGCGCACCACGACCGCCGCCAACGTCGACAAGGGCTGGGTCGGCCTGGACGCCGCCGGCCTCTTCCGCGAGGCGCTGGACCTGCCGGCCGTGGTGCTCAACGACGCCGACGCGGCCGGCCTCGCCGAGACCGCCCACGGGGCCGGGCGCGGGCAGGCGGGCGTGGTGCTGGTCCTCACCTTCGGCACCGGCATCGGCAGCGCCCTGTTCGTGGACGGCGTGCTGGTGCCCAACACCGAGCTGGGCCACCTGGAGCTGCGCGGCAAGGACGCCGAACGGCGGGCCTCCTCGGCGGCCAAGGAGCGGCACGGGCTGAGCTGGCCGCAGTGGGCCGAGCGGGTGGACGAGTACCTGGACCTGGTGGAGAAGCTGTTCTCGCCGCAGCTGATCGTGATCGGCGGCGGGGTGAGCCGCAAGCACGAGAAGTTCCTGCCGCTGCTGCGCGAGCGCGGGGCGCGGGTCGTCCCGGCGGAACTGCGCAACGACGCCGGCATCGTCGGCGCGGCCATGGCGGCGGCCCGCGCCGGCGTCTGAGCCGCTCGGGCGGTCCTCCGCGCGCGCCGGATCCACCGGCCGGCGCCGGATCCACCGCGCGCGGAGGATCAGCGCGCGCGGTGGATGCGGCGCTGGGCGACGAACCGGGCCAGCACGATCGCGGCGGCCAGCCCGGTGCCCGTGAACAGCCAGCCGGAACGGGTGGCCAGGTTGGTCGCCAGCGCCACCAGCTGCGCCGTCACCCCGGTGGAGGTGACCGGCCCGAACAGCAGCAGCGCGGCGGCGAAGGCGATCGGCCCGCTGATCGGCGCGGCCAGCAGGTCCGCGTACCGGACCCGGACCGCCAGCTGGAAGCAGACCAGCAGGTAGCCGGCGCCGAACAGGATCCCGATCCCGCCGAAGGCCAGCCGGTCCAGGCCCGCCACCGCCAGCGTCGCCACCAGGGCGGCCACTCCGGTGCCGACCGCGGTCAGCCGGGCCGGCCGACCGGTGCGCCGCCGCCCGTAGAGCCGCCCGGCGATCCGGGGCCGGTCCGGGGGGCCGGACACGGGGCGTAGCCGGGACCCGGGGCCGGCGCCCCGCCCCGCGGCCCTGCCCGGGGCCTTCCCGGCGGTCCTCCCCCGGCCCTTCCCGGCCGGGGCGGGCGGTTCCCCCGTGCTCTCGCGGGCCCGGCCCGGCCCGGGGACGGCGGCCCCGGCCGCGCCGTTCGGCGGTCGGCGTCTGGGCCCTGGCGGCTGGGTACGGATGCTCTGCTCCACCCACCCAACGTACGGTCCGATCATCGCCACACTGTGTAATGGGCTGTCGGGGCTTGGTCCGTGTCCCCGGACGGAGCATTGGTGTGACCGCCGCTCAACTGCCCGGGGGGAAGCGATGACCAGCGGCTTCTCGGTCGAACACCTGCGCCGCGCCCGGCCGGCCTCCGGCAGGGCCCGTCCGGGTTTGCCGGCGGACGGCACGGCGTTCCCGGCCCCGCCGCCGGGGCGGCGGACGCCCGACCCGCTGCCCGTAGACTGGGGGATCGGTCCGGTGGACGGGCCGGCCCATCTCCTCCAAGCCCACGGGACTGCGCTTCATGTCGCTCACGATCGGAATCGTCGGCCTGCCGAACGTCGGCAAGTCGACCCTGTTCAACGCCCTGACCAAGAACGACGTGCTGGCGGCCAACTACCCGTTCGCCACCATCGAGCCCAACGTCGGCGTCGTCGGCGTCCCGGACGAGCGGCTGGACAAGCTCGCCGAGATCTTCGGCTCGCAGCGCATCCTCCCGGCCACCGTTGACTTCGTCGACATCGCGGGCATCGTGCGCGGCGCCAGCGAGGGCGAGGGCCTGGGCAACAAGTTCCTCGCGAACATCCGCGAGTCGGACGCCATCTGCCAGGTCGTGCGCGCCTTCACCGACCCCGACGTGGTCCACGTGGACGGCAAGGTGTCCCCGAAGGACGACATCGAGACCATCCACACCGAGCTGATCCTGGCCGACCTCCAGACCATCGAGAAGGTCCTGCCCCGGCTCCAGAAGGAGGCGCGCCTCAAGAAGGACACCGCCCCCGTCCTGGCCGCCGCCGAGGCCGCCCAGGCGATCCTGGAGACCGGCAAGACCCTCTTCGAGGCCGGCTTCGACACCGCCCCGATCCGCGAGCTGCACCTGCTGACCGCCAAGCCCTTCCTCTACGTTTTCAACGTGGACGAGGACGAGCTGGGCGACGAGGACTTCAAGCAGGCCCAGCGCGAGCTGGTCGCCCCGGCCGAGGCGATCTTCCTCAACGCCAAGATCGAGTCCGAGCTGATCGAGCTGGAGGACGCCGAGGCCCTGGAGCTCCTCCAGTCCATGGGCCAGGACGAGCCCGGCCTCGCCACCCTCGCCCGCGTCGGCTTCGACACCCTCGGCCTGCAGACCTACCTCACCGCCGGCCCCAAGGAAGCCCGCGCCTGGACCATCAAGAAGGGCGCCACCGCCCCCGAGGCCGCCGGTGTGATCCACACCGACTTCCAGAAGGGCTTCATCAAGGCCGAGGTCATCTCCTTCGCCGACCTCGTCGAGACCGGCTCCCTCACCGAGGCCCGCGCCAAGGGCAAGGCCCGTATCGAGGGCAAGGACTACGTCATGCAGGACGGCGACGTCGTGGAGTTCCGCTTCAACGTGTGATCGCGCCGCTGCCGCTGCGTGGCATCCGATGCCGTACGTGCGCAGGCCGGAGAGGGCCGGACTCCGTGGAGTCCGGCCCTCTTCTCGTTTCCGTGCGGACGCGGTGCCGACCCGCGGGAGTCCGTACCGGCCGGCGAGCCACCCGGAACCCTCGCCCGAGTGGTACGTTATCCCGTACCACTCGCCGAAGGGGGTACGGCCATGTCCATCACCGCGAGCGAGGCCCGCAGGGATCTCTTCCCGTTGATCAAGAAGGTCAACGAGGATCACGACGCCATCGAGATCGTGTCCAAGCACGGAAATGCCGTGCTCGTCTCCGCCGAGGATTACGCCTCGTTGCGCGAGGGTTCCTATCTCCTGCGTTCGCCGGCGAACGCGCGTCGCCTGCTGAAGGCGTACGACAACGCGCTGAACGGCACAGGGCTCTCCGAGCGCACGCTCATCGACCCCGACTCGGCTGATGCCGGGCGGGGTGTCGAGTGAGGCTCGTCTTCGAAGAGCAGGGCTGGGAGGACTACACGTCCTGGCTCAAGAGCGATCGCAAGATGCTCGCGAGGATCAACAAGCTCATCGAGGACGTCCTGCGCGATCCGTTCACCGGGATCG
Organism: Kitasatospora sp. NPDC015120; assembly: GCF_043080305.1. Taxonomy (NCBI): domain Bacteria; kingdom Bacillati; phylum Actinomycetota; class Actinomycetes; order Kitasatosporales; family Streptomycetaceae; genus Kitasatospora; species Kitasatospora sp. NPDC015120. Next base: position 113,302 of record NZ_JBIBVJ010000014.1, on the reverse strand, counting down.
GCAAGCCCGAGCCGCTGAAGTACCACCTGCCCGGGGCCTGGTCGCGGCGGATCGATGACGAGCATCGCCTCGTCTACCTGGTCACCGACCGGGAGATCGTCGTTCTGGCCGCCCGCTACCACTACTGACGCCGGGCGGTGCGGTCGAGGAGCCGGCCAGGAGGCCGTCCGGCTCGCGCGGGAGCGCGGTCGGGCGGCCTCCCGGCTTGTCCGGGGTCTTCGGGGAGAGGGGGTGGTCAGCAGGCGAAGCCGGGGGAGTTGGCGAAGAAGGTCAGGAAGGACCAGGTCTGGGCGCCGATGACGCCGTCCACGGTGATCTTGGCGCACGACTGGAAGCGTCTCGTCGCGGCGTCGGTGACGGGGCCGAAGACGCCGTCGACGAGGAGGGCCTCCCCGGTGAGGGAGGCGTTGAGGTAGCACTGGGCCTGTTTCACGGCGTCGCCCGAGGATCCCTTCTTGACCGTCGGGCGGGCGGTGGTGAAGTTGCAGGCCTGGGTGGGCGGAGTGGTGGTCACCTCGGGACTCCTTTGCGATCACACCCGATCGGGGGCGAACGGCCGGCCGGTCCGCGCCCTTCCAGCGAAGCACAGGGCCCCGATGGTCGCAGCTCGTGGCGGAGTGGTCAGGCGACGGTGACGGTGAGGGTGCCCGCGGGGCCCGGGGTGACGGTGAGGGATTCGAGGGTGGCGGCGTGGGCGGTGGGGCGGTGGTCGGCGGCGCGGGGGCCGATGCCGACGACCGGGACGCCGGCGGCGCGGGCGGCGGCGATGCCGGCCTCGGAGTCCTCGAAGGCGAGGCAGTCGGCGGGGGCGAAGCCGAGGGCGGCGGCGCCCTTGAGGAAGCCCTCGGGGTCGGGCTTGCTGGCGCCGACGGACTCGGCGGTGACCAGGACCGGCGGCAGGGGGAGGCCCGCGGCGGCCATCCGGACCCGGGCGAGCGGGGCGTCGGCGGAGGTGACCAGGGCGTGCGGGAGGCCGGCCAGGGCGGCCAGGAAGGCGGGGGCGCCGGGGACCGGGACGACGCCCTCGGTGTCGGCCTTCTCCTGGGCGAGCATCCGGTCGTTCTCGGCGAGGTTGACGTCCATCGGGCGGTCGGGCAGCAGGGTGGCCATGGCGGCCTGGCCCTGGCGGCCGTGGGCGACGCGCAGCACCTCGGCCGGGTCGAGGCCGTGCTCCTCGGCCCAGCGGAGCCAGCAGCGTTCGACCACGGCGTCGGAGTTGACCAGGGTGCCGTCCATGTCGAGGAGCAGGGCGCGGGGGGCGAAGGTCGTCGGCATACGGGCGTCTCCAGGGTGCGGGGCGGGATCCCGAGGGGATTGTTTAATGAGGATACAAAAGATCCGCCTCCGCTTCGAGTGCGCGGGGCGTCAGCCCAGCAGGTGGGCGTTGACCGCGCGGGCCTCCCCGGCCAGCTCGGGCAGCTCCACCAGCTCGACGCCCGCCGCCTCCAGCCGTGCGGCGCCCCGGGTCTCGGCGACGAAGGTGGACGGCTCGCGCCAGGCCACTACCACCCGGGGGACGCCGGCCGCGATCAGCAGTTCGGCGCACGGGACCGGACGGGAGGCGCGCTGCCCGCAGGGTTCCAGCGAGCTGTAGACGGTCGCGCCGCGCAGCCGCGGGTCGTCGGCCGGGAGCTTGCCGAGCGCCGCCTCCTCGGCGTGCTCGTGGCCGTCCGTCTCGCGGCTGAACCCCTCGGCCAGCACCGTGCCGTCGGCGGCCACGACCACCGCGCCGACCGAGAAGGCGGTCCGCGAGGGCGGGCAGCGGCGGGAGAGCTCGACGGCCCGGCGCAGGAAGGGCAGGTCGGCGGGGCGCGGGCCGGGCGAGGGGCGGGGGTCGGTCACGGGGCGGGCTCCTTCGGGGCGTACCTGAGCAGGACGACATCGCCCACCGTACGGGCCTCCAGCAGCCGCATCCGGCGGGCCGGTCCGCCGGGGAACTCCGCCGGGCCGACGAACCGCGGCGCCCGCGCCTGGCCGACCAGCAGCGGCGCCACCGCCAGCTGGAGCTCGTCGGCCAGCCCCTGGGCGAGGAACTGGGTGTGCACCCCGCTGCCGCCCTCGACCATCAGCCGCCGCACCCCGCGCGCGCCGAGATCGTCCAGCACCGCGCCCAGCTCCACCGCCGCGCCGAGCGCCACCACCTCGGCCAGCCCGTCCAGCGCCGGGCGCAGCACGGCGGCCCCGGCGTCCGTGGTGTAGGCGAGCCGCTCGCCGCCGGTGTGCCAGAACCGCAGGGAGCGGTCGAGCCGCCCGCTCGCGCTGAGCGTCACCTTCAGCGGGTACTCCGGGCGGCCCGCCGCGCGCCGGGCGGCCCGCCGTCCGGGGTCGTTGACCAGCAGCCGGGGGTCGTCCGCGCGCAGGGTGTTGCCGCCGACCAGGATCGCGTCGCTGGCGGCCCGCTCGGCGTCGACCCGGTCGAAGTCGTCCGGGCCGGAGAGCAGCAGCCGCTCGGGGGAGGCGTCGTCGAGGTGCCCGTCGAGCGACATCGCGGCGCTCAGCAGGACGAAGGGGCGCGGCGCGGGCATGGTGGGACCGTTCTGTGAGGCGGCTGCCCGTCCACGGTACGGCGCGGGCCGCGGAGGGGGGCGGGCGAGGGCTGGTGTTCGCCGGACGGCCCGCTGCCGTCGGGGCGGCGTTCGCCGACGGGCCCCACCCTGGTCCGGACCTCGCACCGCCCACCACGTCGAAGGGCAGTCACCGTGTCCCGTCCCTCCCGCCGTCTGCTCCCGCCGGCCGTCGCCGCACTGGCGCTGCTGGCGCTGCCGGCCGGCCCCGCCGCCGCCGTGACCTACGGCACCCCGACGATCACGTTCTCCACCGCCTACCTGTCCGGCGCGGTCGGCGCCACCGGCGACCCGACGGTCACCGTCACCGTCGCCCAGAGCGGCGCCCCGGTCTCCTCGCTCACCGTGGCCGCCACCGCCAGCACCCGGACGGCGGTGGCCCGGACCGGCGACGTCACCGTCACCGGCACCGGCTCCGCGCGCACCCTCACGGTCGCCGCGCAGGGCGTCGGCTACACCGACCTCACCGTCAAGGTCACCGGGCTCGGCGGCAAGACCGCGTCGAAGACGCTGCACTACGCGGCCTCGGCGGCGGTGCAGTTCTCGGCGGACAGCCGCTACCTGACGGGCTCCAGCGACGCCTCGGCGGCGGTGGACGCGGGCGGCGGGTACATCGTGGTGGCCGACGACGAGTCCAACGTGCTGCGGCTGTACGACCGCAACGCCTCCGGCGCGCCCGTGCGCACCTGGGACTTCTCCTCGGCGCTCGGCGTCACCAAGGAGATCGACATCGAGGGCGCCACCCGGGTCGGCAACACCGTCTACTGGACGGGCTCGCTGGGCAACAACAAGGACGGCGAGATCAAGCCGCCGCGGCACATCGTGTTCGCCACCACCGTGACCGGCTCGGGCGCCGGCACCCAGCTCGCCCTGGCCGGTTCCTCCAGCGTCCTGCGCGACGACCTGATCGCCTGGGACCGCGCGCACGGCGACCGCTACGGCTTCGCGGCCGGCGCGGCGGCCGGGCAGGTGCCCAAGCAGATCAACGGCTTCAACGTCGAGGGCCTGGAGTTCGCGCCGGGCAGCACCACCACCGCCTACGTCGGCTTCCGCGCGCCGCTCACCCCGGCCGTCACCGGCGGCCGGGCGCTGGTCGTGCCGGTCACCAACTTCCCGTCGCTGTTCGGCGGTTCCCACGCGACCTTCGGCGAGCCGATCGAGCTGGACCTCGGCGGGCTCTCGGTGCGCGACCTGCGGCGCAACGCGCTCGGGCAGTACCTGATCGTGGCCGGCTCCTGGGCGGCGGACGACAACTCCGACCCCTACGCGCTCTACCGCTGGGACGGTCAGCCGGGCTCGCAGCCGGTCAAGCTGCTCGACCTGCCGACCGCCGACGCGGGCGGCTGGGAGGCCGTGCCGGACGTCCCGGACCTCACCGCCCCCGGCGCCCGGGTGCAGCTGATCACCGACGACGGCTCGGCCGTGCTGTACGGCGACGGCATCGCGGCGAAGGACCTCACCCAGCCGGAGTTCAAGAAGTCCCGCAGCACCTGGTTCACCGTCAACCCGTGACCGCCGCAGGGCAGCCGGCCCCCGCCCGGACGATCCGTCGTCCGGGCGGGGGCCGTCGCTCTTCCCGGGGCGGCCGGGCTCGGGGCGGCCGGGCTCGGGCGACCGGTGGGAGGTGGTCGGCATGTGAGACGAATCTTCTTGAAATGCGGGACGGAGAGTAGCGTCGGAGGCGTCGAGGAGCCCGCCGATCCCGAGGGGGACGTCACCATGACCGCACCGAAGCCCGCCGTCTACACCCACGGCCACCAGGAGTCCGTGCTGCGTTCGCACCGCTCCCGGACCGTCGAGAACTCCGCCGCGTACCTGCGGGACCGGCTGCGGCCCGGGCAGTCCGTGCTGGACATCGGCTGCGGCCCCGGCACGATCACCGCCGACCTGGCCGAACTGGTCGGCCCGCAGGGCCGGGTGGTGGCCGCCGACACCTCGGCCGAGGTACTGGCCACGGCCGCCGGGTACGTCGCCGGACGGGGCCTGGCCAACGTGGTGTTCGAGACCGCGGACGTGCACCGACTGCCGTACGCGGACGGGGAGTTCGACGTGGTGCACGCCCACCAGGTGCTGCAGCACGTGGCCGACCCGGTCGGCGCGCTGCGCGAGCTGCGCCGGGTCACCGCCGAGGGCGGCGTGGTCGCCGTCCGGGACGTCGACTTCGCGACCATGGCCTGGTACCCGCTGGCGCCCGAACTGGACCACTGGCTGGAGCTGTACCGGAGGATCGCCCGGCACAACGGCGGCGAGCCGGACGCCGGGCGGCGGCTGCTGTCCTGGGCCAGGGCGGCCGGCTTCACCGACGTCACCGCCACGTCGAGCACCTGGACGTACGCGACGCCCGAGCAGCGCGCGTGGTGGGGCGGGCTGTGGGCCGACCGGGTCACGGACTCCGCCATCGCGCGGACGGCGGTGGCCGAGGGGTTCGCCGACGAGGCCGCGCTGGCCCGGATCGCGGCCGGGTGGCGGCAGTGGGCGGCGGCCGGCGACGGCTGGTTCGCGATGCTGCACGGGGAGGTGCTGGCCGGGCGCTGAGCCGGGGCCCGGCCTTGCGGGGAGGGGGTGGTTCGTGGGGCGGTGGAAGGGCGAGCGGGTGTTCCACCGGATCCGGTAGAGTCGCGCGCCTGTTCCCGTACCTGACGGCCCGCCGCGACGATGCGCCCGCGGGATCCGCGGGTCGTCGTCCTGCCGAGCTGTCGCCCGCCTCCTGCGGGCCGGGGGAGATCGCACGTGTCCAAGCCCGAGTCCGACGCCGTCGTGCCCGAGCCGGTCGAGCCGGTCGAGCGGGTCGAACTGACCAAGCCGGCGGCCGGGCCGGGACCGCGGCCCGAGCCCGCCGCGGAGACGGCGGCCGAGGCCCCCGAGCCCGCCTCCGAGCCCGCCTCCGGGCCCGCACCCGAGCCCGCACCCGGGGCGGCCCCGGAGCCGGCCCCCGCGGCGACGCCCGACCCGTGGGCGGCGCCCACCCCCGGAGCGGCCGCCGGCGCCGCCCCCGCCGCGCCGCCCGCCGCCGACCCGTGGGCCACCCCCGTCGGCCCGCTGCCGCCGCCCCCCGGCGCCGAGCAGCCGCGCGCCACCGGCTGGGCCGCCGTCACCCCCGGCGCCCACTCCGGCTTCCAGCCCGGCTTCGCCTACCTCCCCGCCCCGACCTCCACCAACGGCTTCGCGATCGCCGCGCTGGTCACCGGCCTGCTCTGCCTGTGGCCGCTGGCGCTCGCCTTCGCGATCGTCGCGCTGGTCCAGATGCCCAAGCGCAACGAGAAGGGCCGCGGCCCGGCGGTCACCGGTCTGGTGACCGGTGTGCTCGGGGCGATCGTCACCCTGATCGCGTTCATCGGCCTCGCCGCGCTCGGCTTCGAGGAGGAGCGCTACGCGGACGCCCGCCGGGGCCCGCAGGGCTCGGTGAACATCGAGGACCTGGCGACCGGCGACTGCTTCAACCAGCCGCCGTTCAGCCCCGGGCAGGACGCCGAGTCCGCGAGCATCTACTGGGTGCACGTGGTGCCCTGCACCGCGCCGCACCACGGCGAGGTGGCCGGCTTCACCAACCTCGCGGGCCGCGGCGGCTCCTACCCCGGCCAGAGCGAGATCAGCGCCAAGGCCGCGCGGCTCTGCGGCCCGGTGCGCGACGACTACGCCCTCGACTCCTGGCTCGTCCCCGAGGGCATGGACGGGTCCTACTACTATCCGAGCATCTCCGGCTGGGCCTCCGGCGACCGCCGGGTGACCTGCACCTTCCAGGACGAGACGAAGACGCACACGGGCAGCGTCCGCACCGACCGGACCAAGCTCACCCAGGCCCAGCGCACCTACCTGGACGCCGTGCTCGCCTACAACGGCGCGCTCGGCGCCGAGCCGGAGGCCGACCTCGACGAGGAGCCCGCGGAGTACCGCACCTGGGCCAAGACGATGGCCGCCGCCTCCCGCAAGGAGGTCGCGGACCTCTCGGTCAACGGGGTCGACTGGCCCGCCGGGGCCAAGGCCAAGCTCATCGAGCTGGGTGCGATCAAGCTGGACGCGGCCAACGCCTGGGACGCCGCCGCCAAGTCCACCGACCCGGACACGCTCGCCCGCGAGGTCGGCAAGGCGCGGGCGCTGTCCGTCAAGAGCAGCAGGCTCGCGGTGGAGATCCGGCGCGAGCTGGGGCTGTCGACCGGCGAGCAGGCCAGCGCGGTACGGGTCTGAGCGCCCCGCCCCGCCGACCTGCACCCCGCCCCGCCGCCCCCGCGCCCCTACCCTGGGCGCCATGGACACCTACCGGGTGATGCGGCAGGACGACAACGGCAACCGCTTCCTGGTCGTCGGGGGCGTCGGGCGGGAGGCGGCGGAGCGGCTCGCGGCCGAGTTCGAGGCACGCGGCCACAAGCAGCTGTACTGGGTCGAGCAGGAGCCCGCCGGAGCCACGGGGACGAAGGGTCCGCGCGACTGACGGGCACGATCTAAGGTCGACGTCCATGGACAGGACCACCGATCACCAGGCGCCCGCCGGCGGCGCGACGGACCACCGGATCGTCGTCGGCGGCGCGCTGATCCACCGGGGGCGGGTGCTCGCCGCCCGGCGCAGCGCGCCCGCCGAGGTGGCGGGGCGCTGGGAGTTCCCCGGCGGCAAGGCGGAGCCGGGCGAGAGCGAGACCGAGGCGTTGGAGCGCGAGCTGATGGAGGAGCTGGGCGTCCGGGCCAGGGCGCTCACCCGGCTGCCCGGCGCGTGGCTGGTGCGCCCGGGCCTGGAACTGCGGCTGTGGGCCGCCGAACTGCTCGCCGGGGAGCCGCGCCCGCTGCAGGACCACGACGAGCTGCGCTGGCTCGGCCCGGCCGAGCTGGCCGACGTCGAGTGGCTGGAGCACGACCGCGAGGTCCTGCCCGAGGTCGCCCGCCTGCTGACCGTCTGAACGAGGCCCCGGACGGCGCGGGCCGGATGGTACCGGCCCGGGCCGGCGAACCGCCGTGCCGTGCGCCGCGAACGACGCGTGGGAGCGACGGATCGGGCAAATCGGAAAAGCCGGTGCGGCCGTCGGGATAGCCTTGGTTCAGCTGGGTATGTCACTTTTCGGCACTATTCGTCACCATCGGTGAGCCGCCCCAGCCGGCGACGCCGATCCGAGCAGAGCCGGAGGCCCCGTCGGTGTCGAATAGCGGGTACGGGGGCGGGGGAGCGAGACGGGCGGGCGCCGGAGGAGGCGCGGGCGCCCGCGCCCGGCTGCGCCTCGGCGCGAACCGCAAGGCCGGCGGCCGGGAACGGCCGGCCGGGCGCCGCCGGGGCGAGGGAGTGGCCGAGGGAGCGCCGTCCGCCCCGCCGGTGCAGCCCGCCCCGTCCCTCACGGTGCCCGACGCGGCCCCGCCCGCCGGGGTGCGCAGCCGCCCCGGCCGGCCCTTCCCCGGCGGCCCGCGCGCCGTCCCCGAGGCCCCCGCCGGGGCCGGTGGCGAGCGCCCCGGGGGCAGCCTCTTCGACGTGGTCAGGGTGGCCGTCGCGATCCTCGACACGGCCGGCCGGGTGGTGCTCTGGAGCCCGGCCGCCGAGGAACTGCTCGGCTGGCCGAGCGAGCTGCTGGTCGGGCGCCGGATCGACGAGCTGATCCCCGACGAGGAGCAGGTGGCCCGGATCCGGACCGCGATCCAGGACACGCTGCGCCACGGCCGCTGGGCCGGGCCGGCCGAGCTGATCGACCGCGACAACGTCCCGGTGCTGGTGGACGCCAGGATCTCGCTCCTCGTCGACGGGGACGGCACCCCGTTCCTGCAGGCCAACCTGGCCGGCGCGGACGCCGTCCGGGCGGTGGAGCGGGACCTCGCGGTGCGCGACGCGCTGTTCGAGCAGTCCCCGCTGGGCATCGCCATCCTCGACACCGAGCTGCGCTACACCGCCGTCAACCGGACCCTCGCCGAGATGAACGGCGTCGCGCCGGAGGACCACGTCGGGCGCACCACCGGCGAGACCCTGCCCGAGCGGGCCGCCGACGAGATCACCGCGATCCAGCGCCAGGTGCTGGCCACCGGCGAGCCGGTCATCGACGTCACCCTCGCCTCGCCGATCACCGCCCGCTCCGGCTACCGCTCGGTCTCCTACAGCCGGATGACCGACCGCTCCGGCCGGGTCCTCGGCATCTCCGGCACCGTGATGGACGTGACCGAGCGTTACCGGGCGGTGGCCAAGGTCGAGCACGCCCGCCGCCGTCTCTCGCTGCTCAACGAGTTCGGCTCCCGGGTCGGCGACCTGCTGGACGCCTCGCGGATCGCGCAGGAACTGGCCGGGGCGGTGGTGCCCCGGCTGACCGACCACGCCGCCGTCATCCTGCTGCAGGCCGTCGCGCACGGTGACGACCTGCCCCGGCACGGCCACGACCGCCGCACCTCGCTGCTCCAGCTCGGCACCGCCTCCGTCCAGGACGGCCCGGAGGTGGAGGTGATGCTGCGCCGCGGCGCCCGGATCACCTTCTCCGAGGACTCCGCCTGCGGCCGGGTGCTGCGCACCGGCGTGCCCGAGCTGCTCTCCGGCGCCGACCAGCTGAGCGACGTCACCTACGCCGGCGACCCCAAGATGCAGGCCGCGCACGACCTGGGCGTGCACTCGATGCTGGTGGTGCCGCTGCGGGCCCGGGGCATCGTGATCGGCCTGCTGCTGGTCAGCCGGGCCGGCTACCGCGAGGGCTTCGACCGCGACGACCTGGCGTTCACCGTCGAGCTGGCGGACCGGGCCGGCTCCTCGCTGGACAACGCCCGGCTGTACGCCCGCGAGCGCACCGCCGCCCTCACCCTCCAGCGCACCCTGCTGCCGCAGCAGGTGCCGCAGCCCACCGGGGTCGAGGTCGCCTACCGGTACGTGCCCGGCAGCAGCGGCACCGAGGTCGGCGGCGACTGGTTCGACGTGATCCCGCTGCCCGGCGACCGGACGGCGCTGGTGGTCGGCGACGTGATGGGCCACGGACTGCGCGCCGCCGCGACGATGGGCCGGCTGCGCACCGCCGTCCGCGTGCTGGCCGCCCTCGACCTGCCGCCGGACGTGCTGCTGCGGCACGTCCACGAGCTGGCCGACGACCTCGCCCAGGGCCCGGACGAGGCGCTCCTCGCCACCTGCGTCTACGCGGTGTTCGACCCGGCCACCGCGACCCTGACCGCCGCCAAGGCCGGCCACATCCCGCCGGTGCTGGTGGTGCCGGGGGAGGGGGCCGAGCGGCCGAGCCGCGACGGCGGCCCGCTGCCCGGCGGCGCCGGCCGGATCGTGGAGCTGCCCTCCGGCGCCCCGCTCGGGGTCGGCGGCGTGCCCTTCGAGGCCGTCGAGCTGAAGATCCCCGAGGGCAGCCTGCTGGCGCTGTGCACCGACGGCCTGGTGGAATCCCGGGACAAGGACCTCGACGTCGGTCTGGGCCGGCTGCTCACCGTCCTCCAGGAGCCCTACGCCTCGATCCAGGCGGCCTGCGAGGCGGTGCTGGACACCATGGAGCAGGGCCGCGAGCCGGACGACGTCGCGCTGCTGCTGGCCCGGCTCGGCCACGGGCAGGCCGGCACCCCGACGGCGGGCTGGACGCTGCCCGCCGAGCCGACCGCCGTCTCCCGGGCCCGCCGGCTGGTCCGCGCGACGCTCGCCGAATGGGGCGTCGAGGAGCTGACCGACACCGCGGAGCTGCTGGTCAGCGAGCTGGTCACGAACGCCGTGCGGTACGCCAGCGCGCCGATCGGGGTGCGGCTGACGCTCGGCGAGACGCTGCTGGTGGAGATCTCCGACCCGCTGCCGGACCCGCCGCGCGAGCGCCACGCCGCCGAGGCGGACGAGGGCGGCCGCGGGCTGGAGCTGGTGACCCGGCTGGCCCTGCGCTGGGGGGCCAGGGCGGAGGGGATGGGCAAGGTGGTCTGGTTCGAGCAGGGGCTGCCGGGCACCCCCGAGGCGGAGCTGTCGGGCGGCTGAGTCCGGGCCGCCGGCCGGGGCCGGGGGAGCGCGCGCTCCGGCGGGGGGCGCGAGCGTGGCATTGTGGTTGCGCGGGCGGTAGGACAAAAACCTTCGCCCGATCTGATGTTGTGATGTTGAGGGCGTGTGAACGTACCCCTCGATGATGAATACTCGGTCTTCTCGACATCCGGACGGTCGCGGGTTTGGAGGGGTCGGTCCGTGAACAGCACCCCGGCGCGCAATGCGCCGAGCAGCAGCGGTCATGCCGCTGTACCCGGGCAGGCCGGCGCCCAACACGTGCCCGGTCCTGCCCACCACCACCTGCCCGCCCGCGCCCGCGCCCCGCGGCCGGCGGCCGGGGAGCGGTGGGGTGCCGGGGACCCGGGCTCGATCTACGACTACATCCGGGTCGCCACCTTCGCGATCGGCCCCGACGGCCGGATCAGCCAGTGGAGCGACCGCGCGGCCGAGTTCTTCGGGGTCCCCGCCGTCGAGGCGGTCGGCGCCGACCCGGTGACCACCTTCGTCCCGCGCGAGCTCTGGCAGCGCGGCCGCGCCCGGCTGGAGCGCACCCTGGCCGGCGAGGAGTGGGTCGGCACCACCCCGTACCGGCACGCCGACGGCGGCGAGGGCCTCGCCGAGCTCTACCTGATGCCGGACAGCGAGCTGCCCGCCGCCGGCGCCACCTGTCTCGCGGTCGACCTCGGCCGGCTGCGCCGGATCGAGACGGATCTGGCCGCCTCGGAGGCGGTTTTCGGCCAGACCCCGACCGGCTTCGTCCTCTTCGACGAGCGGCTGCGCTTCCAGCGCGTCAACGACGCCTTCGCCTCCGGGATGGGGCTGGCCCCCACCGACCTGGAGGGCCTCACCCCGCACGACATCTTCCCCGGCTCCGAGGCCGACCGGCTCACCGCCGCCCTGCGCAAGGTCCTCGCCAGCGGCGAGCCCGTCTTCGACCTGCGCTTCCACGCCGCCGTGCCGACCCGCGAGGGCAACCGGCTCTGGGCCGTCTCGCTCTACCGCCTCAACGGCGCGGCCGGCCAGCCGATGGGCGTCGCCGGACAGGTCTCCGACGTCACCAGCCGGCACGTCGCCGAACGCGAGGCCGACGGCGTGCGCCGCAACCTCGCCCTGCTCAACGAGGCCAGCGCCCACATCGGCTCCACCCTCGACCTGGAGACCACCGCGAAGGAACTGCTGGACGTCGTCGTCCCGCCGTTCTGCGACCTCGCCACCGTCGACCTCTACACCGCGCTGCTCTCCGGCGAGACCGTGCCCAGCGCCGGCCGGCTCGGCGACACCGTGCTCACCGACGGCAGCGGCGAACTGCGCCGGGTCGCCGTCTCCAGCGTGGTCGGCGGCGCCTCCTCGGTGCTCGGCTCGGTCACCGGACTGCCCATCGCCGAGGCCGGCGGCACCCTGTGCTACCCGCGCCGCTCCCCGCACGCCCGGGCGCTGCGCACCGGCCGCAGCGTCGTCCCCGAGCCCGGCCCCGACCCGCTGCTGCGCTCCACCCTGATCGTCCCGCTGGTCGCCCGCGACCAGGTGCTCGGCCTGGTCCAGCTCTCCCGGGCGATCGGAAGCGAGCCCTTCGACGCCCGTGACGTCGCCATCGCCGAGGAACTCGTCGCCCGCGCCGCCGTCTGCATCGACAACGCCCGGCTCTACCGCCGCGAGCACGAGCGCGCGCTGATCCTCCAGCGCAGCCTGCTGCCCCCGGGCAACCCGGTCGCCAGCGGCCTGGAGATCGCCTGCCGCTACCTGCCCAGCAACAACAACACCGAGGTCGGCGGCGACTGGTTCGACGTCATCCCGCTGCCCGGCAACCGCACCGCCCTGGTCATCGGCGACGTCATGGGCCGCGGCCTGCGCGCCGCCGTCGCCATGGGCCAGCTGCGCACCGCCGTCCGCACCCTGGCCATGCTCGACCTGGAGCCCGGCGAGGTGCTCGCCGCGCTCGACGAGATCGCCCGCGGCCTCGGCGACGACACCGCGCCGACCGGCCGCTCCAACCCGTACGGGCGGCTCACCTCCAGCGCCGACGAGGAGGCCCGCGAGGTCTACCTGGCCACCTGCGTCTACGCGGTGTACGACGCGGTCACCCGGCGCTGCACCTTCGCCAACGCCGGCCACCTGCCGCCCGTCCTGCTCGGCCCCGGCGAGCCCGCCCGGATGCTGGACGTCCCGCCCGGCCTGCCGCTCGGCGTCGGCGGCGAGCCCTTCGAGGAGGTCGAGCTGACCCTCCCGGACGGCGCCGTGCTCGGCCTCTACACCGACGGCCTGGTGGAGAGCCGCAAGCACCAGCTGGACGAGGGCCTGAAGGCCTTCCGCACCGCGCTCTCCGACGAGGGCAAGAACCTGGAGGACCTCTGCGACCACGTCCTCGGCGAGCTCAACCCGCACCACGGCGAGGACGACATCGCCCTGCTGATGGCCAAGGTGCACGCCTTCCCGGACGACGCCGTCGGCCAGTGGTTCCTGCCGCCCGAGCCGACCTCGGTCTCCAAGGCCCGCGAGTACGCGTGCAGCTGGCTGCTCGCCCGGGGCCTGGACGAGCTGGTCGACACCACCGAGCTGCTGGTCAGCGAGCTGGTCACCAACGCGCTGCGGCACGGCCGGGGCGAGATCCGGCTGCGGCTGCTGCGCGACTCCACCATGGTGTGCGAGGTCTGGGACGACGGCTACGCCCAGCCCCGGCAGCGGCGCGCCCACGAGACCGACGAGGGCGGGCGCGGCCTCCAGCTGGTCAGCCTGCTCGCCGAACGCTGGGGCAGCCGGCGCACGCCCAAGGGCAAGATCGTCTGGTTCGAGCTGGGACTCTAGGGACCGTCCGGGACGCCCGCCCCGGACGCGGAGCGGGTGACCGTGCGCCCGACCGGGTGCTGTCGCCCGGCGGGCCGCCGTGTCGGGGCCGCCGGGCGCCCGGGGGCGGCGTTCCATGGCCGCCATGCGCGCCCGCCTCCCCGTCGCAGCCGCCGCCCTGCTGCTCGCCCTCGGTGTCACGGCCGGCTGCCTCGGCGGCCCCGGCACGGCCCGCCCCGGCCGGACGCCCGACCCCGCGCCGCCCGCCCCGGCCGTCGTCACCGGGGACCTCGGCCCGGCCGACCGGGCCGCCGTCCGCGACGGCGGCACCCTGCGCTGGGCCGTCGACGCCGTCCCGGCCACCCTGAACGTCCACCAGCCCGCCGCCACCCCCGAGTCCGCGCTGCTGGCCCACGCCCTCTACCCCGCGATGTTCCGGCCGGACGCGCACGGCGAGTGGACGCCCGACCCGGACTACCTGGCCGCCGCCGAGTCCACGCCGCCCGGACAGCTGCCCCAGGTGGTCACCTACCACCTCAACCCGCACGCCGTCTGGAGCGACGGCACCCCGCTCTCCGCCGCCGACTTCATCGCCCAGCGGGCCGCGCTCTCCGGCCTCGACCCCGCCTACACCGCCGCCGGCCCGGCCGGGTACGCGGCCGTCGACTCCATCGCCCAGGGCGCCGGCCCGCACGAGGTCAAGGTCACCTTCCGCCGGCCCTGCGGGGAGTGGCAGGCCCTGTTCGGCCCGCTCTACCCCGCCGCCGAGACCGCCACCGCCGCCGCCTTCGGCCGCCCGCTGCCCGGCGGCACCGCCCACCCCACCGCCGGCCCGTTCCTGGTCGACGGGTACGACCCGGCGGGCGGACGGGCCACCCTGGTCCGCAACCCGTTCTGGTGGGGCGAGCCGGCCAAGGCCGACCGCATCGAGTTCCTCGCCGTCCCGGCCGAGCGTCGGACCGAGGAGCTCGCCTCGGGCCGGCTCGACCTCGCCCCGCTCACCACGGCGGTCGAGCACGCCGGTGCCGACCCCGCCGAGGCGCTGCGGCGCGCCGGGGCGCTGCCCGGCGTCACCCTGCACCGGGCCGCCGGCACCGGCCTCGTCCAGCTCACCCTGAACGCCGCCCGCGCACCGCTCACCGACCCGGCGCTGCGCCGGGCGCTGGCCCGCGCCGTCGACCGCCGGCACGCCGCCGAGGCCGCGCTGGCGCCGTTCGGGCTGCCCGCCGCGCCGCTCGGCCACCACCTGCTGGCCGGCGACCAGCCCGGCTACCGGGACGACGCGGACGCGCTGGGCGGCGCCGACCCCGGGCGGATGCTGGACGAGGCCGGCTGGCGGCGCCCCGCCGCCGGTGCCACCCGGACCGGGGCCGGCCGCGAACTGGCGCTCACCCTGCTGGTCCCGGCGGGCTCCGCGACCCTGCGCCGGGCGGCCGAGGCGGTGGCGGCGGACCTCGGCGCGGCCGGGGCGGCCGTCCGCGTCACCGAGGCCCCGGCGGACGCCTTCGTCCGCGACCACCTGGCCGCCGGCGACTACGACCTCGCCCTGTTCGCCTGGCCGGCCGGCCCGGCCCCGGCCGACGAGCAGCGGCCCGTCTACGCCAAGCCCCGCCCCGGCCCGGACGGCGCCCCGGTGGCCGGCCGCAACTACGCCCGGGCCGGGACGGAGGAGATCGACCGCCTCTTCGAGCGCGCCGCCGCCGAGCCCGACCCGCCCGCACGCCGGGCCCTGCTTCAGGAGGCCGACGTGCGGATCTGGCAGCTCGGCCACTCGGTGCCGCTGTTCCAGCGCCCGGAGGCGCTCGCGGTGCGCGCCGGCGTCACCGGCGCCGGCGTCCGGGGCCTCGGCCGCCCCCGCCTCCAGGACCTGGGCTGGGCGGCGGACCGGCGCACGGGGGTCGCCGGGTGAAGAGGGAGTGAACAGGGTGTGATCCCGACCCCGCGCTTCCTGCCCGTTTCGGCCCAGCTGGGCGGTTCCCCGTACCATAGGAGGAAGCCGTGGCATGTCCTGCCCGGCGGGTGGACCGGTAGTAGCAGGCGGAACGGGTGGTGGCGGCCGACAGGGGTCGCAAGTGCGCGTCACGCAGCCGGGCGCCGTAACCCACGATTCCGGGAGAATCTGCTAGGCATGCCCACGCGCAACGACATCCGTAACGTCGCCATCGTCGCCCACGTCGACCACGGCAAGACCACCCTGGTCGACGCCATGCTGAAGCAGGCCGGCGCCTTCGCCGCCCACCAGCAGCTCGACGACCGGATGATGGATTCCAACGACCTGGAGCGCGAGAAGGGCATCACCATTCTCGCGAAGAACACCGCGGTCAAGTACCACCCGAAGGACGGTGGCGCGCCGATCACCATCAACATCATCGACACCCCGGGCCACGCCGACTTCGGTGGCGAGGTCGAGCGCGGTCTGTCGATGGTGGACGCGGTCGTCCTGCTGGTCGACGCCTCCGAGGGTCCGCTGCCGCAGACCCGCTTCGTGCTCCGCAAGGCGCTCACGGCGCGGCTGCCCGTCATCCTCTGCATCAACAAGACCGACCGTCCGGACGCCCGGATCGACGAGGTCATCAACGAGACCTACGACCTGTTCCTCGACCTGGACGCGGACGAGGACCAGATCGAGTTCCCGATCGTCTACGCCTGCGCCCGTGACGGCGTCGCCTCGCTGACCAAGCCGGAGAACGGCACCGTTCCGGCCGACAGCGACAACCTGGAGCCGTTCTTCTCCACCATCCTGGAGCACGTCCCGGCCCCGACCTACGACGCCGACGCCCCGCTGCAGGCGCACGTCACCAACCTGGACGCCGACAACTTCCTCGGCCGCATCGCGCTGCTGCGCGTCGAGCAGGGCGAGCTGCGCAAGGGCCAGACGGTGGCCTGGATCAAGCGCGACGGCTCGATCTCCAACGTCCGCATCTCCGAGCTGCTGATGACCGAGGCGCTCACCCGCAAGCCGGCCGAGGTGGCGGGCCCCGGTGACATCTGCGCCGTCGCCGGCATCTCCGAGATCATGATCGGCGAGACCCTGGCCGACCCGGAGAACCCGATCGCGCTGCCGCTGATCACGGTGGACGAGCCGGCCATCTCGATGACCATCGGCACCAACACCTCGCCGCTGGTCGGCCGGGGCGGCAGCGGCAAGGGCGCGGACGCCAAGTCCGGCGCCAAGGTCGACCGCAAGGTCACCGCCCGCCAGGTGAAGGACCGCCTGGACCGCGAGCTGATCGGCAACGTCTCGCTGCGCGTCCTGGACACCGAGCGCCCGGACGCCTGGGAGGTGCAGGGCCGCGGTGAGCTGGCGCTGGCCATCCTGATCGAGACCATGCGCCGCGAGGGCTTCGAGCTGACCGTCGGCAAGCCGCAGGTGGTCACCAAGGAGGTCAACGGCAAGATCCACGAGCCGGTCGAGCGCCTGACCGTGGACGTGCCCGAGGAGCACATGGGTGCCGTCACCCAGCTCATGGGCATCCGCAAGGGCCGGATGGACAACATGTCCAACCACGGCTCGGGCTGGGTCCGGATGGAGTTCGTCGTGCCGTCCCGCGGTCTGATCGGCTTCCGGACCGAGTTCCTGACCAACACCCGCGGCACCGGCATCGCGCACTCGATCCACGAGGGCCACGAGCCGTGGTTCGGCCAGCTCACCACCCGCAACAACGGCTCGCTGGTCGCCGACCGGGCCGGTGTGGTCACCGCCTTCGCGATGACCAACCTGCAGGAGCGCGGCGTGCTCTTCTGCGAGCCGGGCACCGAGGTGTACGAGGGCATGATCGTCGGCGAGAACTCGCGCTCCGACGACATGGACGTCAACATCACCAAGGAGAAGAAGCTCACCAACATGCGGTCCTCGACCGCCGACGTGGCCGAGTCGATCGTCCCGCCGCGCAAGCTCTCGCTGGAGCAGTCGCTGGAGTTCTGCCGCGAGGACGAGTGCATCGAGGTGACCCCGGAGACGGTTCGCATCCGTAAGGTCGTCCTGGACCAGAAGGACCGCGGCCGGACCGCTTCGCGCGCGAAGAAGGCGTGATCACGGCCCGCTGAGGACCCTCCGGCGGTGCTTCGGCCGGAAACGTTCGCCCCCCTTTCCGATGGAGAGGGGGGCGAACTTTTTCAACTACTCCACGCTGTCGACGCGCGTATAAACGGAATAGCGCCTACCACGCCAAGATGTCCGCTGAGCGAACGTGACAGTCCGTCATTCATGACGACTGTCCGGTTGATGCCTGTCTGAGTATGTCTCATATGTCCGATTTTCGAAACTTACCGACCGTTCATGTGACCTAATTGAGATCGGCAGTGGTCACTTTCGTGTCCGTGCGTGACACATAGTGGGTGCAGTCAGGCTCGGGTCAAGGGTTAACGCGCAGGGGTGCGCGCCGAAACCACGAGCGCGGACGGCACGGCGGACCGGACCAACCGCCCGCGGTGCTCTCCTCGTTGGAAAGTCGAATTCAGGAGGCATCCCCCCATGCGTGGTGCAACCCAGACCAAGTGGATCGTCGCGGCGACCGCGATCGCCCTCGCGGCGACCGCCTGCAGCACCAGCTCGAAGAGCAGCGACAAGGCGTCGTCCGGCGGTGGCACGATCGCCGTCCAGCTCGGTGAGCCGCAGCACGGTCTGATTCCGCAGAACACCGCGGAGTCCGAGGGTGCCGAGGTCCTGAACGCGCTGTTCGCCGGCCTGGTCGAGTACGACAACAAGACCAACGAGCCGAAGCTCCGCGTCGCCGAGTCGATCGAGTCCCCGGACAGCAAGGTCTGGACGATCAAGCTGAAGGACGGCTACACCTTCCACAACGGCGAGGCGGTCACCGCCCAGTCCTTCGTCGACGCCTGGAACTGGGGCGCCAACCAGGACAACGCCGCCGAGGGCCTGCCCTTCTTCGCCAAGATCGACGGCTCCGCCGACCTGGCCCCGGGCAAGGACAAGAAGCCGACCACCGACAAGCTCAAGGGCCTGCAGGTCGTCGACGACAAGACCTTCACCGTCACCCTGACCAACCCGTTCTCCCAGTTCAAGACCATGCTGGGCTACAACGCCTTCTACCCGCTGCCGAAGGCCTTCTTCGCGGACAAGAAGTCGTTCGAGGAAGCCCCGATCGGCAACGGCCCGTTCCAGATGGACGGGAAGTGGGAGCACAACCAGCAGATCAAGGTCAAGCGCTTCGACAACTTCCCCGCCGCCGACGGCAAGGCGAAGCTGCAGGGCGTCACCTTCAAGATCTACGACAAGCTGGAGACGGCGTACAACGACCTGCGCGCCGACAACATCCAGGCCACCGACAAGCTCCCGATCTCGGCCATGGGCACGGTCAAGGGCGAGTTCGGCGACCGCTACATCTACAAGCCGGAGTCCGGCGTCGGTTACATCGGCTTCCCGATCTCGACCAACCCGGCCGCGTACGGCAAGCCGGAGATCCGCAAGGCGATCTCCATGGCGATCGACCGCGAGCAGATCACCAAGACCATCTTCTCGGGCACCCGCGTCCCGGCCGACGACTTCATCAACCCGCTGATCCCGGGTTACCGCAAGGGCGCCATGGGCGACGCGGCCAAGTACGACCCGGCCAAGGCCAAGCAGCTGTTCGACACCGCCGGCGGTGTCCCGAACAACACCATCGAGCTGGGCTACAACGCCGACGGCGGCCACAAGGAGTGGATCGAGGCCGTCGCCAACCAGCTGAAGAAGAACCTCGGCGTCGAGGTCACCACCAAGCCGTTCGAGAAGTTCGGCAAGATCCTGGACGCGCTGGGCGAGAAGCAGTACTCCGGTGCCTTCCGCATGGCGTGGTCGATGGACTACCCGTCGATCGAGAACTACGAGCGTCCGATCTTCTCCAAGGTCGCGATCGACAACGGCTCGAACTACGGCGGTTACGTCAACGAGCAGTTCGAGGCGCTGCTGGACCAGGCCGACCAGGCGAAGACCCCGGAGGAGGGCCTGAAGCTGTACCAGCAGGCCGACGACATCCTGATCCAGGACCTGCCGTACATCCCGGTCTACACCTACATGTCCTCCGCCGCGTACTCCAAGAAGATCAAGAACTTCGACACCGACGCCCAGGGTCGCATGAACCTGGACGAGGTCGAGCTCGCCGGCTGATCTGAGACGCAGACGATAGGGGGCGGGTGGACCGGACCACAGTCCGGCTCCGCCCGCCTCCCTTCCTTGTCCGAAAGTGTGGAGGTCTGATGGGCCGCTATGTGATCCGCCGACTGATACAGGCGATCCCTGTTCTGATCGGTGCGACATTCCTGATCTACTTCGTCGTGTTCTCGCTGCCCGGAGACCCGGTGCAGGCGCTGGCCGGCGAGAAGCGAGCCGACCCGATCGTCGCGGAGATGATCCGCAACAAGTACCACCTGAACGACCCGTTCATCGTTCAGTACTGGAACTACATCACCGGTGTCTTCCAGGGTGACCTGGGCGAGAGCCTGACCGGTCGCTCGGTGAGCGAAATGATCGGCGAAGCGTTCCCGTACACCATGAACCTCGCCCTGGTCGCCTTCGTCTTCGAGGCGGTCATCGGTGTCGCGGCGGGTGTGCTGGCGGCCCTGCGCAAGGGGAAGTTCCTGGACCAGCTGGTCCTCATCAGCACCCTGCTGGTCATCTCGATCCCGGTCTTCGTCACCGGCTTCGTGCTCCAGCTGGTGCTCGGCGTCAAGCTGAAGAACGACTACGGCATCGAGATCTTCGCGGTCTCGTTCAACGAGGAGGACGGGCTCCGCGCCTACCTGCTCCCGGCCCTGGTGCTGGCCTCGCTGTCGCTGGCCTACGTCGCCCGACTGACCCGCACCAGCCTCATGGAGACCATGCGCACGGACTACGTCCGTACCGCGGTCGCCAAGGGCCTGAAGCGCCGTCGGGTGGTCGGCCGGCACGCCCTGCGCAACGCGCTGATCCCGATCGTCACCTTCCTGGGTGCCGACCTCGGCGGTCTGATGGGCGGTGCGGTCATCACCGAGAAGATCTTCAACATCCACGGCATCGGCGGTCTGCTCGCCCAGTCCGTGTACCAGAAGCAGGGGACGATCATCGTCGGCGTGGTCACGCTGCTGGTGCTGATCTACCTGGTCACCACCCTGCTCGTGGACCTGCTGTACGCCGTGCTCGACCCGAGGATCCGCTATGAGTGACACCATCACCAAGGACGCCGAGACCCAGCCGGGGGACAACCGGCCCGAGGCCGGCCAGGGCAAGACCGAGAAGCCGGAGCGCGTCGCCAGCCTGTGGACCGACGCGATGCGCGACCTGCGCCGCAACCCGGTCTTCATCATCGGCGCCGTGCTGGTCTTCTTCCTCGTGGTCATCTCGATCGCCCCGGGCCTGTTCACCGACGGCAGCCCGTTCGACGGCAACGCCTGCGATCTGGCCAACTCCCTGAAGCGCCCGAGCGCGGACCACTGGTTCGGCTACGACGTCCAGGGCTGCGACGTCTACACCCGCACGGTGTGGGGCGCCCGCAACTCGATCATCGTCGGCATCGTGACCACCCTGGTGGTCACCGTGGTCGGCGCCCTGCTCGGCCTGTGGGCCGGCTGGAAGGGCGGGATCGTCGACTCGATCCTGTCCCGCTTCACCGAGATCTTCTTCTCGATCCCGCTGCTGCTCGGCGGCATGCTGATCATGTCGATGATCCCGTGGGCCGGTAACGCCTACAGCGTCTCGCTGGTGATGGCCGTCCTCGGCTGGCCGCAGATCTTCCGCATCATGCGCGCCTCCGTGCTGGCCAACAAGAACAACGACTACGTGATGGCCGCCCGTGCGCTGGGTGCCGGATCGGGCCGGATCACCTTCCGGCACATCCTGCCGAACGCCATCGCGCCGGTCATCGTCGTCGCCGCGATCTCCCTGGGCGTCTACATCGGCGCCGAGGCCGCCCTGTCCTACCTGGGCATCGGCGTCCAGCCGCCGCAGATCTCCTGGGGCCTGATGATCAGCGACGCCTCGGTCCGCTTCCTGGACGCGCCGCACGTCCTGCTCTTCCCGTCGGCCGCGCTGTCCATCACCGTGCTGGCCTTCATCATGCTCGGCGACGCGGTCCGCGACGCCCTCGACCCGAAGCTCCGCTGAGAGAAGAGGTGACGACCCGATGACCACCGTGATCGAGAAGAACCAGAAGAGCGGCCGCCTGGAGGTCGGTACCCCGCTGCTGGAGGTCAAGGACCTCCACGTGGAGTTCCACACCCGGGACGGCGTCGCCAAGGCCGTGAACGGCGTCAACTACTCGGTTGCCGCCGGTGAGACCCTCGCGGTGCTCGGCGAGTCCGGCTCCGGCAAGTCGGTGACCGCCCAGACCATCATGGGCATCCTCGACATGCCGCCCGGCAAGATCTCGCAGGGCCAGATCCTCTTCCGCGGGCAGGACATGCTCGCCATGAAGGAGGAGGAGCGCCGGCAGATCCGCGGCCAGAAGATCTCGATGATCTTCCAGGACGCGCTGTCCTCGCTGAACCCGGTGATGACCGTCGGCGCCCAGCTCGGCGAGATGTTCCGGGTGCACCGCGGCGCCTCCAAGAAGGAGGCCCGGGAGAAGGCCATCGAGCTGATGGAGCGGGTGCGCATCCCCGCCGCCAAGCAGCGCGTGGGCGACTACCCGCACCAGTTCTCCGGCGGCATGCGCCAGCGCATCATGATCGCCATGGCGCTCTCCATGGAGCCCGACCTGATCATCGCCGACGAGCCCACCACCGCCCTGGACGTCACCGTCCAGGCCCAGGTGATGGACCTGCTCGCGGAGCTGCAGGACGAGTACAACATGGGCCTGATCCTGATCACCCACGACCTCGGCGTGGTCGCCGACGTCGCGGACAAGATCGCCGTGATGTACGCCGGCCGGATCGTCGAGACCGCCCCGGTGCACGACCTGTACGCCAACCCGGCGCACCCGTACACCAAGGGCCTGCTCCGCTCCATCCCGCGCCTGGACCAGAAGGGCCAGGAGCTGTACGCGATCAAGGGCCTGCCCCCGAACCTGCTGAAGGTCCCGGCCGGCTGCGCGTTCAACCCCCGCTGTGACGTCGCCACCGACCTGTGCCGCACGGAGATCCCGAAGCTGCACCAGGTGACCGACAAGGACGGCAAGGAGCTCACCGGCCGCCGCAGCGCGTGCCACCTCTGGAAGGAGACCCTCCATGGCTGAGCCCATCCTGGAGGTCAAGGACCTGGTCAAGCACTACCCGCTGACCCAGGGCATCCTGTTCAAGAAGCAGGTCGGCGCCGTCAAGGCCGTCGACGGCGTCTCCTTCGATCTGGCGAGGGGCGAGACGCTCGGCATCGTCGGTGAGTCCGGCTGCGGCAAGTCGACGCTGGCCAAGGTGCTGATGCACCTGGAGCGGGCGACGTCCGGCCAGGTGCTGTTCAAGGGCGAGGACATCACCAAGCTGTCCGGCGCGGGCCTCAAGGCCGTCCGCCGGAACATCCAGATGGTGTTCCAGGACCCGTACACCTCGCTCAACCCGCGGATGACGGTCGGCGACATCATCGGCGAGCCCTTCGAGATCCACCCCGAGGTGGCTCCCAAGGGCGACCGCCGCAGGGCCGTCCAGGACCTGCTGGACGTCGTCGGCCTCAACCCGGAGTACATCAACCGGTACCCGCACCAGTTCTCCGGCGGCCAGCGCCAGCGCATCGGCATCGCCCGCGGCCTCGCGCTCAAGCCCGAGATCATCATCTGCGACGAGCCGGTCTCCGCGCTCGACGTCTCCGTCCAGGCCCAGGTGATCAACCTGCTGGAGCAGCTCCAGAACGAGTTCGAGCTCTCCTACATGTTCATCGCCCACGACCTCTCGATCGTCCGGCACATCTCCGACCGCGTCGGCGTGATGTACCTCGGCAAGATGGTCGAGATCGGCACGGACGAGGAGATCTACGAGAACGCCACCCACCCGTACACCCAGGCGCTGCTCTCCGCGGTGCCGGTGCCGGACCCGGAGGCGCGCGCGAACCGCGACCGGATCATCCTGACCGGTGACATCCCCTCGCCGGCCAACCCGCCGTCCGGCTGCCGCTTCCGCACCCGCTGCTGGAAGGCGGAGGAGCGCTGCTCGACCGAGGTCCCGCTGCTCGCGGTGCCCGAGGTGCTGAGCGGCGCGGCCAAGCACCAGTCGGCGTGCCACTTCGCCGCCGTCCGGGAGACGGCCGCGGCCTGACCGCCCGACCGTTCCCGCCCGGAGGGGCCCGCCGCCGTTCACGGCGCGGGCCCCTCCGGCGTCGGCGCGCCCGGGTCCGCCGGGGCGTCAACCACGGCCGCGGCGGTGCACCCGTCCGGGGGTTCCCCGCTCGCGCCGCCGGGCGGCCGCGCTTCTCATGGGGTGTGATGCGTCACACACCTTGAGGAGGGACCTCCATGCCCGTGGCCACCCGTGCTCGATGGGTCCTCGCCGCAGCGACGTCCGTGGCCCTGGTGGCCAGTGGATGCAGCAGCAGCAGCGACGGGGGCGGCAGCAGCGGCTCGTCGGACAGCAGCAAGACCTTCAGTTACCAGAGCAGCGAGCCGCAGAACGCGCTGCAGCCCGCCAACGCCAACGAGACCGGCGGCGGGCGCATCCTGCAGAACCTCTTCAAGGGTCTGGTCGACTACGACCCCGAGACCGCGAAGATCCGGATGCAGGTCGCGGACAAGATCGACACCAGTGACTCGCAGACCTTCAACGTCACCCTGAAGGACGGCTGGAAGTTCCACGACGGTACGCCGGTGCACGCCAAGAACTTCGTGGACGCCTGGAACTGGGGTGCGACCAGCACCAACAACCAGATCAACAGCTCCTGGTTCTCCGACATCGAGGGCTACCAGGACGTCCACCCGACGAGCGGGCAGCCGACCGCGGCCAAGATGTCCGGACTGACCGTCACGGACGACCTGCACTTCACCGTCAAGCTGAGCCACAAGGTCTCGTACTTCGAGTACAAGCTCGGCTACATCGCCTTCTCCCCGCTCCCGGACGGCTTCTTCAACGACCCCACCGGGTACGGGCAGAAGCCGGTCGGCAACGGTGCCTACCAGTTCGTCAGCTGGGACCACAACCAGCAGGTGGTCACCAAGGCCTTCCCGGACTACCAGGGCGTGGACAAGCCGAAGAACGGCGGCATCGTCTTCAAGATGTACAACACCGCCGAGGCCGCCTACGCGGACCTGCAGTCCAACAACCTGGACGTGATCGACCAGGTGCCGCCCTCGGCGCTGGCCACCTACAAGAACGACCTCGGCGACCGGGCGATCGACGCCCCGCAGGGCGCCATCCAGAACATCGGCTTCACGCTCTACCAGGCCGACTGGGCGCCCCCGGAGAAGGCCAAGGTCCGCCAGGGCCTGTCGATGGCGATCGACCGCGACACCATCACCAAGACGGTGCTCCAGGGCTCGCGCAAGCCGGCCACCGCCTGGGTCGCCGAGGGCGTCGAGGGCTACAAGGACGGCCAGTGCGGGGACAACTGCAGGTTCGACCCGGCCAAGGCCAAGCAGCTGATCACCGAGGGCGGCGGCGTCCCCGGCAACAAGCTGACCATCACCTACAACGCGGACGGCGGCCACAAGGAGTGGGTCGACGCGGTCTGCAACTCGATCCGGCAGAACACCGGCGTGGACTGCGTCGGTGACCCCAAGCCGGACTTCAAGACCGCCCGCGCGGCGATCACCGGCCACCAGATCAACGGCGCCTTCCGCACCGGCTGGGTCCAGGACTACCCGCTGAACGCCAACTTCCTCGCCGACGTGTACCGCACCGGTGCCGCGTCCAACGACTTCGGCTACAGCAACCCGCAGTTCGACCAGCTCGCCACCCAGGCCGACGAGGCGTCCAGCGTCTCCGACACGGTGACCGGCTACCAGCAGGCCGAGGCCGTGCTGACCCAGGGCATGCCGGCCATCCCGCTCTGGTACTACCGCACCAACTCGGGCTACTCCACCAGGGTCCAGAACGTGAAGTTCGACTCCTTCGGCAACCCGGCCTGGACCCAGGTCGAGGTCAAGGGCTGACGGGGCGCCCCGCGCAGGCCCCGCCCTCCTCCGCACGGAGGGCGGGGCCCGGGCACTCGACCACTTCTCCAGGAGGGAGGCTCGGATGGGCAGTTACGTGCTGCGGCGGGTGCTGCAGATGATCCCGGTGTTCTTCGGCACCACGCTGCTGATCTTCCTGATGGTCTACACGCTGCCGGGTGACCCGGTCGCGGCGCTGTTCGGGGAGAAGGCCGCCGACCCCGCCGTGGTCGCCAACCTCAAGCACAAGTACTACCTCGACCAGCCGATCTGGAAGCAGTACCTGCACTACATGGGGAACCTCTTCCAGGGCGACTTCGGCACCAGCTTCACCGGCCGCCCGGTCTCCGACATCATGGCGGACGCCTTCCCGGTCACCATCCGGCTGGCCCTGCTGGCCTTCGTCTTCGAGATGGTCTTCGGACTGCTGCTGGGCCTGGTCTCCGGCCTGAAGCGCGGCAGCGCGCAGGACACCGTGGTCCTGATCCTCACCCTGCTGGTGATCTCCATCCCGGTCTTCGTCCTCGCGTACATCGCGCAGACCGTGTTCGCGACCAACCTGGGCTGGGTCACCCCGACCGTCCAGGACTCCAGGGACCTCTCGCAGCTGATCCTCCCGGCGATCGTGCTGGGCTCGCTGTCGCTGGCGTACGTCGCCCGGCTCACCCGGACGTCGATCGGCGAGAACCTGCGGGCCGACTACATGCGCACCGCGGTGGCCAAGGGCCTGCCCCGGCGCACCATCGTCTCCCGTCATCTGCTGCGCAACTCGCTGATCCCGGTGGTCACCTTCCTCGGCACCGACCTCGGCGCGCTGATGGGCGGCGCGATCGTCACCGAGGGCATCTTCAACGTGCAGGGCGTCGGCAACGTCCTCTACCGGGCGATCAACCAGAAGGAGGGGCCGACGGTGGTCGGCATCGTCACCGTGCTGGTGATCGTCTACCTGGTGGCCTCCCTGGTCGTCGACCTGCTCTACGCCGTCCTGGACCCGAGGATCCGCTATGCCTGACGTCCACGACGAGAGCTCCTTCGAGCCGCATCCCAAGCCGGGGGTGGACCACTTGGACTACGCCGGCGAACAGGGCATGGCGGTCGAGCAGGAAACGCTGATCGAGCCCGACCCGGAGAAGCGGGAAGAGGCCCGCAGCCTCTGGGGCGACGCCTGGCGGGACCTCCGCAAGCGGCCGATCTTCCTGCTCTCGGCGGTGCTGATCGTGCTGCTGATCGTGATGGCGATCTTCCCCTGGGCGTTCACCGACGCCGATCCGCGCAAGGCCGACCTGGTCAACAACTACCTCCGGCGGCCGGACTGGTCCGACTTCTTCGGTGCCGGCTGGTTCGGCTACGACGGCCAGGGCCGCTCCATCTACGCCCGGGTGGTGTACGGGGCGCGGGCCTCGATCACCGTCGGCATCTTCGTGACCGCCACGGTCACCCTGCTCGGCGGGCTGACCGGGATGGTGGCCGGCTACTTCGGCGGCACCGTGGACGCGGTGCTCTCCCGGATCATCGACATCTTCTTCGGCATCCCGCTGCTGCTCGGCGCGCTGGTGCTGCTGAACGCCTTCTCCACCCGCACGGTGTGGACCGTGGTCGTCGCGCTGGGCGTGCTGGGATGGACCCAGATCGCCCGTGTGATGCGCGGCGCGGTGCTGACGGTCAAGCAGTCCGACTTCGTGGTGGCCGGCAGGGCGCTCGGCGCCGGGACCGGCCGGCTGATGTTCCGGCACATCCTGCCGAACGCGGTCGCCCCGGTGATCGTGGTGGCGACCATCGCGCTGGGCGGCTACATCGCCACCGAGGCGACGCTGAGCTTCCTCGGCATCGGCCTTCAGGACCCGACGATCTCCTGGGGCATCGACATCTCCTCCGCCCAGAAGGTGATCCGCACCGCCCCGTTCGTCCTGTTCTTCCCGGCCGCGGCGCTCTCCATCACCGTGCTGGCCTTCATCATGCTGGGCGACGCGGTGCGCGACGCCCTCGACCCGAAGCTGCGATGAGCGAGGGGACGCATCGTGACCACAGCAGCCGATAGCGGCAAGGCGCGGCAGGAGGAGCCCTACCAGGGGCCGCTGCTCGACGTCCGCGACCTGCACGTCGAGTTCGTGACCCGGGACGGCGTGGCGAAGGCGGTCAACGGGGTCGACTACAGCGTCCGGGCGGGGGAAACGCTGGCGGTGCTCGGCGAGTCCGGCTCCGGCAAGTCGGTGACCGCGCAGGCGATCATGGGCATCCTCGACATGCCGCCGGCCCGGATCCCCCGGGGCGAGATCCGCTTCCGCGGCCAGGACATGCTGAAGATGGACAAGGAGACCCGGCGCAAGGTCCGCGGGCAGAAGATCGCGATGATCTTCCAGGACGCGCTCTCCTCGCTCAACCCGGTGCTCACCGTGGGCTTCCAGCTGGGGGAGATGTTCCGCGCCCACCACGGCAGTTCGCGCAAGGCGGCGAAGGAGAAGGCCGTCGAGCTGATGGACCGGGTGCGCATCCCCGCCGCCGGGCAGCGGGTCAACGACTATCCGCACCAGTTCTCCGGCGGCATGCGCCAGCGCATCATGATCGCCATGGCGCTGGCGCTGGAGCCGGACCTGATCATCGCGGACGAGCCGACCACGGCGCTGGACGTCACGGTGCAGGCGCAGGTGATGGACCTGCTCGCGGAGCTCCAGGCCGAGTACCACATGGGGCTGATCCTCATCACGCACGACCTGGGCGTGGTCGCGGACGTCGCCGACAAGATCGCGGTGATGTACGCGGGCCGGATCGTGGAGACGGCGCCCGTGCACGAGCTGTACGCACGGCCGGCCCATCCGTACACCCGGGGCCTGCTGGACTCGATCCCCCGGCTGGACCAGAAGGGCCAGGAGCTGTACGCGATCAAGGGCCTGCCGCCCAACCTGCTGCGGATCCCGCCGGGCTGCGCGTTCAACCCGCGCTGCCCGCGCGCCCGGGACATCTGCCGGCGGGAGGTGCCGGAGCTGTTCCCGGTCACCGAGGACGACGGCACCGAGCTGGCCGGGCGGGGCAGTGCCTGCTTCTTCTGGAAGGAGACGCTCCAT
Organism: Kitasatospora sp. NPDC015120; assembly: GCF_043080305.1. Taxonomy (NCBI): domain Bacteria; kingdom Bacillati; phylum Actinomycetota; class Actinomycetes; order Kitasatosporales; family Streptomycetaceae; genus Kitasatospora; species Kitasatospora sp. NPDC015120. The sequence continues at coordinate 85,008 of NZ_JBIBVJ010000014.1, read as the reverse complement.
GACCGTTGACGGGACCGGTGCGGTCGAGTCGCCGGCGGAGGCCGCCTTCGAGCAGGAGGTGGCGCGCGGCGAGCCGATCCTCGAAGTCCGCGACCTGGTCAAGCACTTCCCGCTGACCAGGGGCGTGCTCTTCAAGAAGCAGGTCGGCGCGGTGAAGGCGGTCGACGGGGTCTCCTTCGACCTCATGCAGGGCGAGACGCTCGGGATCGTCGGTGAGTCCGGCTGCGGCAAGTCGACCCTGGCCAAGGTGCTGATGAACCTGGAGCCGGCCACCGGCGGCTCGGTGCGCTACAAGGGCGAGGAGATCTCGCGGCTCTCCGGGGCCGGGCTGAAGGCGGTGCGGCGGAACATCCAGATGGTGTTCCAGGACCCGTACACCTCGCTCAACCCGCGGATGACGGTCGGCGACATCATCGGCGAGCCCTTCGAGATCCACCCCGAGGTGGCTCCCAAGGGCGACCGCCGCAGGGCCGTCCAGGACCTGCTGGACGTCGTCGGCCTCAACCCGGAGTACATCAACCGGTACCCGCACCAGTTCTCCGGCGGCCAGCGCCAGCGCATCGGCATCGCCCGCGGCCTCGCGCTCAAGCCCGAGATCATCATCTGCGACGAGCCGGTCTCCGCGCTGGACGTCTCGGTGCAGGCGCAGGTGATCAACCTGCTGGAGCAGCTCCAGAACGAGTTCAACCTCTCGTACATGTTCATCGCCCACGACCTCTCCATCGTGCGGCACATCTCCGACCGGGTCGGCGTGATGTACCTCGGCAAACTGGTGGAGATCGGCAGCGACCGGGAGATCTACGACCACGCCACCCACCCGTACACCCAGGCGCTGCTGTCCGCCGTCCCGGTGCCCGACCCGACGGCACGCGAGAGCCGGGACCGGATCGTGCTGGCCGGCGACGTGCCCTCGCCGGCCAATCCGCCGTCCGGCTGCCGCTTCCGCACCCGGTGCTGGAAGGCGCAGGAGAAGTGCGCGGTGGAGGTCCCGCTGCTGGCGGTGCCGGGCTGGCTGAGCGGGCCCGCCGCCCATGAGTCGGCCTGCCACTTCGCGGCCGAGCGCGGCCCGGCCGGGCTCGACCGGACCGGGCCCGGCCCGGGGGAGCGGGGCGGTCCGGAAAGCGGTTGACACCGGGGCCAGGCCCCGGCACGGAGCGCGTCCTCCTCCCGGAGGGCGCGCTCCCGTGTTTGTCCACCCGCCGACCTGCGGGAATTTCGCCGGCCCGGGCCGGGCGGGCGCCGGAATAACCCGTCACGCTTCGTAAATATTCGAATACCGGCATCTCGGGTCCGTTATCCGGAAAGCGGAGCCGTCAATTCCGGGCGCGGTATGGCGGAATTTGCCGAGTATTGTCACGGCTTGGTCCCGGCCCGTAATTGAAAAGAGATGTGACGGCGATTCCACCGAAGGGGTCGGTTGATCGATAGTTGCTCTGCGCGTATCAGTGGTCACCTCGCCAGCTGTGCGGATCGGCCCTGAGATGTCGACCCCCGCCGTGCCCGGCACACCGGGCGGCGGGGCGCCGTTCGTTCGTAAGCCCCTAAAACGAGGAGCAGTTGAATGAGGCTCACCAAGACGATGCGCTGGACCGCGCTGGCGGCGTGCACCGCGCTCGCGATCTCCGCCTGCAGCACCGGCAGTGACAAGAAGTCCTCCGACGGGGCGAACGGGCCGGGCAAGAAGGGCGGCTCGATCAGCATCCAGTCGGGTGAGCCGCAACACGGGCTGGTCCCGCAGAACACCGCGGAGTCCGAGGGCGCCCAGGTCCTGGCGCAGGTCTTCGCCGGCCTGGTGGAGTACGACCGGCAGACCAACGAGCCGAAGCTGCGCGTCGCCGAGTCGATCGACTCCCCGGACAGCAAGGTCTGGACGATCAAGCTGAAGGACGGCTTCACCTTCCACAACGGCGAGCCGGTCACCGCCCAGTCCTTCGTGGACGCCTGGAACTGGGGCGCCAACCAGGACAACGCCGCCGAGGGCCTGCCCTTCTTCTCCAAGATCGAGGGCGCCGAGGAGCTGGCCCCGGGCAAGGACAAGAAGCCGGCCACCGACAAGCTCAAGGGCCTCAAGGTCGTCGACGACAAGACCTTCACGGTCACCCTGAGTGCGCCGTTCTCGCAGTTCAAGGTCATGCTCGGCTACAACGCCTTCTACCCGCTGCCGAAGGCCTTCTTCCAGGACCGCAAGGCCTTCGAGGACGCCCCGATCGGCAACGGCCCGTTCCAGATGGACGGGAAGTGGGAGCACAACCAGCAGATCAAGATCAAGCGCTACGAGAATTTCCCGGAGTCGGCCGGAAAGGCCAAGCTGGATTCCGTCACGTTCAAGATTTACGACAAGCTGGAAACGGCCTACAACGACCTGCGGGCCAACAACATCCAGATCACGAACAAGCTCCCGATCTCGGCCATGGGCACGGTCAAGAACGAGTTCGGCGACCGCTACATCTACAAGCCGGAGTCGGGCGTCGGCTTCATCGGATTCCCGATCGCCACCAACCCGGCCGCGTACGGCAAGCCGGAGATCCGCAAGGCGATCTCCATGGCGATCGACCGCGGGGCGATCACCGAGCGGATCTTCTCGGGCACCCGCATCCCGGCCGACGACTTCATCAGCCCGATCGTCCCGGGTTACCGCAAGGGCGCCATGGGCGACGCGGCCAAGTACGACCCGGCCAAGGCCAAGCAGCTGTTCGACGCCGCCGGCGGGGTCCCGAACAACACCATCGAGCTGGGCTACAACGCCGACGGCGGCCACAAGGAGTGGATCGAGGCGGTCGGCAACCAGCTGAAGAAGAACCTCGGCGTCGAGGTCACCTTCAAGCCGTTCGAGAAGTTCGGCAAGATCCTGGACTCGCTGGGCGAGAAGCAGTTCTCCGGCGCCTTCCGGATGGCCTGGCAGATGGACTACCCGTCGATGGAGGACTACCTGCGGCCGATCTTCTCCAAGGTCGCGATCGAGACCGGCTCCAACTACGGCGGCTACGTCAACGAGAAGTTCGAGTCGGTGCTCGCCCAGGCCGACCAGGCGAAGAGCCTGGAGGAGGGCCTGAAGCTGTACCAGCAGGCCGACGACATCCTGATCCAGGACCTGCCGTACATCCCGGTCTACACGTACATGACCTCCGCGGCCTACACCAAGACCGTCAAGAACGTGGTCGTGGACGCCCAGAACCGCATCGACCTGGCCAACGTCGAGCTGGCCTGACCGCCCCCCAGCCCGACCGGCGCGTCCTGACGGGCGGCGCGGGCAACCCCCGCGCCGCCCGGCTCCGGCGTGCCCCCACCACGAGGAGACCGCATGGGCCGCTATGTGGTCCGCCGGATCATCCAGGCCATACCTGTGATCCTCGGCGCGACATTCCTGATCTACGCACTGGTCTTCCTGCTGCCTGGCGACCCCATCACGGCACTGGCCGGTGAGAAGCGGCAGGACCCCGCGGTCGTCCAGGTCCTCCGCGACCGGTACCACCTGGACGACCCGTTCTTCATCCAGTACTGGGACTACCTGACCGGCCTGTTCAAGGGCGACTTCGGTGAGGACTACCGCGGCAACCAGGTCGTCGACGTGATGCAGCGCGCCTTCCCGTACACCATCAACCTGGCGCTCACCGCGCTGGCGATCGAGATGGTGGTGGGTGTCACCGCCGGCGTGGTCGCCGCCCTGCGGCGCGGCAGGTTCATCGACAACGTGGTGCTGATCTCGACCCTGATGGTCATCTCGATCCCGGTCTTCGTGATCGGCTTCGTGCTCCAGCTGCTCCTCGGGGTGAAGCTCAACACCGACTACGGCATCGACTTCTTCCCGGTCTCCTTCAACGAGGACGCCGGGTTCCGGTCCTACCTGCTGCCCGGCTACGTCCTCGCCTCGACCTCCCTGGCGTACGTGGCCCGGCTCACCCGGACCAGCCTGATCGAGGTCATGCGGGCGGACTACGTCCGGACGGCGGTGGCCAAGGGCCTCAGCCCGCTGCGGGTGGTGGTCCGGCACGGGCTGCGCAACGCGCTGATCCCGATCGTCACCTTCCTGGGCATGGACCTCGGCGGCCTGATGGGCGGTGCGGTGATCACCGAGGGCATCTTCAACATCCCCGGCGTCGGACACCAGCTGTTCCAGTCCGTCTACCTGCGGGAACGCACCATCGTCGTGGGCATCGTGAGCGCCCTGGTGATGGTCTACCTGTTCGCCAACCTGGTGGTCGACCTGCTGTACGCCGTCCTGGACCCGAGGATCCGCTATGAGTGAGCCGACGAAGAGCGAGAACACGAGTGCGGCGGTCCCCGGGCAGCGCGGCGCCGGGCCGGCCGCGGGCAAGGGCGGCAAGGACGGCACGGGCGGCGAGCGGGTCGCCAGCCTCTGGAGCGACGCCTGGGCGGACCTGCGCCGCAACCCGCTGTTCCTGATCGGCGGGTTCCTGGTGCTGTTCATGGTGGTGCTCGCCGTCGCCCCCGGGCTGTTCACCGACGCGGACCCGAGGTCCGGCGGCTTCTGCAACCTGGTGGACTCGCTGAAGCGGCCCAGCGGCGACCACTGGTTCGGCTTCGACGTCCAGGGCTGCGACATCTACACCCGGACCATCTGGGGCGCCCGGAACTCGATCATCGTCGGTCTGGTGACCACCACCCTGGTGGTCCTGGTCGGCGGCGTCCTGGGCCTGTGGGCGGGCTGGATCGGCGGCTTCGGCGACAGCGTGCTGTCCCGCGTGACCGAGATCTTCTTCGCCATCCCGCTGCTGCTCGGCGGCATGCTGATCATGTCGACCTGGGGCAAGGGCAACGCCTGGACGGTCTCCGCGGTGATGGCCGTGCTCGGCTGGCCGCAGATCTACCGGCTGATGCGCTCGGCGGTCCTGGCCAACAAGCACAACGACTACGTCGTGGCGGCCCGGGCGCTGGGCGCCGGCACCGGGCGGATCGTCAGCCGGCACATCCTGCCGAACGCCGTCGCCCCGGTGATCGTGGTCTCCACCATCAACCTGGGCGTCTACATCGGCGCCGAGGCCGCGCTGTCCTACCTGGGCATCGGCATCCAGTCCCCGGCGATCTCCTGGGGCCTGATGATCAGTGACGCCCAGGCCCGCTTCCTGAACGCCCCGCACGTGCTGCTCTTCCCGGCCGCCGTGCTGAGCGTCACGGTGCTGGCGTTCATCATGCTCGGCGACGCGGTGCGCGACGCCCTCGACCCGAAGCTGCGCTGAGGAGGGCCGCGGACCATGACTGACATGACCGAACCGGCGAAGGACGGCGCGGGCCGGGACGCGGTGGAGGTGCTGGGAGCGCGCCGGGAGAGCCTGGCGCCCGGGACCCCGTTGCTGGAGGTCGACGACCTGCACATCGAGTTCCACACCCGGGACGGCGTCGCCAAGGCCGTCAACGGGGTGAGCTACTCGGTGTCGGCGGGGGAGACGCTGGCGGTGCTCGGCGAGTCCGGCTCCGGCAAGTCGGTGACCGCGCAGGCGATCATGGGCATCCTCGACATGCCGCCGGGGCGGATCACCGCGGGCTCGATCCGGTTCCGCGGCCAGGATCTGCTGACCATGACCCCCAAGGCTCGCCGGGCGGTGCGCGGGCGGAAGATCGCGATGATCTTCCAGGACGCGCTCTCCTCGCTCAACCCGGTGCTCAGCGTCGGCTACCAGCTCGGCGAGATGTTCCGGGTGCACCAGGGCGCCGGCCGCAAGGAGGCCAAGGAGAAGGCCGTCGAGCTGATGGAGCGGGTGCGCATCCCCGCCGCCCGGCAGCGGGTCAACGATTACCCGCACCAGTTCTCCGGCGGCATGCGCCAGCGCATCATGATCGCCATGGCGCTGGCGCTGGAGCCGGACCTGATCATCGCGGACGAGCCGACGACGGCGCTGGACGTCACCGTCCAGGCCCAGGTGATGGACCTGCTGGCCGAGCTCCAGGCCGAGTTCAACATGGGCCTGATCCTGATCACCCACGACCTGGGCGTGGTCGCGGATGTCGCCGACAAGATCGCGGTGATGTACGCGGGCCGGATCGTGGAGACGGCGCCCGTGCACGAGCTGTACGCACGGCCGGCCCACCCGTACACCCGGGGCCTGCTCAACTCGATCCCCCGGCTGGACCAGAAGGGCCAGAACCTCTACGCCATCCAGGGCCTGCCGCCGAGCCTGCTGCGGATCCCGGACGGCTGTGCGTTCAACCCCCGCTGCGACCGGGCCCGGGACGTCTGCCGCACCGAACTCCCGCGCCTGACGGCGGTGCTGGACGCCCAGGGAGCCGACCTGCCGGGCCGCCGGAGCGCGTGCCACTTCTGGAAGGAGACCCTCCATGGCTGAGCCCATCCTGGAGGTCAGGGACCTGGTCAAGCACTACCCGCTGACCCAGGGCATCGTCTTCAAGAAGCAGGTCGGCGCGGTCCGGGCGGTGGACGGCGTCTCCTTCGACCTGGCGAAGGGCGAGACGCTCGGGATCGTCGGTGAGTCCGGCTGCGGCAAGTCCACCCTGGCCAAGGTGCTGATGCACCTGGAGAAGGCCACCGCGGGCCAGGTGCGGTTCAAGGGCGAGGACATCACCCGGCTCTCCGGGGCCGGGCTGAAGGCGGTGCGGCGGAACATCCAGATGGTGTTCCAGGACCCGTACACCTCGCTGAATCCCCGGATGACGGTCGGCGACATCATCGGCGAGCCCTTCGAGATCCACCCCGAGGTGGCTCCCAAGGGCGACCGCCGCAGGGCCGTCCAGGACCTGCTGGACGTCGTCGGCCTCAACCCGGAGTACATCAACCGCTACCCGCACCAGTTCTCCGGCGGCCAGCGCCAGCGCATCGGCATCGCCCGCGGCCTCGCGCTCAAGCCGGAGATCATCATCTGCGACGAGCCGGTCTCCGCGCTGGACGTCTCGGTGCAGGCCCAGGTGATCAACCTGCTGGAGCAGCTCCAGAACGACTTCCGGCTGTCCTACATGTTCATCGCCCACGACCTCTCGATCGTGCGGCACATCTCCGACCGGGTCGGCGTGATGTACCTCGGCACGATGGTCGAGATCGGCACGGAGGAGGAGATCTACTCCCACCCGACCCACCCGTACACCCAGGCGCTGCTGTCCGCCGTCCCGGTGCCCGACCCGACCGGGCGCGAGGGCCGGGAGCGGATCCTGCTCACCGGTGACATCCCCTCGCCGGCCAACCCGCCGTCCGGCTGCCGCTTCCGCACCCGCTGCTGGAAGGCCGAGGAGCGCTGCGCGACCGAGGTCCCGCTGCTCGCGGTGCCCGAGGTGCTGAGCGGACCGGCCGCGCACGAGTCGGCCTGTCACTTCGCGGAGGTGCGGGACGTGATCGGCTCGGGCTGAGCGCGTCCGAGCGGGCCCGGGGCCCCGGAGTCCGGCCGGACTCCGGGGCCCCGGCCGTGCGGTGGAGGCACGGCGGAAACGTCACTTCTGGTAGCCGACGTTCTCCCACACGATGTCGGACAGCCCCTGGGCGCCGATGTTGGCGAGGCCGGCGCGGGCGCCGAACAGCTGCGGGCGCTGGTAGAGCGGCAGCATCCCGGCCACCTTCCACAGCTCGCCGTCGGCCTGGTTGATGGCCTCGAAGGCGCCGGCCGCGTCGGTCGCGGCGGCCGCCCGGTCGAAGGCGGCGTCCACCGCCGGGCTGCCCGCCTGGGAGTGGTTGGTGCCGCCGTTGGTGGCGAAGTTGGTCCGGTTGCCGCTGGCCGGGAACGGCGTGCCGAACAGCGAGTAGGCGGCGATGTCGAAGTCCCGCCGGTTGACGTACTTGTCGAAGTACTCGTTGGGGCTGGCGGTGACCGTGGTGACCTTCACCCCGACCTCCTTGAGCATGCCGGTGGTGACGGTGGCCTCGTTCTGGGCCTGGGTGACGCCGGCCGGGATGACCATCCGCAGGTTGAGCTCCTTGCCGTCCTTGCGGCGGACGTCGCCGTCGAGCTTCCAGCCGGCCCCGTCGAGCTTGCGGGCCGCCTCGGCCGGGTCGTAGCGGCTGAGGCCGAGGGAGTTGTCCCGGTAGGCGTTCTGGTTGGCCACCAGCAGGTGGTTGTTGAGGGTGACCGTGGGCCAGTCCAGCCCGGCGAGGTCGGAACGGGTGATGGTGTCCCGGTTGATCGCCTGGAAGAGCGCCTGGCGCACGACCGGGTCGGTGAGCGCGGGGCTGCGGCTGTTCAGGGTGAACTGCCGGAAGTCGGGGCCGCCGGCCCGCCGCACGGCGGCGCCCGGGGTGCCGCGGATCAGCTGGTAGCCGGCCACGTCCGGGCCGTTGTTGAACAGGTCGAGTTCGCCCTTGGTGAAGGCGGCGGCCATCGTGTTGGGCACCATGGCGCGGAAGACGATCCGGTCCAGCAGCGGTCGGTCGCCCCACCAGGCCGGGTCGGCGACCAGGGTGACGGTCTGCGCGGCCCGGTCCATCCGCTCCACCTTGAACGGGCCCGCGGTGACCGGGATCGCGTCCACGTAGGCGGTGTTGAACAGCTCGGGGGTGGCGACCTTGGAAGCCGGCAGCAGCGGGGCGTTGGCGGCGCCGTTGAACATCGACTGCCACTCGGAGTACGGCCGCTCGAAGACCATCACGGCCTGGTGGTCGTCCTTGCCGCGCTCGACGGAGGAGACCTGCTCGAAGCCGGTGCTGCTGGCCGCCCGGTACGCCGGGTCCTTGCCGTTCAGCGCCCGCCAGTTGGCCTCGATGTCGCGCCAGGTGATCGGCGTGCCGTCGGACCAGCGGGCCTTGGGGTTCAGCGTCCAGACCACGACCTGCCGGCCGTCCCGCTGCTCGGCGTGCGCGTCCTGCAGATAGGCCGGGTTGGGGGTCTGGGTGCCGGCCGCGTCGGAGCGGAAGAAGGTCGGCAGCAGCGGCTTCGTGACGGCGATGGTGGAGCTCTCGCCGCCGTCGGTCTGGATCGGCGACCACTGGGTGGAGTACTGGGGGATCGCCATCCGCAGGGTGCCGCCCTGGCGCAGCTCGGCGCGGTCGTGCGGGTTGATGTCGACGGCGGTGAGCTTGGGGCTCTCGACCGCGCTCGGCAGACCGCGGGCCCCGGCGCCGGAGCCGCTGCCGGGGGCGCAGGAACAGAGCGTCAGCGAGAGCGAGAGCGCGGTGAGGCCGGCGAGCAGGGCCGTGCGGCGGTACAGGTGGCGGCCCATGGTGGTTCTCCCGGGGCGGATGCGGCGGACGACAGGCGACACATCTTGCTGACCGGGTGCGGGGTTGTCGAGGGGCGGGCCCGGATCGGGGCCCGCCCCTCGATAACGGTTCGGTCAGGCCGGGAACTTGTAGGTGCGGTCCCGGTCGCCGGTCTTGTCCAGCAGCGCGGTGATCTGGTCCGCGACGTCCTGCGGGGTGATCGGGACGAGCTGGCCGTTCTTCTTCGTCTTCACCTTGTCGAAGCCGCCGGCGACCAGCTGGCGGTTGAGCGCGTCGAGGTCCCACTTGGGCACGAACTTGCCGTTGGCGTCCGGGACCAGGGTGAGCGCCACCGCGGCGGTCTTCGGGCCGAAGTCGAACTTCTTGGTCCCGGCCACGATGTGGATCTGGCCGTTCATCGCCGACTTGCCGAGGGTGTCCGCGGCGCCCTGGAGGGCCTGCGCGGAGGTCTTCGGCTGGGCGGCGGTCACCGCCAGGGCGACGGGCTGCTCGGCCTTGCCGGCGGCGCGGTCGCGGTAGGCCGCGTCGACCAGGTCCACGGCGGAGGCGGAGTCCACCGCCTGGCCGGCCCTGCCGGGGACGACGACGGTCTCGCCGTTCTCGGCGAACTTGACGTAGCCCTCCTGGAGGCCCTGTCCGGTGCCGCCGGCCAGCGCGTCCAGTGCGGACTTCAGCTTGGCCCGGTCGACCTTGACCTCGGGCGGCACGGCCTTCTCGTCGCCCTTGAGCGACTTGAGGACGTCCAGCGGGTTGTAGGAGTGCTGGGCGAGCTTGTCCACGGTGGCCGTGGTGTCGAAGGCGAGCCCGGCGGCGACCGGGTCGAGGTCCATGGTCTGCTCGCCGACCTTCAGCTTGACCGGCTGCTGGCCGGCCTTGCCGACGCTCTCGTCGAGCTGGTGGATGGCCTGGTCCCGGCTGCTGCCGCCGATGTCCGTGCCGAGCACCACGGTGCCCTTGGGGACGTCGGACTGGTTCAGCATCAGCCCGGTGCCGTAGGCGGCGGCGCCGAGGAAGCCCACGCCGGCGACGGCGTAGGTGGCGAGCTTGACCAGCTTCTTGGCGGCGCTCGGCCGGGGCTTGGGGGCGGGCTTGGCGGCGGCGGGGGCCGGCTTCGGGCCGGACGGGCCGTCCGCGGCGGGTGCGGGGGCGGCCGCCGGAGCGCCGGGGGCCGGGGCGGCGGGTGCGCCCTCGGGGTGCGGGAGGGTGGTCCCGAAGGGGTCGGCGGCGGGCTCGCCCTGGCGGCCGGGGGCCCCGGGGAAGAGGCCGCCGGGGGCCGGGGCGCCGTTGGCGCCGACGGCGGGCGGGCGCTGGGCGGCGAACGGATCGGCGCCGGCCGGGGCGCCCGGGAAGAGACCGGGCTGCGGGGCGCCGCCGGGGGCGGCCGGGCCGGCGGGCGCGCCGGATATGGGGGCGGCCGGGGCGTCGTCGCGGATCGGGGTGAAGCCGTCGACCGAGGTGTCCTCGGGGCTCGGCGCGCCGGGCCCGCCGGGGGCCTGGGACGGCGCGCCGCCGAACGGGTCGGCGGGTGCGTACGGGCCGGCCGGGGCCGACGCGGCGAACAGCTCGGCGGGGTTGGCGTAGACGCCGGCCTCGTCGGCGGGCGGCTGCGGGGCGGCGGCGTACGGGGCGGCGGGCACGCCGTTCGGGTGCGGCGCGGGGGCCTGGGCCTGGGCGGGCACCGTGGGGCCGTTCGCGCGGGGCGCGGCGGGGCGTTCGGCCTGCGGCCGCCCGTTCCGGGGGCCGTTCTGCGGGCGGGCGCCGTTGGCCCGGACGGGAGGTGCGGCGGGCGCGGCGGCGGGCCCGGCGGTGGCGGCCGCGGCGGCGGTCGCCGGGGCCGGGGCGGTGGCCTCGGCGGCCGGGGCCTTCTTCTGCCGCGGGCGGAACCACGCGCCGGTGGACTCGGCCTCGGAGGTGGCCGGCGGGATCTGCCACTCCGGCGGCAGGTCGGGCGGGGTGGCCCCGCGGCCGCCGCCGTCCATCACGCCGAGCACCGGGGAGGCGGGCGCGGCGGAGCGGTGCCGGGGGCCGGCCGGCTCGGGGGCGGGCGCCGGGGCGTCCTCGCCGCCGCCGTCCTCGTTCTTGACGGTGCTGCGGACCACCACCGGCGGGATCGGGCGCGAGCCCGGGATGTTGATCCGCACCCGGGTGGTGAGGGTGGTCTCGGTCTTCGGGCCCTCGTCCTCGCCCTCCGGAACCGAGCCCTTGGCGGCGCCGGCGCCGCCCGTGCGGTCGCCGCCGGGGAAGCCCGGTGTGCCGTAGGGCGGGGTGCCCGACGGGTAGGCGTCCGGGCCCGTGCGCCGAGGCGTCGGGTGGGCGTTGTCAGATTCGCGGCTGCTCAATGCTGCTCTGCTCCGGGTTCGCGGGCCGGGCCGTGCGGCGCGACCGCGGTCGTCGGCGCCGGACCTGGCGGGCGGCGTCGGGTACGGCGTTCTGCGGCACCACCATACTGGGAAGAACCGGCCGGTGAACCGGTTCGGAGGGATCCCGATACGTCCGGTTCCTCCGGTATGAGAGTACGACCGGGCGGTGCTGACTGCCCGTCGTACCGGCCACCGTACGCGGGTGGCCGCCCGGGTCAGCGGGGTGGGCCCGGCACACCGGGGAACCAGCCGGTCCGGGTCGGCAGGGTGGCGCAGATCACGCCGAGGATCGAGCCGGTGAACAGCCAGGCGAGCGAGGTGGCGTTGGTCCAGAGCACGTTGTCCCCCTCCGGGCGGGGGACCATCACCAGCAGCAGCGCCAGGAACCAGCCGCCTGCCGGGACGCCCGCGCCGAGCCGGGTGCCGGTCACCCGCAGGCCGCCGTAGAAGGTCGCGGCGGTGGCGGCGAGCGCCAGCAGGACTCCCACGGGTGGCCACAGAGCCTGCACGAATGCTCCGCACACCGACACCGCGAAGCCCAGCGGGAAGAGCAGGACATAGGCCGCGATCCGTGCTCCGCGCGGGGGCTGGGACTCCTTCAGCCGCTCCTCGCGGGTGCCGAGGACGGTCGCCGGGATCGAACGGCGGGCGGGCCGGGCGGGGGCGGGCGGGGTCATCGGGCACGCTCCTCGGGGGCCGCGGCGGGCGCGGGGGAGAGGTCCAGGCCGGCGAACAGGTCGTCCTCCGGCAGCCGCGGCCCGGCCTGGCCGCGCACCAGTTGGTAGTACTCGGTGACGAGCAGCGGCTGGCCCAGGTGGTTGGAGAGGGCGAAGAACGCGCCGCTGGGGTCCACGGTGATCTGGGTGGCGTGCGCGGCCATCGCGGCGGCCTTGCGGCCGGCGTACGCGGCGCCGTCCAGGGCCGTGGTGACCACCGCGTCGTCCACTACTCCGGGCACGTCCGCGGGTGCGGCCACGCCCGGGAACGGCGCCTTCTCGGCGGTCTCGGCGAGGGCCCGTTCGAGCACCGACCGGGGCACCCGGTTCCAGTACACCTTGGCGATCCGCCAGGCCGGGCCCAGCTCGGGCCGGTACGCCGGGTCGGCCGCCAGCTCGTGGGCGCGCATCGCGACCCGGTGCGCCTGGATGTGGTCGGGGTGGCCGTAGCCGCCCTGCTCGTCGTAGGTGACCAGCACCTGTGGGCGCACCTCGCGGACCACCGCCACCAGCCGGCCGGCCGCCTCGTCGACGTCGGCCCGCCAGAAGCAGCCGGGCACGTCGTTGTCGGGCACGCCCATCATCCCGGAGTCGCGGTAGCGCCCCGGGCCGCCCAGGAAGCGGACGTCGGTGACCCCGAGCGCCGCCATCGCCTCCGTCAGTTCGCCGATCCGGTACGCGCCGAGCCGGTCGTCCCGGTCCGCCGTCAGATGGGCCAGCTCCGGCGGGATCACCTCGCCGCCCTCGCCGAGGGTGCAGGTCACCAGGGTGACGTGGGCGCCCTCGGCGGCGTACCGGGCCATCGTCGCGCCGTTGTTGATCGACTCGTCGTCGGGGTGCGCGTGCACCAGGAGCAGGCGGCGGCCGGAGGTCGAGGTCATGGGAGGAAGCCTAACGACCGGGGCGCCGGCCCGGTGACCGCACGCGTCGGGTCAGAGCCGCAGGCCGTTGATCATCCCGGCGAGGTTGCTGGTGACCTGGCTGATCGAGGGGGCGATGGAACTGGACGCCAGGTAGAAGCCGAGCAGCGCGCAGACGATCGCGTGCGCCAGCTTCAGACCGGAGCGGCGGATCAGCACCACCACGATGACCAGCATCAGCATGGCGGCGGAGATGGACAGGGCCATGGCGGCTCACACTCCTCGGGGCCTGGAGCACTCGTGCACCAGTCATACCCGAAGAGTGAGGGAATCATGACGCTGGGTGAGTCCGCACACCCCGGGGCATGGTGGCACTCATGGGGCGCATGGGCCGGTCGGAGGGGGTGCGGGACCCTTCCGGGCGTACTTGGGGCCGATGCTCCGAACGAGTGATCACCATCGGCCGACCCCGGGTCGTAGGGTCTGGTGCCATGACCACCCACACCTCAGCGGACACCTTCCCGAGGCAGTACGCGCGCACCCTGCGCTACACCGTCGGCGCCCCCCGGTCGTTCTCCGTCGCACCCGACGGGTCCCGGGTCGTCTTCCTGCGGTCGGCCTCCGGCAGTGACCGTGCCAACCTGCTCTGGACCCTCGACACCGCCACCGGCGAGGAGCGGATCGCCGCCGACCCGGCCGCCCTGCTCGGCGGCGGCGAGGAGGACCTCTCCCCGGCCGAGCGGGCCCGCCGCGAACGCAGCCGCGAGGGTTCGGCCGGCATCGTCGGCTACGCCCTGGACGGCGCCGGCCGGCTCGCCGCCTTCGCCCTCTCCGGCCGGCTGTTCGTCGCCGACCTGGTCGCCGGCACCGCCACCGAACTGCCCGCCGAGGGCCCGCTGCTCGACCCGCGCCTGTCCCCGGACGGCACCCACGTCGCGTACGCCACCACCTCCGGCGAGCTGCGGCTCACCCGCGTCGACGGCACCGGCGACCGCGCCCTCGCCCGGCCCGACGGGCCGAACGTGACGTGGGGCCAGGCCGAGTTCATCGCCCAGGAGGAGATGGGCCGCGACCGGGGCCACTGGTGGTCCCCGGACAGCGACCGGCTGCTCGTCGAGCGGGCCGACGACACCCCGGTCAACCGCTGGTGGATCGCCGACCCGGCCAATCCGGACCGCGAGCCCGCCGAGATCGCCTACCCGGCCGCCGGCACCGCCGACGCCGAGGTCGGCCTCTGGCTGCTCGGCCTGGACGGCACCCGTACCGAGGTGGTCTGGGACCGCGCGGCCTTCCCCTACCTGGCCCGGGTGCACTGGTCCAGGAACGGCGTGCCGCTGCTGCTCGTCCAGTCCCGCGACCAGCGCGTCCAGCGGACCCTCGGCCTGGACGTCGCCACCGGCGCCACCGAGGTGCTGCACGAGGAGCGCGACGACGTCTGGCTGGAGCTGTTCCAGGGCGTCCCGGCCTGGAGCCCGGACGGCAGGCTGGTGCGGATCTCCGACGAGTCCGGCGCGCGGGCGCTGGTGATCGGCGACCACACCGTCACCGGACCCGACCTGCACCTGCGCTCGGTGGTCGCGGTCACCGCCGACGAGGTCTTCTTCACCGCCTCCGGCGGCGCCGCCGAGACCGACCCCGAGCCCGGCTGGATCGCCGTCGGCCGGATCAGCCACGACGGCAAGCGGCTGGCCTGGGAGTCCGCCAACGGCCGCCCCTTCACCTCCGTCACCACCGCCGTGCACGCGGCCGGCATCACCGTGCGGGCCACCGCCGAGCCGGATGTGCCCGGCACCCTGGTGCAGGTCGCCCGGGACCTCCCGGAGGGCGTGGTGGTGGACGATGTCGCCGTCATCGCCTCGCACGCCGAGACCCCGGTGATCACCGCCCGTCCGGTGTTCCGCTTCGCCGGCGAGCGGCGCATCCCCGCCGCGGTCTTCCTGCCCACCGGCTACGACCGCGAGCGGGACGGCCTGCTGCCCGTCCTGATGGACCCCTACGGCGGCCCGCACGGCCAGCGCGTCGTCCAGGCCCACAACCCGCACCTCACCTCCCAGTGGTTCGCCGACCAGGGCTTCGCGGTCGTCGTCGCCGACGGCCGGGGCACCCCCGGGCGCGGGCCGGCCTGGGAGAAGTCGATCCACCACGACTTCGCCGGGGCCACCCTGGACGACCAGGTGGACGCGCTGACGGCGCTCGCCGGGGAGTTCCCGCTCGACCTCGGACGGGTCGCGATCCGCGGCTGGTCGTACGGCGGCTACCTCGCCGCGCTCGCCGTGCTGCGCCGCCCGGACGTCTTCCACGCGGCGGTCGCGGGCGCGCCGGTCACCGACTGGCGGCTGTACGACACCCACTACACCGAGCGCTACCTGGGCCACCCGGCCGAGGTGCCGGAGGTGTACGAGGGCAACTCGCTGACCGGCTACGCGGCGGGCCTGGAGCGCCCGCTGATGATCATCCACGGGCTCGCCGACGACAACGTGGTGGCCGCGCACACCCTGCGGCTGTCCTCGGCGCTGCTCGCCGCCGGGCGCCCGCACACCGTGCTGCCGCTGTCCGGCGTCACCCACATGACGCCGCAGGAGGAGGTCGCGGAGAACCTGCTGCTGCTCCAGGTCGACTTCGTGAAGAAGTCGCTCGGCGGCTGAGCGGCCGGGCGCCGGGGAGGGGGAGCGGGGCCGGATCAGGGAACCCGGGCCCGCGGACGAGCGGTGCCGGGGTGTACCCATCCCGCTCCCCCTTGGCCGCGCGCACCCCTAAGGGTCGACCGGTCCGGCCTCGATGTGTGCTCCACGCTAGCCGCCGGGTCCGACGGACGCCGGGTCCGACGGCCGCCGGACCGCCCGGGGCCGTGAGCGGGGTCGTGCCGTCGGCATGACGGATGTCATGCCGAAGGCACGACGGCGGCCACTGCCGCCGCACCCCGGCCCGGCGGGACCCTGAGGGGGCAAGCACGGCACCAGCAGGGAGGACCGGGCCATGGGCGCGGGAGAAGTCGCCGCCTTCCGGGGCGTCAGCAAGAGTTACGGGCGGGTACGGGCCGTGGACGGCCTCGACCTCGTCCTGCGGCCGGGCGAGACGGTCGCCCTGCTCGGCCCGAACGGGGCCGGCAAGTCCAGCAGCCTCGACCTGCTGCTCGGCCTGCGCGAGCCCGACCGCGGCAGCGTCACGCTGTTCGGCGGCGCCCCGCGCGCCGCGATCACGGCCGGACGGGTCGGCGCGATGCTGCAGAGCGGCGGCCTGATGGCCGACGTCAAGGTCCGCGAACTGGTCCGGCTCGCCTGCGACGTGCACCCGCGCGGCCGGGCGGTCGCCGAGGTGCTCGCCGACGCGGGCATCACCGGACTCGCCGAGCGCCGGGTCGACCGGCTCTCCGGCGGCCAGGAGCAGCGGGTCCGCTTCGCGCTCGCCGTCGCGGGCGCCAACGACCTCATCGTCCTGGACGAACCGACCACCGGCATGGACGTTTCCGTCCGGCAGGCCTTCTGGGCGAGCATGCGGGCGCAGGCCGACGCCGGGCGCACCGTGCTGTTCGCCACCCACTACCTGGAGGAGGCGGACTCGATCGCCGACCGCGTCCTCGTCCTGCACCGCGGCCGGCTGATCGCCGACGGCAGCTCCGCGGAGATCAAGGCCCGGGCCGGTGCCCGCCGGGTCACCTTCGAGCTGCACGAGGCGGACGGCCCGTTCGACGAGGCCCCGCTGCGCCGGCTGCCCGGCGTCCAGGGGCTGGAGCTCACGGCCCGCGTGCCCGGCGTGCGGACGGTGCGGATCCGCACCGCCGACGCGGACGCCGCCGTCGCCGCCCTCTACCGGGCGGGCCTGTACCCGCGCGGCCTGGAGGTCACCGGGCTGGGCCTGGAGCAGGCCTTCCTGGCCATCACCGGCGAGCAGGACGCCGCCGGTCCGGCCCGGTCCGCCGAGTCCGCCCGGCCCGCCGGGAACGCCGAGTCCGCTCTGGAGCGTGCGCGATGACCACCCTGATCCGGCTGGAGATCCTGCGGACCCTGCGCAACCGCCGCTACCTGCTCTTCACCATCGCCTACCCGGCGCTGATGTACGTCTTCTTCATCCACGCCTACGGCGGCAGCGACCTCGCCGGAGGCCTGCCGGTGAAGACGTACTTCATGGTCTCGATGGCCACCTTCGGCGCGGTCGGCGCGGTGCTGACCGGCAGCGCGCAGCGGATCTCGCTGGAGCGCAGGAGCGGCTGGGTGCGCCAGCTGCGGCTGACCGCGCTGCCCGGCCGGGCGTACACCCTCGGCAAGATCGCGGCGAGCGCGGTGACCACGCTGCCCGCGATCCTGGTGGTCTTCGCGGTCGGCGCGAGCCAGGGCGTCCCGCTGGACCCGGGGCAGTGGGCCGGGCTGGCGGCCGCGCTCTGGCTGGGCAGCTTCGTCTTCGCCGCGCTCGGGGTGGCGCTCGGCTACGCGGCCGCGCCGGACTCGGTGCAGACCATCGTGATGATCACCTACATGGCGATGGCCCTGTTCGGTGGCACGTGGTTCCCGGTGAGCGGTTCGCTGGAACGGTTCGCCCGCTTCGACCCGGTCTACCTCTACAACCGGCTGGCCGCCTTCACCCGGCCCGGGCACACCCTGGACACCGTCGCCGTCGCCGGGCTGGCCGCCTTCCTCGTGGTGTTCGCCACCGCCGCGGCGGCCCTGTACCGCCGCGACACCCGGCAGGCATGATGACCGGTATGAGCGACCCGCGCCGCACCCGCCCCGCCGACGAGCACCCGGAGGCGGGGGCGGCGCGCGCGTCGTTCATGAACGTCCCCGGGGCCCCGGTGGAGACCGGACGGCAGCTGCTGGTCAAGGTCTCCTGGATGCTGCTGTGGATGATCTACCTGGCGTACCCCGTGGGCAACCTGCTGGACGGCGGTCACGGCACGGGCGCCCGGGTGCTCGGCTGGACCTGTCTGGCGGCCTTCGTGGGCGGCTACGTCCTGCTGGTGGTCTTCCGCTCGCTGGCGGGCATGCGGCCGAAGGCCTGCCGGGTGATCGTCGCGACGATGGTGGTGCTGGCCACCGCCTCCGCCGTCGTGCTCGGTGACGCCTTCCTGACCCTGTTCATCTACGCCTCGGTGTGCGTCGCGATCATCACACCGGCGCGCTACGCCCTGCGCGCGCTCCTGGCCATGGCGGCGCTCACCGCCACCGTCGGGCTGCTGACCCACGCCGACGCCGACAACGTGTGGACCTTCACCCTCAGCGCCTTCCTCTCCGGCGCGGCGATGACCGGTCTGCAGCGGCTGGTCGCCACCATGCGGGAGCTGCGCGAGGCCCGGGCCGCCGTCGCCCACCTGGCCGCCTCGGAGGAGCGGCTGCGACTCGCCCGCGACCTGCACGACCTGCTGGGGCACTCGCTGTCGCTGATCACCCTGAAGAGCGAGCTGGCCGGGCGGTTCATGGACGCGGGCAAGGACGAGGCGGCGCGGGCGCAGGTCGCCGACATCGAGAACGTCGCCCGGCAGTCGCTGGTCGACGTCCGGGAGGCGGTCACCGGCTTCCGCCGGCCCACCCTGCCGGTGGAGCTGGCGGCCGCCCGCACCGCGCTGGCGGCTGCCCGGATCGGCCTGGAGACGGCGCCGGAACTGCTCGACGCCTGGCCGGGCCTGGCCCCGGAGGAGGCGGGCGCGCTGGCCTGGGCGCTGCGCGAGGCGGTCACCAACGTCGTCCGGCACGGCGAGGGCGCCACCGTCTGCACCGTGCGGGCCGACGAGACCTGGGAGGGGGACGGCGAGCGGTTCGCCGTCCTGGAGATCACCGACGACGGCCCGGGGCCGGGCAAGTCCCACCCGGGCAACGGGCTGTCCGGGCTGGAGGAGCGGCTGGCGCTGGTCGGCGGGCGGCTGGAGACCGGGCCGGGAGAGCGGGGCCGGGGCTTCCGGCTGCGGGCCTCGGTGCCGCTGCGGACGGCGTCGGTGGCGACCCGGCCCTGACGGGCTGGTCCGGGCGGAGGAACTCCGGGCCCCGCACCCCCCGGCGCGGCGCCGCCGATCCCGGTCGCGGGCAGCATGACGGGCATGCCGAAGCCTGTCGCGGTGGTGCTCGTCGTCCTGCTCCTCTCACTGATCCCGTGCGCCGCCTTCACCGAGGCCCGCGCCGCCGGGGCGGGGCCGGCGGTCACGGACGTTCGAACCGCGCCCGCCGGGTGACGTGGGTGAACCCCAGCTCCCGGAACAGCGCCGCCGAGGCCGGGTTGTTCACGTTCACGTCCAGGAACACCTCCTGGTCCCCGGCCGCCCGCAGCCGCTCCAGCGCCGCCACGGCCAGCGCCCGCCCGAGCCCCCGCCGGCGCCGGCCGGGCACGGTCCCGATCTGCACCAGGAACCCTTCGGCACAGGCCACGAACCCGACCGGGGTGCCGTCGGTGTCCCGCGCCACCAGCGAGGCGGCGGGCCGGAAGTCGTCCTCGACCAGCCAGTCCGCCCACTGTTCCAGTGTCAGGCCGGGGAACCCCGGCCGGTCCGCGAAGGAGGCGCAGTAGGCCTGGTAGAACGCCCCCCGGGTCTCCTCGCCCCACGGCGCCACCCGCACCCCGGCCGGCAGGGCGGCCCGCTCCAGCGGCGCCCCGGACCCCAGCCGGAAGACGTCCTCCGCGAACACCTGCCGCAGCCCCCGGGAGCGGAACAGCTCCTCGGTGGCGGGCGTCAGCGCCTCCGTCTCCACCTGGACGACGGTGCCCGCCGCCGGCATCAGCCGGTCCAGCAGCTCCCCGCCTAGCCCCCGTCCCCGGGCGTCCGGGTCCACCGCGCCCACCAGCGCCCACCGGCCGGCGACGGGCCGCGCCGCGCCGCAGGCCACCAGCCTCCCGTCCTCGTACGCCCCGGTCCGGACCGTCCCCGGCCCGCCGTAGCGCCGGGCGACGAAGGAGGGCTCGCCGGTCACCGGCAGCCCGCCGTCCACCGCCAGGCACCGCCGCACCAGGTCGAGGACCGCCGTCGGCTCGTCGTCCGGCAGTGCCTCGCGCCACTCCACGCCCATCCCCGCCCGCCTCCCGCTCGGCTGCTTTCCCGCATGCCACACCCGGGAGCCGGGCGGGCGCAACCGGGTTTCCGGGCCGCGGGGCGGGCAGCCGGCCGGTCCGGCGTCCTACTCCGGCGCGGCCCGCAGGGCGGCGGTGAACCAGGCGGAGACCTCGCGCAGGCTCTCCGGGACCGGCCAGCCGTTGACGGTGGCCAGCAGGTGCCAGTAGCGCTCGGCGCGCGGGTCGTCGGCGGTCTCCACCCGGTCGAGGATCCAGGCCCGCAGGGCGGCGTCGTCCGGGCGGGCGAAGGCGGCGGCGTAGGCGGCGGTGAGGGAGGCGAGGACGGGGGCGGCGGCGGGGGACCCGGGGGCGATGCCCTGGGCGACGGCGGCGGTCACGGTGGTGCGGACCGTCTCGGACAGGGCGGCGTGCAGGCCGGAGTCGTCGCCCGCCGCCCGCTCGGCCGCCTGGTGGACGGCCATCCGGCGGACCGCGGCGCGGAAGTCCTCGTCCTGCACGAGTTCGCCCAACTCCACCCAGGCGTCGACCTGTTCGGGGGTCGGGTCGTCCGGCAGCTCCGGCATGGCGGCGCGCATCATCGCGACGAACTGCGGATTGGCGTCCAGGCCGCCGAAGACGGCGTCGATGAAGTCGTGGACCAGCCGCCGGCGTTCGGCGTCGGACAGTTTCGCGAGTCGGTGCATGCGTCTCATCTCCTCGGTCGTGGAGCCGCGTTCGGCGATCGCCCGCAGCACCGTGCGGCGCAGCCGGAGCGTGCGGATCTGCACGTCCAGCGCGTCGGCGTGCGCGGCGGCCACCTCGCGCAGCGGGGCGGAGCGGTCCAGCACCCGTCGGACCGTGGCCAGGTCGAGTCCCAGTTCCCGCAGGGTGCGGACCAGGTCGAGCCGGGCCAGGGCGTGCACGTCGAAGCGGCGGTAGCCGGCCGGCGTGCGGGTGGTGGGCGGGACGAGTCCGGCGTCGGCGTAGAACCGGACGGCCTTCACCGTCAACCCGGTGCGCCGGGCCAGCTCGCCGATGGAGTACAGGGTGGGGTGGAGCTCGTCGTCCCGCATGGCCTCCAGCCTGGCGTCTCCCCCCGGGGGAGACTCAAGGGGGAACCGGTACGCCGTAGGGTCGGGCGCCATGAGTGACATTCGGAACGACCGGCCCTCCGTGCGGGTGCTGCTGGCGGAGGACCAGGGGATGGTCCGGGAGGCGCTGGCCGCGCTGCTCGGGCTGGAGGGCGACATCGACGTGGTCGCCCAGGTCGGCCGCGGCGACGAGGTGGTGGACGCGGCGGTCGCGCACGACGTGCAGGTGGCGGTGCTGGACATCGAGATGCCGGGGATGACCGGCATCGAGGCGGCGGCCCTGCTGCGCGAGCGGCGGCCGCAGACCAAGGTGGTGATCGCGACGACCTTCGGCCGCCCCGGCTATCTGCGCCGGGCGATGGAGTCGGGCGCGGACGCCTTCCTCGTGAAGGACGCGCCGGCCGCCGAGCTGGCCGAGGCGATCCGCCGGGTGCTGCGCGGCGAGCGGGTGATCGACCCGGCGCTGGCCGCGGCCGCGCTGGCCGAGGGGGCGAACCCGCTGACGGCGCGCGAGCGGGACGTGCTGGCGGCCGCGGCGGACGGCGCGGTGAACGCGGACATCGCCGGGCGGCTGCACCTGTCCGAGGGGACGGTGCGCAACTACCTCTCGATGGCGATCCAGAAGACCGGTGCCCGCAACCGCGCCGAAGCGGTCCGGATCGCCCGCGAGAAGGGCTGGCTGTAGCCGGCCGGGCCCCTCAGTTCAGCCGGTGCCGGGCGGCCCTGGCCTCCTGGCGGACCTTGGCGGCGGCGTCCGGGTCGAAGGCGTCCAGGATCCCGGCGTACTCGTCCATCTCCTCCGCCCCGCCCAGGAAGTCGCCGGTGCGCACCAGCAGCTCGGCGCGTTCGAGGCGCAGCTGGGCGGGGTGGCGGGGGAGCAGCAGGGCGAGTTCGGTGGCCCACAGCTGGGTGCGGGCGTGCTCGGGGCGGTCGGCGGCCCAGGTCCGGATGTTGCCGAGCACCCGCAGCACGATGTCCAGCGGCTGCGCGGGCGTGAGCAGCTCGGGCGTGAACTCGTGTCCGGCGGCGTGCACCAGCCGGGCCACGTCGTCGAGGTCGAGCAGTCGGCCGCCGTGGAACGGGTCGGCCAGGACGTAGTCCTCGCCGCCGGCGGGCCCGCCGACCGCGACGACGAAGTGGCCGGGCAGGGCGATGCCGTGCACGGTGAGCCCGGCCCGCCGGGCGACGGCGCACCAGACCAGCGCGAGCATGATCGGCAGTCCGCGCCGGCGCCGCAGCACGTCGGGCAGCAGCGAGGACTCCAGCCGCCGGTAGTCGGACTTCCGACCGTGGAAGCGCTCGCGCCCGCCGAGGACGGCGGCCAGCAGGGCCGCGGTCTCCTCCGGCCCGGCGGGCGCCCGCTCGGCGACGGCGAGCCGGACGGCGGCCGCGTGCCGCTCCAGGGCCGCCGAGCAGGCGGCGAGCAGGGCGTCGGCCGAGGGCGGCCCCTGGAGGTCGTCCGGATCGGGGGCGTGGGTGTGCTCGGCGGCCGCGAGCAGGCAGAGCAGCACCGGATCGGGGTGCTCGGCCCGGGCCTCGGTCCGGAAGCGTGCTCTGCTCTGCTCGGTCACGGCGGTGGCGGCGGCTTTCGTAGGACGGGCGGACGGTCGGGCGGTCCCTGGGCGGTCGGGCGGGTGCGGGGCGTCCTACCCCTGCGGCAGGAGCGCGTAGTGGTAAGTGTGACTGGTCGTGAAGCCCAATCCGTCATAGAGCGCGATCGCCCCGTCGTTGTCCGCCTCCACTTGCAGGTAGGCGCCGCTCGCGCCCTCCTCGGCGGCCCGGGCGGCGAGCACCGCCATCACCGCCGTGGCCAGGCCGCGGCGGCGGGCCCGGGGCGCCACCTCGACGGCGGCGAAGCCGGCCCACGGCCCGTCGACGACGCAGCGCCCGATGGCCAGGACGGGCGGGGCGGTCCCGCTCCCGGCCGCGTGGCCGGGGGTGTCGTGGACGGTCGCGAACCAGACCGAGGGTCCGCCGTGGAGCACCGCGCGGGCGGCCTCCTCCGCCGCCGGGTCACCGGTCACCCGCCGGTACAGCGACATCCAGCCGGGGGAGGCGGCCCGGGCGAGGCGCACCCGGTCCAGGCCGGCCCGGTCCGCGGGCCTGCTCAGCGCTGCCAGGGGGGCCACCCGGACCAGGGTGGGCGCGTACCGCGCGCCCAGCGCGTCCAGCTCGGCGCGCAGCTCCTCCGGCGAGCCGGGGGTGGTGACCTCCACCCAGGCGGGCAGCCCGCGTGCCGCGTACCACCCGCGCACGGTGGTGAGCGCCTCGCGGAGGGGCACACCGGGGTCGCCGAGCGCCTGCACGGAGTTGGCGCGCCGGGTGAAGCCGGCCGAGGCGCGCAGCGTCCACCCGCCCAGCGGCTCCTGCTCGACGGCGGGCCAGCCGCGGGCGGCGGTCCGCTGGAGCGCGGCCGGAGCGGCCTGCGGCAGCGGCGCCCGCCGGGCCGGGAAGAGCGGCACGGCCTTGCCCGCGACCAGCAGCTTCTCGTCGAAGGAGACCGGACCGCCGCTGCGGGGCACCACCGTGAGCCCGGCGTCGTCCCAGGATGCGAGCACGCCGATCACATCGCGGAACACTGGCCGGTTGTCGCCGGTGAACCCGGAGAGCCGCCGGACACTGACCCTGCGGCCCACGTCAGAGCGATCTATCCGGACCTCCGGACGGTCGTGAACCGGCCCTTCGGCGGCCATCTGGGCACCTCCTGTGCATTTGCGGTCTCCGACCCGCGATACTAGGGGCGGGCATCGACGACGCCGCGCTCACCCGCGCACGCGAGAAAACAGAATGGGCCGCCGAGCCCTTCCGAGGAGGAACGACAGCGTGACCTACGTCATCGCGCAGCCTTGTGTCGACGTCAAGGACAAGGCGTGCATCGAAGAGTGCCCGGTTGACTGCATCTACGAGGGCGAGCGATCGCTCTACATCCACCCGGATGAGTGTGTCGACTGTGGCGCTTGTGAGCCGGTCTGCCCGGTCGAGGCGATCTTCTACGAGGACGACACGCCGGAGGAGTGGAAGGACTACTACAAGGCGAACGTCGAGTTCTTCGACGACCTCGGCTCGCCCGGCGGTGCCTCGAAGCTCGGCCTGATCGAGCGCGACCACCCGTTCATCGCCGCTCTGCCGCCGCAGAACGCCGACCACTGACGACTGGTGGCAACTGAGCTGTGAGTACCAAGAACAGCACGCACGCGCCGTTCCCGGGCCACCCGGGGGCGGCGCGCCGCGTTTCGGACCTGCTGCCGGTGTTCCCCTGGGACAAGCTGGAGCCGTACAAGGCGACCGCGCTGGCCCACCCCGGCGGGCTCTGCGACTTCTCCGTCGGCACCCCGGTCGACCCGGTGCCCGAGGTGATCCAGAAGGCGCTCGCCGCGGCCTCCGACACCCCGGGCTACCCGACCGTCCGGGGGCCGCTGGAGCTGCGCGAGGCGATCGCCGGCTGGCTGCGCCGCCGCCTCGGCGCGGAGATCGGCCCGCAGGCGGTCCTGCCGACCGTCGGCTCCAAGGAACTGGTGGCCTGGTTGCCGACCCAGCTCGGCCTCGGCCCCGGCGACCAGGTCGCCTACCCGCGCCTGGCCTACCCGACCTACGAGGTGGGCGCGCGGCTGTGCGGGGCCGAGCCGGTCGAGTACGACTCGGTGGACGAGCTGGACGGCTCCCGGGTGCGCCTGCTGTGGGTCAATTCGCCGTCCAACCCGACCGGGCGGGTGCTCGGCGCGGGGGAGCTGCGGCGCGCGGTCGAGTGGGCGCGTGAGCACCGGGCGCTGCTGGTCAGCGACGAGTGCTACCTGGAGCTCGGCTGGGAGGCCGAGCCGGTCTCCGTGCTGCACCCCGAGGTGTGCGGCGGGGGCGGCCACGAGGGCCTGCTCGCGGTGCACTCGCTGTCCAAGCGCTCCAACCTGGCCGGCTACCGGGCCTCCTTCGTGGCGGGCGACCCGGTGGTGGTCGGGGAGCTGCTGGAGGTGCGCAAGCACGGCGGCATGATCGTGCCGGCTCCGGTGCAGGCGGCGACCGCCGCCGCGCTCGGGGACGACGCGCACGTGACCGAGCAGCGGGAGCGCTACGCGGCCCGGCGGGCGGCGCTGCGGGGGGCCCTGGAGGCCTACGGCTTCCGGATCGAGCACTCCGAGGCCAGCCTCTACCTGTGGGCGACCCAGGACCGGCCGTGCTGGGAGACGGTGGCCGAACTGGCCGGGCTGGGCATCCTGGTGGCGCCCGGCGACTTCTACGGTCCGGCGGGCGGGCGGTTCGTGCGGGTCGCGTTCACCGCGACCGACGAGCGGGTCGCCGCCGCCGTGGAGCGGCTGCGGGCGGCGGGCGCCGCGCGCTAGCGGGGCGGTGGCCGCGCGGTCGGCGCGGCCGGCGCGGGAACGCACGAGGGGCCGGCGTCCGGGATCGCGGACGCCGGCCCCTCGCCGTCGCGCGGGCGGTGGGCCCGGCCGACGCGGGCTCAGCCGATCGGCAGGCCGTTGAGGGAACCGCCGTTGAGGCCGCCCAGCAGGCCGCTGATCGGGCCGAGCGCGCCGGTCAGGCCGGACAGGCCGCTCAGCGGGCTGTTCGGGCCGAGGTCGGCACCGCCGAGGCGGTTGGCCGAGCCGTGCTCGGCGAGGCCGAGCAGGTCGGCGGCGGGCAGGCCGGAGGGCAGCGCCCGGGTGACGGTGCCGATCGGCAGCGCGTCGGTGACGGCGGTGGTGCTGGGGACGGCCTGGGCGACCCCGCTGCCGCCCGGCACCGCGCCGGTCAGGGTGCTCCCGGTCTCGGCGAGGTTGCCGACCGGGCTGAGGCCGGCCTGGGCGCTGCGCTGCGGGGTGGCGCTCTTGCCGGTGACGGCCTCGCCGAGCTTGCCGGCCAGCGCCCGGGCGACCTTCGGGGTGATGGTGGAGAGCTCACCGGTGGTGGCGGCGGTCTGGTCGATCGGCGCGGTCAGCGAGCCGGCCTTCTCGTTCGCCTCGGGGAGCTGCTGGGCGATGATGCTGCCGGTCGCGTCGGTGGTGGCGGGCACGCCCGCGGCGACGGTCGCGGCGCCGGTGGTGCCGGCGGCCTGGCCCAGCTGGTGGGTGGTGTGCTGCAGGGTGGACCCCGCGTCGGTGTTGGTGAGCTGGCCCAGCGGGGCGGCCAGGTCGCCCTTCGGAAGCAGGGCGTCGGCGGCGGACGCGGAGCCGGCCGCGACCAGCGGGGTCGCGCCGGCCGCCACGAGCAGTGCGGCCTGGGCGATCCGGCGCGTGAGGGGGTGAGACATGGGGCTCCTCGGAGGGTCTGGGTCCGTCCCGTCCGCCGGGCGGACGGGATTGTTACCGCTTGAGAAGCCAGAAGGTTTCGGGCCGTGCAAGGAAAACGCCGGTCCGACGATCGGACGGTCGGACTGTGAGGGGGCCGGTCCGGGCCCCGGGCGGGGGGCGTGCGCCCAGGACGGCCCAAGGGGAGTGACGGTTCTGCGCCCCGCCGGCCCCGGCGGGCGGGCCGTCCACCCGGATTGACGCGAATCACCCGGGCGGCGGCAACCCGGACACCAGTGCGTCAACCGCCCGGGAGCGGCGCCCTCAGCCCTTGGCGGGGGCGGCCAGCGAGACGAGCACCAGCTTGGCCGACGTCCCGGTCGGCTGCGGCTTCCAGCCGTCCTCGGACTTGGCCTGCCGCCAGATCTTCCCGTCGTACGCGACCGTCTCGATGCCCAGCTTCTGGGCCTGCGTCACCGCCCAGTGCGCCACCGCCCAGCCGTTCTGCCGCTCGGCGTCCGGGCCGGAGTCGGTGGAGGCGGTCGGGTCCGGGGTCAGCGAGACGGCGTTCTCCGCGCCCTTGATCGTGGACGCGTAGCCCGTGGCCGGGGTCACCGTCCGGCCGAACTCCCGGCGCACCCGGTCGCTCAGCACCTGGGCCCGGTCGGGGGCGGCCGGTGCGGCGGCGCCCGCGGTGGCCCCGGCCTGGGCGGCCGGCGCGGCGCTCTGCGCGTCGGTGTCCGGCTCGGCGAAGTCGTGCACCACGCAGTTCAGCGAGGCCGCCTCGCGGCCGGTCAGCGCGGAGGCCAGCAGGGTGGCCTTGGTCTCGTGCTTGGCGTAGGCCTGCGGGTAGCCGCTCTTCTGCACCTGCTGGGCCGCGTCGGTCAGCGGCAGCCGGGTGTAGCCGGGCACCTTGACCAGGCCGTCCAGGAACTTGTTGGTCGCGTAGACCGGGTCCATGATCTGCTGCACGGTGCCCCAGCCCTGCGAGGGGCGCTGCTGGAACAGGCCCACCGAGTCGCGGTCGCCGCCGGACAGGTTGCGGATCTTGGACTCCTGCATCGCGGTGGCCAGCGAGATGGTCACCGCCCGGTCCGGCAGGCCGCGGGCGTGCGCGACGGCGGCGATGGTCGCCGCGTTGGCCGCCTGCGGGACCTCCAGCGTGCCCTCGCCGGCCGGCGTCCGCACCGAGCAGCCCTCGGGGGTCAGCAGCTTGTTGTCGCGCAGCCAGAACAGCGCCACCGCGACCACGGCCAGCACCAGCAGCCCGACCAGCACCACCCGCAGCGGCCGCCGGCGCCGCCGCGGCGCCGCACCCTCGCCACCGTCGCCGCCGCCCTCTCGCCTCGCCACCGCCGCCCCTCTCCGCCGAGCACGTCCGAACCGACACCGTACCCACTCGGACGGATGTGCGGTGACGGATGGTTGCCGTCGCCGTGTCACGGAGTCGCTCCGGAGCGCCCTGCCCGGCGGACTAGGCTGAGCAACCATGAGCAGCCCGAAGACGCCCCTGGACCTCACCCTCGACGGCGGCGCGCTGACCGCCCAGCTGGTCGACTTCCCCTCCGTCAGCGGCGACGAGCAGGCACTCGCCGACGCGATCGAGGCGGCCCTGCGCGCCCACCCGCACCTGACCGTCGACCGGTACGGCAACAACGTGGTCGCCCGCACGCACCTGGGCCGCGCCGAGCGGGTCGTGCTCGCCGGCCACATCGACACCGTGCCGATCGCCGACAACGTGCCCTCCCGGGTCGAGGGCGACCTGCTCCACGGCTGCGGCACCTCGGACATGAAGTCCGGCGTCGCCGTCCAGCTCCGGCTCGCCGCCACCCTGCCCGAGCCCAACCGGGACCTCACCTTCGTCTTCTACGACTGCGAGGAGGTGGAGGCCAGCCGCAACGGCCTCGGCCACCTCGCCCAGGCCCACCCCGACTGGCTGGCCGCCGACTTCGCGGTGCTCATGGAGCCCAGCGGCGCGGTCGTCGAGGGCGGCTGCCAGGGCACCCTGCGCGCACAGGTCCGGCTCGGCGGCGTCCGCGCCCACTCGGCCCGCAGCTGGCTCGGCGACAACGCCATCCACAAGGCGGGCGAGGTGCTGCGCCGGCTCTCCGAGTACCGGGCGCGGCTGGTCGAGATCGACGGGCTGGAGTACCACGAGGGCCTCAACGCGGTGCGCATCGACGGCGGCGTGGCCGGCAACGTCATCCCCGACGAGTGCGTGGTGACGGTCAACTTCCGCTTCGCCCCGGACCGCGACGAGGCGGACGCCGAGAAGCACGTGCGCGAGGTCTTCGACGGCTTCGAGGTCACCGTGACCGACTTCGCCCCGGGGGCGCTGCCCGGCCTGAACCAGCCGGCCGCGCGGGCGTTCCTCGAAGCGACCGGCGGCACCGCCCGCGCCAAGTTCGGCTGGACGGACGTGGCCCGGTTCAGCGCGCTCGGCGTCCCGGCGGTCAACTACGGCCCCGGCGACCCGAACATGGCGCACAAGCGGGACGAGCACTGCTCGCTGAGCGCCATCGCCGCGACCGAGGAGCGGCTGCGCGCCTGGCTGACCGCCTGAGGCGGCCCGGCCGGCCGGCGGCCGAAGGCCACCTTCCGGTTGCCCAACCGACCTTCCACCGTTGCCTGAAAACGGGGAGGGGCGGGCGTAGGGTTTCGTCATGACAGGCACTGGAGACGAAAAGCACTACGGTCACGGCCCCGAGCAGGTGGGCGAGCCGCGCCCGACGAAGGCGTGGCCCGAGAAGCAGAAGGGCCCGGTGCTGGTGCGCCGGGACCAGGTCGGCGAGAGCACCACGGACCAGCGCCTGCTGGACACCACCGGTCCCACCGACTGGCTGCACACCGACCCCTGGCGGGTGCTGCGGATCACCTCCGAGTTCGTCGAGGGCTTCGGCGCGCTGGCCGAACTCCCGCCCGCGGTGAGCGTCTTCGGCTCCGCCCGGACCCCGGTCGACTCGCCCGAGTACGCGGCGGGCGTGGCGATCGGCCGGGCGCTGGCCGAGGCCGGCTACGCGGTGATCACCGGCGGCGGTCCGGGCGCGATGGAGGCGGCCAACCGCGGCGCCTCGGACGCCGGCGGGCTCAGCGTCGGGCTCGGCATCGAGCTGCCCTTCGAGCAGGGGCTCAACGAGTTCGTCGACCTCGGCCTGAACTTCCGCTACTTCTTCGTCCGCAAGACGATGTTCGTGAAGTACGCGCAGGGCTTCGTCGTGCTGCCCGGCGGGCTGGGCACGCTGGACGAGCTGTTCGAGGCGCTCACCCTGGTGCAGACGAAGAAGGTCACCCGCTTCCCGGTGATCCTCTTCGGCAGCGCCTACTGGGGCGGGCTGGTCGACTGGCTGCGGAACACCCTGGTCGCGCAGGGCAAGGCGGCCCCGCACGACCTGGAGCTGTTCCACGTCACCGACGAGATCGACGAGGTCATGAAGATCCTCGCCGAGGCCCGCCGCCCGGCGACCGAGATCTGAGGCCTCGCCGCCAGGATCACGCCAGGCCCCGGCGGGCGACCGCCGGGGGGCGGGTGCCGCGGATCGAGGCGACCATGTCGAGCACCTGCCGGGTCTCCGCCACCTGGTGCGCCCGGTACACCCGGGCGCCCAGCCAGGCGGAGACCGCCGTGGTCGCCAGGGTGCCGAGCAGCCGCTCGTCCACCGGCCGGTCGAGCGTCTCGCCGACGAAGTCCTTGTTGGACAGCGACACCAGCACCGGGAACCCGGTCGCGGTCATCTCCGGCAGCCGCCGGGTCGCCTCCAGCGAGTGCCGGGTGTTCTTCCCGAAGTCGTGCCCCGGGTCGATGACCACCGCGTCCCGCCGCACGCCCAGCTCCACCGCGCGCTCCGCCAGCCCGACGGTCACCCGCAGGATGTCCGCCATCACGTCCTCGTAGCCGGCCCGGTGCGGGCGGGTGCGCGGCTCGGCGCCGCCCGCGTGGGTGCAGACCAGCCCGGCGTCGTACCGGGCGGCGACCTCGGCCAGCCGCAGGTCCACCCCGCCCCAGGCGTCGTTCAGCAGGTCCGCACCCGCCTCGCAGACCGCCTCGCCGACCTCGTGCCGCCAGGTGTCCACGCTGATCACGGCCTCCGGGTGGCGCTTGCGCAGCTCCGCCACGAACGGCACGGTGCGCCGCAGCTCCTCCTCGACGGTCACCTCGTCGCCCGGGCCGGCCTTCACCCCGCCGATGTCCAGGATCGCGGCGCCCTCGGCCATCGCGCGGTCGGCCGCGGCGAACGCGGCCTCGTCCGCGAAGGTCGCGCCCCTGTCGAAGAAGGAGTCGGGTGTGCGATTGACGATCGCCATGATCACCAGCTCGTCGTCGCCGAATTCCCGTGGTCCCAGGCGCAGTGCCACCGATGTCTCCTCCACAGCTGCTGCGGGTGCGATGATGGCCCCCGGCCCATCGGGACCATGATCCCACTCCAGTCGGGGCCGGCCGGAAAATCGGGAGGACCGCTCGTGTTCTGGGTGATCGTGGTGGCGATGGCCGTGGTGGTCGGCGGCGCCGCGCTGGTGGCGCTGGGCGGCGGGGGTTCGCTGCCGGAGGCCGTGCAGGACCGTATCTCCGCCCGGTTGCCGCAGGACCGTCCGCTGGGCCAGGGCGATGTCGAGGCACTGCGGCTGCCGATGGCCGTGCGCGGCTACCGGATGGACGAGGTGGACGACGTCCTCGACCGGCTGGGCGCCGAACTCGCCCACCGGGACGCCCGGATCGCCGAACTGGAGGCGCTGGCCGTGGTGCGCGGCGCCGTCGAGGCCGGCGACGGCCCGCAGCCCGGCGCCGAACCGCTGCCCGGCCTGGAGGAGTTCGCCCGGGTCGTCGAGCCCGCGGTCGCCCTCACCAAGGCCCCCGCAGCGCCGTCCTCCCCGGCGCAGGGGCCCGAGGACGCGAAGCCCGAGGGGGCGCGGTGAGCGCCGAACCCGGTGGTGCCGTCCTCGGCGCGGACGGGCTGCGCCGCTGCGGCTGGGGCGACTCGGCGGACGACTACCGCGTCTACCACGACACCGAGTGGGGCCGCCCGGTGCGCGGCGACGACGCGCTGTTCGAGCGGGTCTGCCTGGAGGCCTTCCAGTCCGGCCTGTCCTGGATCACCATCCTGCGCCGCCGCGAGGGCTTCCGGGCGGCCTTCGCCGGCTTCGAGATCGCCGCGGTGGCCGAGTTCGGCGAGGCCGACGTCGAGCGGCTGCTCGCCGACACCGGCATCATCCGCAACCGGGCCAAGATCGAGGCGGCGATCGCCAACGCGAAGGTCGCCCGCGACCTCGACGGCGGACTGGACGCGCTGATCTGGCAGTTCGCCGGGGACCCGGACCGGCCGGCGCCCCGCACGCTCGGCGAGGTGCCGGCCGTCACGCCCGAGTCGACGGCGCTGGCCAGGACCCTGAAGAAGGCCGGCTTCCGGTTCGTCGGCCCGACCACCGCGTACGCGCTGATGCAGGCCTGCGGACTGGTCGACGACCACCTCGCCGACTGCCACGCCCGGGTGGCGCGCTGAGCGGGCGGCGGGTGCGGCGGGGCCCGGCGGGCCGGCCGGTCCGGGGGAGGCCGGCTACCGCCCCAGGTACGCCGGCTTCTCCTTGGCGATGAAGGCGCGGACCGCGATCCGGTGGTCCTCGCTCTCGCCGGCCAGCGTCTGCAGCTCGTCCTCCTTGTCGAGCAGCTCGCTCAGCGAGTGCGAGGCGCCGTACGCCAGCGACTCCTTGATCGCGCCGTAGGCCACCGTCGGGCCCTCGGCCAGCTCCTTGGCGAACACCCGCGCGGTGGCCGCCAGTTCGGCGGCCGGCACGACCTTGGTGGCCAGGCCCAGCTCCATCGCCTCGGCCGCCTTCACGGTGCGCGGGAGCATCAGCAGCTCGGTCGCCCGGGCGTGCCCGACCAGCCGCGGCAGCGTCCAGGAGGCGCCGGAGTCGGCGGTCAGCGCGATCCCGGCGAACGCCGTGTTGAAGCCGGCGGTGTCCGAGAGGATCCGGAAGTCGCAGGCGAAGGCCAGCGAGGCGCCCGCGCCGGCCGCCACCCCGCCGACCGCCGCCACCGTCGGCTTGCGCATCCCGGCCAGCGCCCGCAGCAGCGGGTTGTAGTGCTCGGCGACGGTCTTCAGCGCGCCCTCGCCGGTCTCCTCCGCCCGCTTCAGCAGGCCCAGGTGCTCCTTGAGGTCCTGGCCGACGCAGAACGCCCGGTCGCCCGCGCCGGTCAGCAGCACCGCCCGCACCGCCGGGTCCCCGGCGGCGGCGGTCACGGTGTCCCGCAGCGCCACCTTCGTCGCCACGTCCAGCGCGTTCATCGCCTCGGGGCGGTTGACGGTGATGACGGCCAGGCCGCCGTCCAGCTCGTACAGCACGGAATCGGACATGGGCGAGGGCTCCCTCGGTCGTGATCGGCTCTGATCGTCGCTGCCAGGATGCCGGAGCGCCCGGTCACCTGGGGAGTGTGAGGTATCGCACCTTTCGGCGGCGTCCGGACCGCCGCCGCGCCGGGGCTTATGCCGGAAATTGACCGGGATTGCGGTGGTCCGGACGAGGTTGCACCGAGAGTGATGTTGGTCATCAGGCCGTGGCATGCGGGATAATGGCTTCCGATCAATGCGTTCGATACCGGCGGTGGACGGACTGCCGGTGCGTAGCTGAGCGGTTGCAGGAAGGGGAACGAGCATGGCGGCCATGAAGCCGCGGACGGGTGACGGCCCGCTCGAAGTCACCAAAGAGGGGCGGGGCATCATCATGCGCGTTCCGCTCGAAGGCGGCGGACGCCTCGTGGTGGAGCTCACGCCTGACGAGGCCGACGCCCTCGGCGAGGCCCTGAAGAAGGCCTGCGGCTGACCGCAGCAGGTGCTCGCCATCTCCTGGAGATGTGCTGCCGGGCCCGGGTCCGACCGTCGTGTCGGCCCGGGCCCCGTACTTTGTCCGGGCCGCCCGGCACGTTCCCGCCGGCCCCGGCCCTCAGCGCTTCACGGCGCAGAGCAGCCCGTCCGAGACCGGTAGCAGCGCGGGCAGCAGCGCCTCGCTCTCCCGGACGGCCTGGACCAGGTCCCGCACCGACTGCGTCTGCGGGTCCTGCAGATCCGGCTCGGCCAGCCGGCCCTCCTGGAACACGCCCTCGAAGCAGACCATCCCGCCCGGCCGCAGCAGCCGCAGCGACTCCGCCAGGTACTCCCGGGACTCCGCCGGGTCACCGTCGCAGAACACCAGGTCGTACTGGCCGTCCGCGAGCCGCGGCAGCACCTCCAGCGCGCGGCCCGGTATGAACCGCGACCGGTTGGCCGCGAACCCGGCCGCCTGGTACGCCTCCTTCGCCAGCTGCTGGCGCACCGGCTCGGAGTCGACGGTGGTGAGCACCCCGTCCGGCCGCATCCCGCGCAGCAGGTACACCCCGGAGACGCCCGTCCCGGTGCCGATCTCGGCCACCGCCTTGGCATCCAGCGCGGCGGCCAGCAGCCGCAGGCAGGCGCCGCCGCTGGGCCCGATCGCCCTGATCCCGGTGCGCGCGGACTGCGCCCGGGCGTAGGTCAGCACCGCGTCCTCGCCGACGTAGGTGTCGGCGAGGGCCGCGCGCGCGGGCCCGAACTCGCTGATGGCTGCCTCTTTCGGAGCCCCGGGTGACGGCCCGGCGCCGAGCGGATGTCGATATTTCCTGCCACAGATTACTGTCCGGACGGGAACCGCGTACGGCGGCGGGCCGTTGGTGGAGCAGGGACCGGGGGAACGGGGCCTCCCGGAGACCCTCCGGGCCCGGAATCCGGGCCGGGTGGTCCCGGACACTTCTTATCCGGGCTTGACGGGCGAGGTGGATATGGTGGTGGCCCTGCTGGGCAGAAGAGCCGACCGAGGAGGTGTGGCCGAGGGCGACGTCCCCGTGCGGCGGCACCCCCGCGGCACCGCGTCGACCCGTACGCCGAAGCCCGTGATGAACCAGCCTGCGCACTCCACCCTGGACCAGCCGGCCCCCGCGCCCGGGGCGCGCGCCGCCGGCACTGCCGAGGCCCCCGCCCTCGCGAGCTTCGCCGAGGGCCCCGACGCGCAGACCTGGACTCCGCCCACCTGGGAGGAGATCGTCGAGGCCCACAGCGCCCGCGTCTACCGTCTCGCCTACCGCCTGACGGGCAACCAGCACGACGCCGAGGACCTCACCCAGGAGGTCTTCGTCCGGGTGTTCCGCTCGCTGTCCACCTACACCCCCGGCACGTTCGAGGGCTGGCTGCACCGGATCACCACCAACCTCTTCCTGGACATGGTCCGCCGCCGCCAGCGCATCCGCTTCGACGCGCTCGGCGAGGACGCGGCCGAGCGCCTCGCCTCCCGCGAGCCGAGCCCGGCCCAGCACTTCAGCGACACCCACTTCGACGCCGACGTCCAGCACGCGCTGGACACCCTGGCGCCCGAGTTCCGCGCCGCCGTCGTCCTCTGCGACATCGAGGGCCTCTCCTACGAGGAGATCGCGGCCACGCTCGGCGTCAAGCTCGGCACCGTCCGCAGCCGCATCCACCGCGGCCGCTCGCACCTGCGCGCCGCGCTCAAGCACCGCGCCCCCGGCTCGGCCCCCGGCCGCGAGCGCCGCGGCGGCGGGGCCGAGGAGCAGCCGGTGCCGGTCGGCGCCGCCGCCGGCGGGGCCGCGGTCGCGCCCGGCGGGCGCGGACGGAGGCGATCGTGAGCGGAACCGGCCGATCGGGGCCGGGCCACCCGGAGACGCCCGGCCGCACCGCCGCCCGCCGGGGCGGCTGGCCCGCACTGGGCCGACGGGGCCAGGACGGCCCGCACGGCGACGGCGCGCCGCACCCGGCGCCCGCGGGCGAGCCGGCGCTGCGGGCCGTCGCCGTGCGGGCCGTCGAGCCGGCCGCCGAGGAGCACCACCTCGGGGAGCGGCTGTCCGCCTTCCTCGACGGCGAACTCGGCCATGACTCGCGCGACCGCGTGCAGGCCCATCTGGCGACCTGTCCGCAGTGTCTCGCCGAGGCCGACGAGGGCCGCGCCGTCAAACACCTGCTGACCCGCACCGGCACGCCCGGCCCGTCCTCCGGGCTGATGGCCCGGCTGATGGCCGTCGGCGCGCTCCCGGAGGACGAACAGCCGCCGCGCGGCGACCGCTCCCACCGGGACGACGACGACCTGCCCGGCGGCGGCGTCACGGCCGCCGGCACGCTCGGCGGCAGCCGGCTGGACGGCGGCTCGTTCGGCCGCGGCGCCGGGGCCTCCTTCGGCGCGGGCGCGCTCGGCGCCGACGCTCCGGTGCCCGGCGTCGACCCCCGCGCGTTCGGCCGCGGCTCGGTGCTGCGCCCGCTGATCGGACGGCGCTCGCCGCGCCCCGACGCCCCCGTCCAGCCGCTGGCGGCGGCCGCCGCCCCGGTGGTCCGGCCGGCCCCGGCGCGCGGACGGCGCTTCGTCTTCGCCGCGGCCGGCGCCTTCTCGGTCGCCGCGGTGACGCTCGGCGGCGTCGGCACCATCGCCGGCCCGGGCGACGACCAGCACGGCACCACGGTCAGCCCGGCGGGCGGCGGACGGGGCGGAATGGTCCCGATGAACGCCCAGGTGCCGGCGGCGGACGTGCCGCTGCGCCCGGTGGCGGTCACCCGGGGCACGCCGCCGTACGAGCTTCCCGAGCGTTCGCCGAGCTCCGGCGTCGCCGGTCTGCACCACGAGAACAGGTAGGCCCCGGGAGGCACTCGCGGCCCTGATCATCGGCGGGTCTTCACCACGGCTTCATCACATCGGGGGTCATGGACCCGTCGGCGGCCATTACGCTGTGAGGAGCGTCTGTCCGATCCGATCGCGAGCTTAGGGAGCTTTGGTGTTCAGCGACGTGGGCACACTGGAGATCCTGACCCTGGTCATCATGGCCATCGTGATCTTCGGTCCGGACAAGCTGCCGAAGCTGATCCAGGACACCATGGGCTTCATCCGGAAGATCCGGTCCTTCGCGGACACCGCGAAGGAGGACATCCGCAGCGAGCTGGGTCCGGAGTTCAAGGACTTCGAGTTCGAGGACCTCAACCCGAAGACCTTCGTGCGCAAGCAGCTGATGGGCGGCGACGAGGACCCGCTGGGCCTCAAGGAGATGCGGGACACCCTCGACATCCGCTCGGTGCTGGACGACAAGCCGGCCACCCCGGTGAACGGCACCGGCCGCACGGGCAGCGTCTCCTTCGACAAGTCCGCCGCCGCCCCGGCCCCCGCCGCGGCCGGCGCCCCGCTCGCCCCCGGCGAGCGCCCCCCGTTCGACCCCGACGCGACGTAGCCGGCCCGCCTCCGGGGCGAGGAATCAGGGCGGCGACCCGACGGTCGGGCGGGGCTGCGGCGCAGGCGCCGCTATTGTGCTGATTGTTCCCGCTGTGCCGTCTGTCACTTTCCGGTCCCGCCCGGGCCGGAGACGGTCGGCAGGGACGCCGTGGTGGGCCACGATGGGAGCGCGCCACGGCAGGCAAACGTCGTTTGAGGAGGCCCCGGGGATGGACGCGACGAGTCAGGCGGTCGGGACGGCCACGGCCGGCGGACCCGTGGTCGGCGGACAGGCCGGCCCGGCGGACCCGCTGGTGCCGTACCTGTCCGCGGACTTCGCCTGGTACGGCCTGGACGAGGGCTGGAGCGGCCGCCGCTTCCTGCTGCCGAGCGGCTTCGGCGGCCCGCGGGCGGGCGCCCACGGCACCGTCGACTACGGCAGCCTCGGCCACGGCGAGGAGCCGGCCCGCCAGTTCGAGCCGCGCGACGTGCGGAAGTTCGCCGTCGTCGTCACCGTCGCCCGCCGGGAGAGCCGCCGCAGCGCCGACAACACCGGCACCCTGGAGGCGACGTCCGCCTCCTCCGCCGCCTGGCTGGCGGGCTCCGGCCTGCTCGCCGCCACCTGGCCGGCCCAGCTGGACCGCGCGCGGCGCCAGGACTGGCTGGACCAGCAGTCCACGCTCGCCTGGGACCTCGCCGACGACCTGGAGGGCCCCGGCTGGTCCACCCTCAGCCTCCCGGTGAACGGCCTGCCGCAGCCGTTCCGCTACCGCGAGTCCGAGTACGGCTGGGTGCTCGCCGGCGAGGCCCCCGGCGTCCTGCTCGGCGCCTACGGCCGCGGCGTCAGCGCCTACGGCGCCGGCTTCACCGCCGTCCCCGACCTGATCGCCTACACCCGCCCGTAGGACGCCTCCGGAACGCCCGCGGGGGCCCGCCGGAGGTGATCCGGCGGGCCCCCGCGGGCGTCGGCTGGTGCCGCGTCAGAACTTGTTCTTCGGGGTGAGGCCGAGGGAGAGGCCGGACAGGCCGCGCCGGCGGCCGCCGAGCTTGCCGGCGACGGCGCGCAGGGCGGTGCCGGCCGGGGAGTCGGGGGCGGCCAGGACGACCGGGCGGCCGTCGTCGCCGCCCTCGCGCAGGCGGACGTCGATCGGGATCGAGCCGAGCACCGGGACGGTGGCGCCGACGGTGCGGGTGAGCGCGTCCGCGACGGTCTGGCCGCCGCCGGTGCCGAAGACGTCGATCATCTCGTCGCAGTGCGGGCACGGCATGCCGGACATGTTCTCGATCACGCCGACGATCTTCTGGTGGGTCTGCACCGCGATGGTGCCGGCCCGCTCGGCGACCTCGGCGGCGGCCATCTGCGGCGTGGTGACGATGAGGATCTCGGCGTTGGGGACCAGCTGGGCCACCGAGATGGCGATGTCGCCGGTGCCGGGCGGCAGGTCCAGCAGCAGGACGTCCAGGTCACCCCAGTACACATCGGCGAGGAACTGCTGCAGCGCGCGGTGCAGCATCGGGCCGCGCCAGACCACCGGGGTGTTGCCCGGGGTGAACATGCCGATCGAGATGACCTTCACACCGTTCGCCTGCGGCGGCATGATCATGTCCTGGACCTGGGTGGGCCGGCCGTCGACGCCCAGCATGCGCGGCACGCTGTGGCCGTAGATGTCGGCGTCCACCACGGCGACCTTCAGGCCGTCCGCGGCCATCGCGGCCGCCAGGTTGACGGTCACCGAGGACTTGCCGACGCCGCCCTTGCCGGAGGCGACCGCGTAGACGCGGGTCAGCGTGCCGGGCTTGGCGAACGGGATCTCCCGCTCGGGGGCGCCGCCGCGCAGCAGCTGCGAGAGCTCCTTGCGCTGCTCGTCGCTCATCACGTCGAGCTCGACCTCGATGCCGGTCACGCCGGGGACGCGGCCGACGGCCTCGCGGACCCGGGTGACGATGGTGTCGCGCATCGGGCAGCCCGAGACGGTCAGGTAGACCGCGACCCGCACGGCGCCGCCCTCGCCGATCTCGACCGATTTCACCATGCCGATCTCGGTGATCGGGCGGTTGATCTCCGGGTCGTTGACGGTCGCCAGCGCCTGGCGCACGGACTCCTCCGTGGCGCCGGTCGCGACCTCTGTCTCGTTGGCCATGCCTTGATGGTACGGCGCCGCGCGGGGTGCAGAACCGGTCGGTAGCGTGCTGCGGGTCACAGCATCTCGGGGGCCTCCCGGCGCTCGTCGATCTCCTTGAGCAGCGCCTGGAGTTCGGAGCGGACGAAGTCGCGGGTGGCGACCTCGCCGAGGCCCTGGCGCAGGGCCGCGACCTCGCGCGTCAGGTACTCGGTGTCGGCGATGTTGCGGTCGCTGCGGGCCCGGTCCTGCTCCATGTTGACCCGGTCCCGGTTGTCCTGCCGGTTCTGCGCCAGCAGGATCAGCGGCGCCGCGTAGGAGGCCTGGAGGGAGAGCATCAGGGTCAGGAAGATGAAGGGGTAGTCGTCGAACCGGGCGGCGTCGGGCAGCAGGGTGTTCCAGGCGACCCAGAGGATGATCACCACCGTCATCCAGACGATGAACCGGCCGGTGCCGAGGAAGCGGGCGATCCGCTCGGAGAGCTTGCCGAAGGCCTCCGGGTCGTAGGACGGCAGGGTGATCAGCCCGGGGCGGGCGGTGCGCGGCTGGTCGAGCCGGCTGCGGGGGGCCGGGCCGGTCGCGGCGGCCTCGGCGCGGCGGTCCCGGGCGCCCTCGCGGGCCCGCAGTTCGCGCAACTGGCGCAGCTGGCGCAGCTCGCCCTGGAGCCGCTGGCGCGGGGACTCGTCCCGCCGGCCCTTGCGGTCAGCGTCCACCGGTGACCTCCCTCTCGTCGCTCTCCTCGGCGGGTCCGCCGTGCAGCGCGGCCTCCCGCCAGTCCTCCGGCAGCAGGTGGTCGAGCACGTCGTCCACGGTGACCGCGCCGACCAGGTGGTCCGCGTCGTCGACGACCGGCGCGGCGACGATGTTGTAGGTCGCCAGGTAGCTGGTGATCAGCGACAGCGGGGTGTCCGGCGGCAGCGGGTCGAGGTCGTCGTCGACCAGTGAGCCGACCAGGGTGTAGGGGGGTTCGCGCAGCAGCCGCTGGAAGTGCACGGTGCCCAGGTACTTGCCGGTCGGGGTCTCGTTGGGCGGGCGGCAGACGAAGACCTGCGCGGCGAGGGCCGGCTTGTGGTCGGAGACCCGCACCCGGGCCAGCGCCTCGGCCACCGTGGCGTCCGGCTCCAGGACGATCGGCTCGGTGGTCATCAGACCGCCGGCGGTGTTCTCCTCGTAGGTCAGCAGGCGGCGCACCGGCTCGGCCTCGTCCGGCTCCATCAGCTGGAGCAGCCGCTCCGCCTCGTCGCCGGGCAGCTCGGAGAGCAGGTCGGCGGCGTCGTCCGGGTCCATCGCCTCCAGGATGTCGGCGGCCCGTTCGTCCTTCAGCTTGCCGATGATCTCGACCTGGTCGTCCTCGGGCAGCTCCTCCAGGACGTCGGCGAGCCGTTCGTCGTCGAGCGCGGCGGCGACCTCGGCGCGGCGCTTGGCGGACAGGTGGTGCATGACGCTGGCGAGGTCGGCGGCGCGCAGCTGGTCGAAGGTGGCGAGCAGGTTGGCGGCGCCCTGGTTCTCCTCGGGGAGGGTGAAGCCGGTGACGTCCTGCCAGTCCAGGGTGAGCGTCTCGCCGCGCGCCTTGCGCAGCCGGCCGACCCGGCCGACCTGCACGAAGACCTTGCTGATCTGCCACTCGCGCAGCCGGGTCTGGGTCATCGCGACGTCCAGGACGGTGACGTCCTGGCCGGTCTTGCTCCAGGTGACGGTGCGGTCCAGCAGTTCGGCGAGGACGAGCGTCTCGGCGGGGCGCTGCTCGAAGCGGCGCATGTTGATCACGCCGGTGGTGATCACCTGGCCGGACTCCAGGCTGGTCACCCTGGTCATCGGCAGGAAGATCCGGCGCCGGCCGACCACCTCCGCCACCAGGCCGAGCACCCGGGGCGGGCGGCCGGCGAGGCGCAGGGTGACCACGACGTCCCGGACCCGGCCGACCTGGTCGCCGTTCGGGTCGAAGACGGCGATGCCGGACAGGTGCGAGATGAAGACCCGGTTGCCTGGCCCTGCCATGGACTTCTGGACTCCCTCGCCTCGCTCGACGCCTGGTCGGGCGCGCGGGCACGCCCCGCGGCCAAGGCTACTCGGGCATTCCCGCCCGGGCTCGGTGAAACCGGGCGAATCGGTCGGCGGGGTGGCCGGGGCCGGCGGAAGGAGGGGAGGGGAAGGGAGGGGAGGGGGCGTCAGCCCTTGCGGCGCTTCAGCAGCAGCTTCGGCAGGCCGGCCGGGACCGGGCGGCGGGTGGTGGCCGGGGTGGGCATCGGGGCCGCGACGTGCGAGTCCTGCGGCATCGCGCCGGGCCGCTCGGCGAGTTCGGCGCCCGCCGCACCGGCCGGCTCCAGCCGCAGCACCCGGCACTCGCGGGCCCAGCGGTCGGCGATGGTGTCGGTGTCGGGCGCGTTCAGCCGCTTGCCCTTCAGCTCCTCGACGGCGCCCAGCCAGGCCTCGCCGCCCGGCGCCAGCTCGACCACCCGGGCCGGCCAGCCGGTGAGCCGGCCGCCCTTGTCCTTGCTGCGGACGGTCACCGTCGCGCCCGCGCCGCCGGCCAGCCCGTGCAGCGGCTGCTCGGCGCCGTCGCCGACCACCACCACCGCGCCGTCGTGCCAGGCGTGCCAGAGCGCCCGCGCGTGCTCCTGGCCGTCCGCCCGGACCCAGAGCAGACCGGACTTCTTCGCGGCCTCCTCCAACAGGGCCCGGTCGAGGAAGTCGTCGGCGGTCGCGGCTGCGGCAGGCGTACGGTCCATGGCGCACAGCGTACGGCCTGCGCCGACCGGGCGAGGGTCCGCGGTTCGGTCGACAGTTCCGTGGACGACGCACGGGCCTTACCGTAGGAGCCGCCCCGCACCGCCGACCCGAGGAGCGCCGTGCCCGCCGCCCGGCCCGAGACCGCCGCGCCCGCCGCGCCCGCCCCCGCCCCCGCCTCCGCCGCGGCGCCCGCCCCGGGGTCCGTCGCGCCGGCCGG
Source organism: Kitasatospora sp. NPDC015120 (assembly GCF_043080305.1). Classification (NCBI taxonomy): domain Bacteria; kingdom Bacillati; phylum Actinomycetota; class Actinomycetes; order Kitasatosporales; family Streptomycetaceae; genus Kitasatospora; species Kitasatospora sp. NPDC015120. Next base: position 43,402 of record NZ_JBIBVJ010000014.1, on the reverse strand, counting down.
CCCCGTGCGCCCGCTGCCCAGGACGGACCTGCTGCTGCTCGCCGTCTCCGTCGCGGGCATCTCGCTCTCCGCCCCGCTGATCAGCGCCACCGCCGCGCCCGCCCTGGCCATCGCCTTCTGGCGCAACCTCATGTCGGTCGGGGTGCTCGGCCCCTGGGCGCTGCTGCGCCACCGCGCCGAACTGCGCGCCGTCTCCCGCCGCGCGCTGCTGCTCGCCATGGCGGCCGGCGCCCTGCTCGCCGTCCACTTCGCGCTCTGGATGCCCAGCCTGCGGATGACCTCGGTGGCCTCCGCGACCGCCCTGGTCACCACCACCCCGCTGTGGACCATCGTGCTGATGCGGCTGCTCGGGGTGCGGGCGCCCCGGATGGTGTGGCTCGGCACCGCGGTCGCCTTCGCCGGCGTCCTGGTGCTCACCGGCGTCGACCTCTCGCTCTCGTCGCGCGCCCTGGCCGGTGACGCCCTCGCGCTCGCCGCCGGGCTCGCCGCCGCCGGGTACATGCTGCTCGGCGCCGAGGTCCGGCGCACCGTCAGCACCACCGCGTACACGCTGGTCTGCTACGCCACCACGGCGGTCGTGCTGCTGGTGGTCTGCCTGGCCGCCGGGACGCCGCTGTCCGGCTGGCCCGCCGGGGCCTGGTGGCAGATCGTGCTGCTGATGGTCACCGCCCAGCTGCTCGGCCACTCGCTCAGCAACCGGGTGGTGCGCAGCCTCGGCCCTTCGGTCACCTCGACCGCGATCCTGCTGGAGACCCCGGGCGCCGCGCTGATCGCCGCGCTCTGGCTCGGCCAGTGGCCGCCGGCCGCCGCCTACCCGGCGGTGGTGCTGATCCTGGCCGGCCTGGTCCTGGTCGCCCGCGCCGGCCGGCGGTAGCCGGGCCGCAGGCAGCCCGGCCGGTGGGCAGCAGCCGGGCCGGGGCCCTAGAGCCAGCCGTTGCGGCGGAAGCCCCGGTACATGCCGACGCAGATCAGCACCACGCTGCCGAGCACCATCGGGTAGCCGTACTTGTGGTGCAGCTCCGGCATGTACTCGAAGTTCATCCCGTACACGCCGGTGATCATGGTGGGCACGGCGAAGATCGCCGCCCAGGCGGTGATCTTGCGCATGTCCTCGTTCTGCGCCACCGAGACCTGGGCCAGGTTGGCCTGGAGCAGCGAGTTCAGCAGCTCGTCGAAGCCGTGCACCTGCTCGGTGACCCGGGCCAGGTGGTCGGCGACGTCCCGGAAGTACTTCTGGATCTCCGGGTCGACCAGCCGCTGCAGCGGTTCCGACAGCTGCTGCATCGGCCGCAGCAGCGGCGCCACCGCCCGCTTGAACTCCAGCACCTCGCGCTTGAGCTGGTACACCCGCCCGACGTCGGCGCCCCGCCCGCCCCGGTTGGAGAAGACCTCGAACTCGATCTCGTCCACGTCGTTCTGCAACTGGTCCGCGACCAGCAGGTAGTTGTCCACCACGTGGTCGGCGATCGCGTGCAGCACCGCCGACGGGCCCTTGGCGAGCAGCCCCGAGCCGTCCGCGTCGGCCTCCAGCCGGTGCCTCAGCTCCTTCAGCGAGCTGTGCCCGCCGTGCCGCACGGTGATGACGAAGTCCCGCCCGGCGAACACCATCAGCTCGCCGGTCTCGACCACCTCGCTGGTCGGGGTCAGCTGGTCGTGGTCGACGTACCGGATCGTCCGGAAGACCGCGAACAGCACGTCGTCGTAGCGCTCGACCTTCGGGCGCTGGTGCGCGTGCACCGCGTCCTCGACCGCCAGCGGGTGGAGCCCGAAGCGCTGCGCGATGCCCTCGAACTCCGCCTCGGTCGGCTCGTGCAGCCCGATCCAGCTGAACGATCCTTCACCGTCCGGCAGTTGCTTCGACGCCTTGACCAGCCGGGCCGCCTCGCGCGGGCTGCACGTCTCGCCGTGCCGCTTGCCGTGCTGGTAGACGGCGCAGTCCACCACCGCCGACGGGGTCTCGCCGGGGTGGATGGAGTCGAACAGGGCCGCGGAGCGGCGGCGGTTGGTGCGGACGGCTGCGCGCAGGCTGTTGATCATCGACATGGCTGGCTCCCTGGGGCAGGAACCGCCGCACGACGGCGTGGGGACGGACGGCCGCGGTGCGACGGCGGAGGAACACCGATGGACTCCGGCGCCCACGGCCGTCCTGGGTGCCTTGCCGGGGCACGGGGAACGGAACGGCCGGACGTCGGTGGGGTGCTCTCCCGGCCGGACCGGAGTTCCGCCGTGCGGCCGCACGGGGAGGCTGGGGTCCGCGGTGCTGGGGAGGAGGCCGGCGACTGCCGGGGCCTCTCAGGCCCGCTGTTTCAGCCCGCGCGCCGAGGGGTACGGGGAAGGCGATCGGGCCGGGTAGAGCTGCCGGTACTGCATGGTCGGCTGGTATCCACCGCAACCACCTCCTTCGCGCCGCTGCCCCGCGGGATGGGGATCCCCGGTAGCCAGTCGCTCACACTAACACCCGAGCCGCCTTTGCCGCGCCCGCGTTCACGTAAAGGCCGTGCCAACTGCCCGTGGTGCGCGGGTTACGCTCACCGGCATGGCCCACGACTTCCCGCTCTTCGGCGACCCCTCCGGCGGCAGCCCGCACGGCCCCTCCCGCGCGGCGGTGCTGGCCGCCGTCGAGGCCCGGCTGCTCACCGTCCTCGGCGAACCGAGCGGCCGCGCCGCCGTCACCTTCCTCGGGGCCGACCGCATCGAGGTGCTGCGCTTCGGCCCCGACGCGGAGGGCCTGGTCCGCTACGCCACCCTCGGGATGTCCGCCGCGCCGATGGCCGACCCGGGCGCGGCGGTGGTCGACCAGGTCCGCGGCCCGCGCGCCGAATTGGTCCTGACGATCCGCGGCGGGCGCGACGGCGTGCTCCGGTCGCTGGCCACCTTCGCCGCGACGCCCCAGGTGGAGGGCCTGGTGGTGGCCCCCGGTGGTTCGCTGGACCTCGGCGCCCCGCTCTGGGACGGCGCGCCGTTCACCTCCGTCCTGGCCGCCGAGCCGGGCGGGCTGGTGGAGGACGTGGAGCTGGACGAGCCGGCCGACCCGGTCCGCTTCCTGCCGCTGCTGCCGATGACGCCCAACGAGGCGGGCTGGAAGCGGGTGCACGGCGCGGCGGCCCTCCAGGAGCGCTGGCTCCAGCACGGCACCGACCTGCGCGACCCGCAGCGCCGCGGTGTCCGGCTGGACTGACCCGGCGTCACGGCACACGGCGCCACGGCGCGTGGCGTCACGGTGCAGGGCGCCACGGCGCGTGGCGGTGGTCAGCCGCCGATCGGCTTCGCGCCGGTCGCCTGGTCCACCAGCGCCTCGTAGACGGCCGGGTCGGTGGTGAACTCGCCGAGGCGGACGGTCTTGCGGGCGCCGTGGTAGTCGCTGGACCCGGTGGTCAGCAGCCCCAACTCGGCGGCCAGGCCGCGCAGGTGCTCCCGGGTGGGTTCGTCGTGGTCGATGTGGTCGACCTCCAGCGCGGCCAGCCCGGCCGCCGCGAGGTCGGCGATGACCCGGTCGGAGACGGTCCGCCCGCGCTTGACCGCCCCCGGGTGGGCGAAGACCGGCACCCCGCCGGCCTCCCGGACCAGCCGGACCGCCGTCACCGGGTCGGTCTCGTGCTTGCGGACGTCCGCCCGCCCGCCGTTGGCCAGCCAGTCCGCCGTGAACGCGTCCGACACCGAGGCCACCACGCCCGCCTCCACCAGCGCACTGGCGATGTGCGGACGGCCCACCGAGCCCGCTCCGGCGATCCGCCGCACCTGCTCCCAGCTGATGTCCGCGCCCAGTGCGCGGCAGCGCTCGACGACCGCCCGCCCGCGCCGGAAGCGGTCGGTGCGCACCAGTTCGCGCTCCGCGGCGAAGGCGGGCTCGGCCGGGTCGAAGAGGTAGGCGAGCAGGTGCATCGAGATGCCGTCGACCACGCAGGACAGCTCCGCGCCGGGGACCAGCGTCAGCCGGGTGCCGGGCGGCAGCGCGTGCACCGCGTCGGCCGCCTCGGTGTGGCCCGCCACCGTGTCGTGGTCGGTCAGCGCCACCACGTCCAGCCCGGCCCCGACGGCCGCCGCGACCAGGCCGGCCGGGCTGTCCGTGCCGTCGGAGGCGTTGCTGTGGGCGTGGAGGTCGATGCGCACGGGTGGTGCTCCCTCGGGGGTCGGCGCCGGGCGGCGCTGGCGCCGGCACGGCCTGCCGGCGGGTGACGCCCAGGATAGTGCGACGGGGCCGGGGGAGGGTCAGCCCAGCAGGCGGGGGGAGAGGGCCCCGCAGGGCAGCAGGTCCAGCTCCGCGCCGGCGTCCCGCAGGTCGGTCAGCACCAGTTCGTCGTACATCACCAGCGCCGACTGCTCCGGCCAGGCCACCGCCCAGAGCCAGAGGCCGCGGGCCTCGCCGACGAACACCGCGCGGTCCGCCGGGGCGTCCGGCACGTGGAACATCGGCGTCGGCCGGCCGGCCGCCATCAGCTTGGCGTCGGCGGGCTTGTAGAGGCCGACGGAATCGCCCGGGTCCGGCCCGGACAGGCCCGCGTACCGGGCGCCGAGCCCCACGCCCAGTTCCTCGGCGACCAGCACCAGTTCGCCGAAACCGCCCAGCGGCGCCGGTCCGGAGCAGGCGACGGCGGTGGCGCGGGCCCCCGAGACGTCGTCGCCGACGTGCGCGATCCCGGTGTACAGCCAGCCGACCGGCAGCGGCCAGGGCATCCAGACGGGGACCTGGGAGCGGGCGACGGCGACGCCGAGGGCCTCCACGCTCGGGGGCAGCACCGGCTGCATCGGATGCACGGCGCCGTGCCGGTCGCACTGCCACGTGTCTGAGAACAGACCGGGGGCGCGGACCCGACCGGCGCACCTCGGGCAGCTGGGCTCGCCCCTCATAGCCGTCAACGCTCCTCCCTCCGGACCGCCGCGTCAAGGACGATCACCCGTACGGAGGGCGGTTTCGGCGGCACCTGTCGGTGGCGGGTGCCCGCGCGGCGCGGGGTGGGCGCGGTGCGGGCGGCTCCTGTTGGGAAATGTCCAGCGGGGGGCGGCGGCAAACGTGGGCGGCGCGCGCCGGAGCGGGGCGGCGTGCGGGCCCGGACGCGCTGACGCCCCGTTGTCGCTGCTGCGATGACGGGGCGTCAGTCGGGTATCGGAACGTCCGGGTCGGACGGGCCGGGCTCGTCGGCGGCGGGGGAGTGCTCGGGCTCCCGGGGGCCGCGCCCGGTCAGACGGTCGGGCACGGACGGATGAGCAGGCGTTCGCCGGTGCGGGCGGCGGCCTGGACGAGCTCGCGGACGGTCTCGGCGTCGGCGATGAGGGGGTCGGCGGCGGTGCCGTGGGCGTCGTCCAGTCGGAGGATCTCGAAGCGCATGGGCCTGTCCTTTCCTGGCCCCGTGGAGCGGGGCGGTCGCGGCTGAGTCGGGATCAGCCTCGTCGGGGTGGGTCGGGTCGAGTCGTCGACCGTCCGTTGTCGCGGCAAAGAGGGCTCCCCCCTGCTCGCCAGTGGCGCGTGGCCCCTCGTGAACCACGCTGCGGTGGCGCTGCTACCGGGTCGTTGCCCGTCCGTGAAGTCCTGGTTTCGGATGGATCGCGTCGACGGAACGCCGACGGCACTGTCGACGATGTTTCCAGGACCGAATCAAATATTACCGCAACTAACGAATTTTGTCGCCCCTCTTGTACCAGGGGCCGGCGGGGGACGTCGAGGCGGGGCCCCGGTATCGGCCCGGAAGGACCGGTGGATCAGCCCCAGAAGTCCAGCAGGGCCTCGGCGGTGGCGGCCGGCCGCTCGGCGTTGGGGGAGTGCCCGGCGTCGGCCACCACGACCCGGCGGGCGCCCAGCCGCCGCGCCATCGCGGTCTGCTCGGGCACCGGCCACGCGTAGTCCCGCACCCCGGAGACCACCAGGGCGGGCAGGCCGCCCGCGACGACGGCGGCCAGCTCGTCCGCCCGGTCCGGCGCGGCGACCAGGTGGCCGCCGGTGGTGATCAGCGCCTGCGGCACGTTCGCCAGCCAGCGGCGGTGCAGGAACCCGGCCACCTCGGGGGAGGGGCGGCGGGCGCGGTCCCCGCCGCCCTCCTCCATCTCCTGCATCACCTGCCAGATCTCCTCCAGGCCCATGGTGGGCAGGGCGCCGATCAGCAGCCGGGTCCGCTCCGCCTCGGCCGGGTCGATCGCCCCGGGGCCGGTGGACATCAGGGTCAGCGACGCCCACGGCGGCGCCGCGCCGTCCGCGGCTTCGGCCAGCACCGCTTCGCGGACCACGTGACCGCCGAAGGAGTGGCCCAGCAGGTGCGGCGGCCCGGCGGCGTCCCCGGCCCGCAGCGCGGCGCCGAGCGCCCGCACGTCCGCGCCCAGCGCGGCCACCGTGTAGGCGGCCGGGTCCTGCGGTCCGCCGGTCTCGTACTGCCCGCGCTGGTCGACGGCGGTCACCCGGTAGCCGGCCGCGGCCAGCGGCTCCAGCAGCGCGATGAAGTCCTCCTTGCTGCCGGTGAAGCCGGGCACCAGCAGCGCCGAGCCGCGCACCGTCCCGGCGGGCTCCGCCCGCAGCGCCGCGAACTCCCCGCGCGCCGTCACCACCCGCAGCGCACGCGCACAGGGCGGGAGGGCGAGGAACGGCGGCATGCTCATGGACGGACCTCCGGCGACCGGCGCGAACGGGCGGGTGGCCCCGAGCTTAGGGCGTCGCGCGGGAACGCCGCAGGGGCGGCCCGGGAGTCCGGGCCGCCCCTGCGCGGGACTGCGGATCAGCTCTCCGGGGCCGCCTCGGGGGCGGCCGCCGGGCGGCGGGTGCGGGTGCGGGTGCGCTTCGGCTTCTCCTCGGCCGGGGCCTCGGCGGCGGTCTCGGCCGGGGCGGCGGTCACGGCCTCGGCCGGGGCCTCGGCCTTCGCCCGCGAACGGGTGCGGGTGCGCTTGGGCTTCTCCTCGGCCGGGGCCTCGGCGGCGGCCGGCTCGACGACGGCGGCCTCCGCGACGGCGGTGGCGACGGCCTCGGCGGCCGCGCCCTCGCCCGAGGCCGGACCGCGCGAGCGGCGGCGGCGGCGGCGCGGCGCCGACTCGCCCTCGGTGCCCTCGACGGCGGTGGCGGCCGGAGCCTGCGGCGCGGCGGGCGCGACGGGCGCCCCCTCGACGGCGTCCACGACCCCGTCGACCGAGGCACCCCGGCGGGTGCGCCGGCGCTCACGGGGCTTGCGGGCCGGCTTCTCCTCGGCCGCGGCCGGCTCGGCGGCCGCGGGCCGGCCGGAGCCGCTGCGCCCGCCGCGTCCGCGCCCGGCGGAGCGCGAACCGCGCCCGCCGGTCTCGCCGAGGTCCTCGACCTCCTCCGCGCCGAGCCCGGCCCGGGTCCGCTCCGAGCGCGGCAGGATCCCCTTGGTCCCCGGCGCGATCTTCAGCAGCTCGTACAGGTGCGGCGAGGTGGAGTAGGTCTCCTCCGGCTCGTTGAACGGCAGGTCCAGCGCCTTGTTGATCAGCTGCCAGCGCGGGATGTCGTCCCAGTCGACCAGGGTGACGGCGGTGCCCGAGGCGCCGGCCCGGCCGGTGCGGCCGATCCGGTGCAGGTAGGTCTTCTCGTCCTCGGGGCACTGGTAGTTGATCACGTGCGTGACGCCCTCGACGTCGATGCCGCGGGCCGCGACGTCGGTGCAGACCAGCACGTCGACCTTGCCGTTGCGGAACGCCCGCAGCGCCTGCTCACGGGCGCCCTGGCCGAGGTCGCCGTGCACCGCGCCGGCCGCGAAGCCGCGCTGGGTCAGCTGGTCGGCGACGTCGGCGGCGGTCCGCTTGGTGCGGCAGAAGATCATCGCCAGCCCGCGGCCCTCGGCCTGCAGGATGCGCGAGACCATCTCCACCTTGTCCAGCGAGTGGGCGCGGAAGATGTGCTGCTCGATGTTGGCGACGGTGGTGCCGGTGTCGTCCGGCGCGGCGGCGCGAATGTGCGTCGGCTGGCTCATGTACCGGCGGGCGAGGCTGATGACCTGGCCCGGCATGGTCGCCGAGAACAGCAGGGTCTGCCGCTTGGCCGGCAGCATGGTGATGATCTTCTCGACGTCCGGCAGGAAGCCGAGGTCGAGCATCTCGTCGGCCTCGTCCAGGACCAGCGAGCGGACCTCGGAGAGGTTCAGCTTCTTCTGGCCGGCCAGGTCGAGCAGACGGCCGGGGGTGCCGACGACGATGTCGACGCCCTTCTTCAGCGCCTCGACCTGCGGCTCGTAGGCCCGGCCGCCGTAGACGGCGAGCACCCGCACGTCGCGGACCTTGCCGGCGGTCTGCAGGTCGTTGGTGACCTGGGTGCACAGCTCGCGGGTCGGCACGACGATGAGCGCCTGCGGGCAGTCGGAGAGGTCCTCCTCCTGCGCGCGCCCGGCGTCGACGTCGGCCCGCACGACGACCCGCTCGATCAGCGGGAGGCCGAAGCCGAGGGTCTTGCCGGTGCCGGTCTTGGCCTGGCCGATGACGTCGTGGCCGGTCAGCGCGACCGGCAGGGTCATCTCCTGGATCGGGAAGGGATGGACGATGCCGACGGACTCCAGGGCCTCGGCGGTCTCCGGGAGGATTCCCAGGTCCCGGAAGGTCGTCTTCGTGGGTTCAGCGGTGGTGGACAGGGTGCTGCCTCTTCCGTGTGGAGGGGCCGAGAGCGAGCGGCGGGCGGGCAGCCGCGCGGCTGCGTACGGGCCTGGACGGCCCCGAATACAGCTGCGCGGACGCACAACCGCGCCGGTCCCTGCGGCCGGCCGGTGCGCGCGGCCCGGTCAAGGGGGCGCGTCGTCGGCGGCGTCGGGGAGGATTCCCGTGAGGGACCTGCGCGGGACCTGCGCCGGCTGGCGCGGTCTCGGCGGCCCTCGCTCGGCCACTGATGCGGTGCCAAGGCTTGAAGTCCAAGCCCTGGTCGGAGCCGATCGGCTCTCCGACCGGGCATCCGCGTACGTTGAGTACCCGGCTTCCGCGCGGCGCGTCCTTCGGGGACGGAGTCGCTGCGGAGCGGGCTTGCCCGGCACACCGAGACGGCGGTGACACCGTGCGAGCACGACGGGCCTCCGTACCACCATACAGTCACCCGACGACTCGAACACGTGACGCGGACGACATCGCAGGTCGGAGGGGTGGAAGAGGTGTCCCGGGACGGACCGGCACTAAGGTGGCGGGTCATGGAGAACCGTGGTGAGACGCAGGACGACGTGGCGGCCGGCTCGATCGGCGACTGGGCCGCCTGCTCGGCCGATCCGGGCTACCGGGCCGCCGTACTGGACCTGCTCGGCGCCCTCGCGTACGGCGAGCTGAGCGCCTTCGAGCGGCTCGCCGAGGACGCCAAGCTCGCTCCCGACCTGGCCGACAAGGCGGCGCTGGCCCGGATGGCCAGCGCCGAGTTCCAGCACTACCAGCGGCTGCACGACCGGCTCGCCGAGATCGGCGCCGACCCGCAGGAGGCGATGCGGCCGTTCGTCGAGCCGCTGGAGCTCTTCCACCGGATGACCGCGCCCTCGGACTGGCTGGAGGGCCTGGTCAAGGCGTACGTCGGCGACGCCATCGCGACCGACTTCTACCGCGAGGTGGCCGTCCGGCTCGACGACGACACCCGTGACCTGGTCCTCGGCGTCATGTCCGACACCGGGCACGCGCAGTTCGCCGTCGACAAGGTCCGCCGGGCCATCGAGGCCGACCCGCGGGCCGGCGGCCGGCTCGCCCTGTGGGGCCGGAGGCTGATGGGCGAGGCGCTCAGCCAGGCGCAGCGGGTGGTCGCCGAGCGCGACGCGCTGTCCAACCTGCTGGTCGGCGGCGTCCGGGTGCAGGGCTTCGACCTGGTCGAGGTCGGCAAGATGTTCAACCGGATCACCGAGGCGCACACCCGGCGGATGGCGGCGCTCGGCCTGGCCTCCTGACCCGGGTCCCGTCCCGGGCCGCCGTCCCGGACCGGGTCCGCCGCGGACCGGCCGCTCAGGCGTGCCGGTGGCGCCGGGGCGTGCCCGTCCGGTGCGCGCCCGTCCGGGACGGGCGGTGGCGGTGCGCCGGCGCCCGCCCGGCGGCGAGGTCGGGCCGGGCCAGCACCGAGGTGAGCAGGGCCGAGGCGACCGCCGAGACGGCGATGCTCGCCGCCGGGTACCGGCCGTCCAGGGCGAAGTGCGCGATCACCCCGGCGAGCAGCGCCGAGACCAGGGCCGTGCCCGGCACCAGCGCCCGCGCGTCCCGGAAGTGGGCGGGCCAGGACAGCAGCGCGGCGGCGGCGACCACCACGCCGACGAGCGCGAAGGCGAACGTCTCGACCAGCAAGGATGCCTCCCCGGGGTACGGGCGCCCGGCGCGGCCGGCCGCACTGTCGCCGTACCCCCGCCGCCGCCGCCGTACACCCCGCCCCGCCCGCACCCGGGAACGACGGTGCCCCGCCCCCTCGGCCGAGGGAGCGGGGCACCGGACGAGGCCCGTGGCTCAGAGCGTGCCGAAGCCGACCTTGCGCGCGGCCGGCTCGCCGATCTCCACGTACGCCAGGCGGTCGGCCGGGACGATGATGCGACGGCCGTGCTCGTCGCTCAGGGAGAAGAGCTTCTCGGTGCCCTCCAGCGCCTTCTCGACCGCGTTCTGGACCTCATCGGCAGTCTGCGAGCTCTCGATCACGATCTCGCGGGGCGCGTTCTGCACGCCGATCTTGACCTCCACGGCTTCCGTCCCTCCGGGGTTGCAGCCATCCACGCGCGGTCACCGCACCGCCTGGGACAGGCGGGCCCGGCGACCGCGCCGTACGGCTTCACCTTAGAGCACCGGATCGGCACCCCGGCGAAGATCCACGGGTCACCGGCCGGCGGCCGGGGCCTCCGGGGAGTCGGTGTTCGGGTGCATCGGGAAGCCCTTGAGCCCGCGCCACGCCAGGCTGGCGACCAGCCGGACCGCCTCGTCGCGGGGGATCTCCAGGCCCTGCGACAGCCAGTACCGGGCGGTGATCTGGGCCAGGCCGCAGACGCCCGCGGCCAGCAGCTTGGACTCCGCCTCCGGCAGGTCGGTGTCCTCCTGGATCACCTTGCTGACCAGCGTCGCACTGGCCTCGGCGGCCCGCTCGACCCGCTCCCGCACGGCCGGCTCGTTGGTCAGGTCCGACTCGAAGACCAGCCGGAAGGCACCCGACTCGCTGGAGACGTAGTTGAAGTACGCCTCCATCGTCGCGGCCACCCGCAGCTTGTTGTCGGTCGTCGTCTCCAGGGCCTCGCGGGTGGAGTCGACCAGCGCGTCGCAGTGCTTGTCCAGCAGCGCCAGGTAGAGCTCCAGCTTCCCGGGGAAGTGCTGGTAGAGGACCGGCTTGCTCACCCCGGCACGGTCGGCGATGTCGTCCATGGCGGCCGCGTGGTAACCCTGCGCGACGAACACCTCCTGGGCGGCACCGAGCAGTTGTTCACGGCGGGCGCTTCGCGGCAGGCGGGCACCGCGCGGGCGCTCCTGCGCCTCCTGGATGGCCGTCACGGCGCTCCTCACTTCACGGGTCGTACGGGGTCGGCAAGATGACCGATTCTACTTTCGGGTAACCGCGTTCGCGCTTGCCAGGCACGAGAAAAGCGGCGGCCCCCCTTGTCAGGTGCCCACAATACGGCGCCCACCACGGCCGTCGGCAGTGCTGCGCACCGGGCAGTGGGCGCCCCCGCGGCACCGTGGCGACCTGGGCCGCGGCGGCACCGGCTCACTACCATCGTCCCCCATGGACAGCGCTGAGCAGCAGATACTCCCGGAACCGGCCGCCCTGGCACCGCTGCGCACCGTCGAGGTGGCCGGCACCGCCCTCGCCGTGCACCGGTCCGCCGGGGACCCCGGCCCGGGCGGCGGACGGGAACCGGCGCTCTTCGTGCACGGGCTCGGCGGCTCGGCCGCCAACTGGACTGAGCTGATGGCCCGGCTCGCCGGACACCTCGACGGCGAGGCCCTGGACCTGCCCGGCTTCGGCGACTCCGCCCCGCCCGCCGACGGCAACCTCGGCCTCTCCGGGCACGTGCGCGCCGTCATCGGCTACCTGGAGGCCACCGGCCGCGGCCCCGTCCACCTCTTCGGCAACTCGCTGGGCGGAGCCGTCGCCGTCCGGCTCGCCGCGCTGCGCCCCGACCTCGTCCGCAGCCTCACCCTGGTCTCGCCCGCCCTGCCCGAACTGCCCCCGCAGCGCACCGCCTGGTCCGCCGGACTGCTCGGCGTCCCCGGCCTGCCCGCGCTGCTGCGCCGGCTGCCCTCCGGCCGGCGCAGCCCCGAGGAGGTCACCGACGACCTGCTGCGGCTCGTCTGGGGCGACCCCGGCCGTCTCTCCGCGGCCGCCCGCGCCGGGGCGCTCGCCGAGTACCGGCGGCGCGCGGAGCTGCCCCACGCGATGCCGGCGCTGGCGGGCTCGGCGCGCGGCATCGTCTCCGCCTACACCGAGCGCGGCGAGCAGGCGCTCTGGCGGCAGGCCGCCCGGGTGAAGGCCCCCGTCCTGCTGGTCTACGGGCTGCGCGACAAGCTCGTCGCCTACCGTTCCGCCCGCCGGGCCTTCGCCGCCTTCGCGGACTGCCGGCTGCTGGTGCTCCCGGAATCCGGGCACGTCGCCATGATGGAGCACCCCGACGCCGTGGCCCGTGCGGTGCTCGAACTGCTCGGGCGGGCCTGACGCCGGCGCCGCCCGGCGCGGGGGGTCGGCGGGACACCCCGTGAGCGGCGCCCCTTAACGCCGTCATCGGGACGAGGTCACTCCGGTTCACTCGTTCAGGTGGCAGCCAGGCATGTGACCGATGGATTGCCCCGGGCCGGACCTACCTTTCTGCTGTCGGACCGAACAGGTGTGGGGGGAACCGCGCCCGCCGGCGAAGCCGGAGGGCGGCCGCGCGAGGGACGCCGGCGCCCGGTGGCGGCCGCCGGCCCGGCCGCGGTGCCTCGGGCGGACCGCCTCCCCCCGCCCCGCCGCGGGCCGCCGCCGCCGAGCGCGCACCGCCCGCTCGGCCCGCCAGGTCCGCCCGGCCGTCCGTCGAACCGCTCTGCTCTGGAGGTCCCCCGTGCGCGTAGCACTGCTCACCGAGGGTGTGCGTCCGCACGCCGCCGGTGGTACCGGCGACCGGGGCGAGCGGCCGGGGGACGGCCGGACCGGGCACGACCGCGGGCGGTACGGCCGCACCGGGGGACCCGCCCCGGCGGGCCGGGGGAGCGGCGGGTGACGGCGGCGCCGGTGCCGGCGCCGCACCTGGCGGTACCGGCCGCGCCCGGCTTCGCGGCGCTCGCGGTGCCGACCGCCCTCGCGCCGCCCCCGGGGCCGGTCCGGCCGTCCGGGCCCCTCGGCCGGGATCCTGTCCGCCCTCCCGCCGTTCCTGCTGTTCCCGTGGTTCCCGCTGTTCCCGCTGTTCCCGTAGTTCACTCGGACCGCCAGGCCGCTCCCCGGCCCGGCTTCGTGGAAGGACGCCCCGATGAGGGTGCTGCTGCTGGGCGCCGACGGCTTCATCGGCCGTCGGGTCACCGACCGCCTGCTCGTGGATCCGGAGTTGCAGGTGACGGTGCTCGGCCGGCGTGACTCCGCCGACATCCGTTTCGACCTCACCACCGGCAGCCCGGGGGCGCTGGCCCGCTTCCTGGACGCGGTCGCGCCGCAGGTGGTGATCAACTGCGCGGGCGCCACCTACGGCAGCTCGCGCACCCTGATCCGGGCCAACACGCTCGCCGTGGCGACGGTCTGCGAGGGCATCCGGCGCAGCCGGGAGCCGGCCCGGCTGGTGCACGTGGGCTCGGCGGCCGAGTACGGGCCGGTGCCGGGCGGGGTCCCGGTGGCGGAGAGCGCCGAGCCCCGCCCGGTGGGCCCGTACGGGGTGTCCAAGCTGGCCGGCACGGAGCTGGTGCTGGCCTCGGGACTGGACGCGGCGGTGCTGCGGGTGTTCGACGTGGTGGGGCCGGGGGCGCCGACCGCCTCGCTGTTCGGGCGGCTGGCGGAGGGCCTGCGGCGGGCGCTGGAGCGCGAGGAGTCCCAGGTGCGGATGCCGGACCTGTCCGGATACCGGGATTTCGTGGACGTCCGGGACGTCGCGCGGGCGATCCAGGCGGCGGCGGTGTCGGCCGCGACGGGGGTGATCAACATCGGCAGCGGGCACGCCGTCCGGGCCCGTGAGGCGGCCCAGCTGCTGGTCCGGGCGTCCGGCTTCGAGGGGGCCGTCGTGGAGGAGAACCGGCAGGTCGTGCTGCCCGCGCAGGCCGGCGGACCGGTCGAGCACGTGCCGGGGCACGTGCCCGCGCACCACGTGCCGGGGCACCGTCCGGCGGAGCCCCGGCCGGGGGAGGGCCGGGCGGCCCCGGGAGAGCCGGTGCCGTGGCGGCAGGCGGACGTGCGCACCGCCCGGGACCGTCTCGGCTGGCGGACACAGGTGCCGCTGGAGGAGTCGCTGGGGGACGTCTGGCTGGAGACGGCCTGCCGGGTCTGAGCCCCGGCGGCAGCTCCCGCGCAGGCCTGCGACAGGCCCCGGACGCCCCGGAGGGGGCCGGTCCGGGGCCTGTTCCGTGGTCCCACCATCCGGCTCGGGGCGTCTCGCCCATCGGACGAGCTGTCTCGGAATAGCGGGGCGGCGTGACACTGTTGGCGTAGCAGAGCCACTGCGGTGGCGGAGCAACAAGCCCCTAGAGGTTGGCCCTGGCCACCTGAACCGACGACCATCGGAGTCCCCGTGTCGCTGCCACCCCTGGTCGAGCCGGCCGACGAGCTCACCGTTGACGAGGTCCGCAGGTACTCCCGCCACCTGATCATCCCCGACGTGGGCATGGCCGGGCAGAAGCGGCTGAAGAACGCCAAGGTGCTCTGTGTCGGCGCCGGCGGCCTGGGCTCGCCGGCGCTGATGTACCTCGCGGCGGCCGGTGTGGGCACGCTCGGGATCGTCGAGTTCGACGTGGTCGACGAGTCGAACCTGCAGCGCCAGATCATCCACGGCCAGTCGGACATCGGCCGCTCGAAGGGCGAGTCGGCGCGGGACTCCGTCAAGGAGATCAACCCCTACGTCGACGTCATCCTGCACGAGGAGCGGCTCGACAACTCCAACGTCCTGGAGATCTTCTCCGGCTACGACCTGATCGTGGACGGCACCGACAACTTCGCCACCCGTTACCTGGTGAACGACGCCGCGGTGCTGCTCGGCAAGCCGTACGTGTGGGGTTCGATCTACCGCTTCGACGGCCAGGCGAGCGTCTTCTGGGCCGAGCACGGCCCCTGCTACCGCTGCCTCTACCCGGAGGCGCCGCCGCCGGGCATGGTCCCGTCCTGCGCCGAGGGCGGCGTGCTGGGCGTGCTGTGCGCCTCGATCGGCTCGATCCAGGTCACCGAGGCGATCAAGCTGCTGGCCGGGGTCGGCGACCCGCTGGTCGGCCGGCTGATGATCTACGACGCCCTGGAGATGAACTACCGCCAGGTGAAGGTCCGCAAGGACCCGAACTGCGCGGTCTGCGGCGAGAACCCGACCGTCACCGAGCTGATCGACTACGAGGCCTTCTGCGGCGTCGTGTCGGAGGAGGCGCAGGCCGCGGCCGCCGGTTCGACGATCACCTCCAAGCAGCTCAAGCAGTGGCAGGACGAGGAGGAGGACATCTTCCTCATCGACGTCCGCGAGCCCGGCGAGTACGAGATCGTCAACATCCCCGGCGCGGTGCTGATCCCGAAGAACGAGTTCCTGATGGGCAACGCGCTGGAGCAGCTGCCGCAGGACCGGAAGATCGTGCTGCACTGCAAGTCGGGCGTCCGCTCGGCCGAGGTGCTGGCCGTGGTGAAGTCGGCCGGCTTCGCCAACGCCGTCCACCTGGGCGGCGGCGTGCTCGGCTGGGTCAACCAGATCGAGCCGCACAAGCCGGTGTACTGACCCACCGCGTCCGACCCCGCGCAAGGGCCCGCTCCGGCGGGCCCTTGCGCGTGTCCGCGGACGTCTCCTAGAGCGCGCCCTTGCGCTGGAGCACGTTGTAGGAGATCCAGCCGGGGAGCACCGGCAGCCAGAAGGTGAGCGCCCGGTAGAGGAAGACCGCCGGGGTGGCGACGGCCGGCGGCACGTCGGCGACGGTGAGCGCGCCGATCAGCGCGACCTCGACCGGGCCGATGCCGCCGGGGGTGGGGATGGCGGAGCCGGCCGCGTTGGCGGTCAGGAAGACCACGGCGACCGCCGAGAAGGAGATCGAGCCGCCGAAGGCCTGCACCGAGGCGTCCAGGCAGGCGGTGAAGGAGAGCGTCAGCAGCAGGATGCCGCCGAAGCCGGTGATCAGCTTGCTGGGCGTCTGCATCAGGTCGAGCATCCGGGGCACCACGCCGAAGAACAGCGAGCGCAGCCGGTTCAGCACGAAGCGCCGCAGCGGGGCGACCGCCGCGACCACCAGGGCCAGCACGGCGGCGCTCAGCACGCCGATGATCACCGCCCGGGAGGCGGAGAGGTCGCCGTTGGTCTGGCTGCCGGTGATGAGGCCGAAGCTGAACAGCAGCAGCAGGTGCCCGGCCAGGCCGGCCAGCTGGGAGGCGCCGACCGAGGCGACCGCCTGGCCGGAGCGGATGCCCGCCTTCTGCAGGTAGCGGGTGTTCAGCGCGATGCCGCCGATCGCGGCCGGGGCGACCAGCTTCACGAACGACCCGGCGAGCTGGGCGGCCACGGTGCGGCGGAAGGGCAGCTTCTCCGGGACGAAGCCGGTCAGGCTCATCGACGCGGCGACGTAGGAGAACGCGGCCGCGGCCAGCGCCAGCGCCGCCCAGGCCCAGTTCATCTGGGAGAGCTTGAGCTGCGCGGGCTTGACGGTGGTCAGCGTCAGGTAGGCGGCGAAGGTGAGCGCGACCACCATGATCAGGCTCTTCGGCTTGAGCCGCTCCAGCTTGGCCGGCTCCATCGGCGCCTCGGGCGCGATCTGCAGGATCTGCGCGCGGATCCGGCTGAGCAGGTCCTCGCCGGCGGCGGCGATGTCCTCCTCGGCCTGCTGCTGGGTGCGTTCCCCGGCGGCGACCTGCTCCAGGGCCCTGGCCTGGGCGGCGGCCTTGCGCTCCTTGGTGACCTTCTTCAGGTCGACACGGGTCGAGCGGCTCATGCCGACCGGCTGCAGCAGCGGCAGCGACTGGGCGACCCGCTCGGCGCCGAGCACCGCGTTGGCGGTGGCGACCGTCCGCTCGGGGCCGACCCGCAGCGCGAAGGTGGTGAGCAGCTGGGCGACGTCGATGCGCAGGGTGAGGTCGGTGGCGGCGATGTCGCCGCCGGAGAGGTTGACCAGGCAGGCCGTCTTCTCGTCGACGACCAGCAGCGACTCGCCGGTGAGCCGGCGGTGGGCGATCCGGCGCTCGTGCAGGGCGGCGACCGACTCCCACAGCGAGGCCATCACCTGGTCGGTGACCTCCTCGTCGGCGAGGTCGTCCAGGGTGCGGCCCTCGACGTTCTCGTAGACCAGGATCGCGGCGTCCGGGCCCAGCTCGGAGGTGGCGACCAGCTGCGGGGCGCGGGCCCCGGAGGCGGCGGCCGCGTAGGCGATCAGCGCCTCCTGCTCCAGCGCCTGGCGCAGCGACTGCGGGCTGCGCCGCACGGCCACCGAGCGCAGCCGCAACCGGCGCCAGGCCCGGTAGAAGAAGCCGGAGGCCTGCTGCTCGCGGTCGACGATGTGGACGTCCAGCGGCGGTCCGCTCTGCTGGGCGACCAGGTAGCGGCGGGTGCCGCCCGGGGCGTCGGGGGCGCGGTGGGCGCTGGCCGGGGTGAAGCCGACCTTGCGCAGGCCGATCATCAGATGCTGGCCGGTGGGGCGGATGTTCGGCGAGCCGATCGCGTAGAGGGTGCCGTAGGCGACGGACCAGCCGATCAGTACGGTGAGCAGCAGGGACAGCGGGGTGGTGTAGCCGCCGAGCAGCTCGGTGATGCCGCTGAAGACGACCACCACCCACAGGGCGACCCGCCACCGGGGTCTGCTCGACATGCCGACCGCCGTCATGTAGGCGATCACCGGGGCGAGGTAGCCGTGCACCGGGTCGGTGAGGGTGCCGACGGAGTCCAGCGGGAAGCGGGTCAGGGCGTCGCGGATGTGGTCGGAGGCGCCCTCGGCGACCCACCAGTCGATGCCCAGCGAGACGCCGTAGGCCAGCACCGAGGCGAGCACGCCGTCGGCGACCCGCAGGCCGTCGCGTTTGATCAGCCGCTCGACGGCGAAGGCGAGCGGGACGGCCAGCACCGCGACGTTGGAGACCAGGCCGGTGATGGTGGAGAGCACCGGGGAGAAGCGGGGCGCGTTCTCGGCGATGTCGATCTCGATGCCGGTGGTGGTCGAGGTCGCCACCCCGGCGAGCACGAAGACCGCGACGATGCCGAAGACGCCGGCCAGGAAGCGGATGAGGTCGGAGGGCCGGTGCGCGCGGGCGGCGAGCAGCGGCTCGTCGACGTCCAGGTGCGGGGTGTCGTCCAGCGGGTCGCTCCCGGCGCGCGGCCCGGGGGCGCCGGGGGCCGCGGGCTCGGCGGGCTCGGCGGGTTCGGGGGCGGCCTCGGGAGCGGGCCCGGGAACGGACGGCTGGGCGGGTACGACGGCGGGGGCCCCGGTCGCTGGGCCGGCCGGCTGAGGGCTCTTGATCGTCGGGTCCTTGATCAGGGAGACTTCCGGTGGTGCTTCGGCGGTGGCGTCGCCGCCACCTGCGGGCATGCCGTCGGAGGACTCGTCGGAGCCCTCGTCCACGCCCACGTCAGCCGTCCCGGTCATCTGGTCTTGTCCTCGTATCACCACTCACCGCCCCGAAGATGGTGGCATGTCTCGCCGCCCCGTGCTGGACAGGGGCCGGATCGGGCGCGGCGGATCCGCCGCCCCGGGGCCGCCGGCCGGCCGGATGCGGAAGAATGCCGCAGGTGACGGACGCCCCTGACGACGCCGGCCCCGGCGAGCTGCCGCCCTTCGCCGACCTCGTGCTCGACCTGGCCGAGCGGATTCCACCCGGCCGGGTGATGACGTACGGCGACGTCGCGGAGTACCTCGGCCAGGGCGGCCCCCGGCAGGTCGGCCGGGTGATGGCCCTGTACGGCGGCGCCGTGCCCTGGTGGCGGGTGATCCGCGCCGACGGCCGGATGCTGCCCGGCCACGAGCACCGCGCCCTCGCCCACTACGGCGAGGAGGGCACCCCGCTGCGCGACCTCGCCGACCCGCCCCGGGTCGACCTGCGGCGCGCCCGCTGGGACGGCCGGCCCGCCCCCGGCCGGGCGGGCCGGGGATCTCGCGGAACCCCGTGCGCGGACGGGAATGACGGGGCAGGATCGTAGGCTCGAACACGGCGGGCCCCCGGCGGGCCCGCCCGCAGTTGCCCGAGCACGACCCCCAGGACGTCCGTGAGCTCCCCCTACCGTCTGGTGCGCAGCCCCCTCGTGCCGCCCGCCCCGCCCGCACTCGACGCCCACCAGCGCGCCGTGGTCGAGCACGCGGGCGGCCCGCTGCTGGTGCTCGCCGGACCGGGCACCGGCAAGACCACCACCCTCGTCGAGGCCGTCGCCCGGCGGATCGAGAACGGCGCCGATCCCGAGCGGATCCTCGTCCTCACCTTCAGCCGCAAGGCCGCCATGGAACTGCGCGACCGGATGGCCGGGCGCCTGTCCGCCACCACCGGCGGCGCCCGGGCCGCCGCCCCGCAGGCCACCACCTTCCACTCCTTCTGCTACGCCCTGCTCCGCGCCCACCAGGACCCGGCCGACTACGCCGAGCCGCTGCGCCTGCTCTCCGGCCCCGAGCAGGACGTCATGGTCCGCGAGCTGCTCGCCGGCGGCGCCGAGGACGCCCGGCGCGGCCGCTCCCGGATCGCCTGGCCGCTCGACCTGCGCGCCTGCCTCACCACCCGCGGCTTCGCCGACGAGGTGCGCGCCGTGCTCGCCCGCAGCCGTGAGCTCGGCCTCGGCGAGGCCGAGCTGGCCCGCTTCGCCGAGGGCGTCCAGCGGCCCGACTGGGCCGCCGCCGCCCACTTCCTCGCCGACTACCTCGACGTCCTGGACCTGCGCGGCGTCCTCGACTACGCCGAGCTGGTGCACCGCGCCGTCCTGCTCGCCGACCGTCCCGAGGTCGAGCGCGACCTGCGCGGACGCTACGACGCCGTCTTCGTCGACGAGTACCAGGACACCGACCCCGCCCAGGTGCGGCTGCTGCGCCGGCTGGCCGGCGGCGGGCGCGAACTGATCGCCGTCGGCGACCCCGACCAGTCCATCTACGCGTTCCGCGGCGCCGACATCAACGGCATCCTGGAGTTCCCGCAGACCTTCCGGCACGCCGACGGCCGCCCCGCCGACGTCAAGGTGCTGCGGGTCTCCCGCCGCTCCGGCGCCGTGCTGCTGGCCGCCGCCCGCGAACTCACCCGCCGGATGCCGATGGGCCGGCTGCCCGCCGACAAGCTCGCCGAGCACCGCGCCCCGCTGCCCGCCCGCGAGGGCGGCCGGGTCGAGGTCTACACCTACCCGACGCCCGGCGCCGAGCTGGACTCGATCGCCGACCTGCTGCGCCGCGCCCACCTGGAGGACGGCGTGCCGTGGGGCGAGATGGCCGTCCTGGTCCGGGCCGGCGCCCGGTCCATCCCCGGGGTGCGGCGGGCGCTCGGCGCGGCCGGCGTCCCGCTGGAGATCGACGGCGACGACCTGCCGCTGCGCGAGGAGCCGGCCGTCGCCCAGCTGCTGCTCGCCCTGCGGGTCTGCGCCGAGCAGGCGGTCCGCGACCGGCAGGACGGCACGGTCGGTGCGGACGGCGCGGACGGCGCGGACGCTGCCGCGCCCGACCCGCTGACCACCGACCTCGCCCACGCCCTGCTCACCGGCCCGCTCGGCGGCCTCGACGGCGCCGACCTGCGCCGCCTCGGCCGCACCCTGCGCGAGGAGGAGCGCGCCGCCCTGCGCGCCGGGGCCGCCGACGGCGCACCCCCCGCCGTGCCCCGCCCGGCCGGCGACCTCCTGCGCGAGGCCCTCGCCGAACCCGAGCGCCTCGCCGTCCTGGACGCCCCTCACGCCCGGCGTGCCCACGACCTCGGCACCCTGCTGCGCAAGGTCCGCGAGGCCCTGGCCGGCGGCTGCACCGCCGAGGACGCCCTCTGGCAGCTGTGGGACGGCTCCCGCCGCTGGCGCGAGCGCCTGGAGCGGGCCGCCCTGCGCGGCGGCGCCGCCGGCCGCAACGCCGACCGCGACCTCGACGCGGTCTGCGCCCTGTTCGAGACCGCCGCCCGGGCCGAGGAACAGGTCACCGGTCACCGCGGCGCCCTCGACCTGCTCGCCGAGCTGGAGGCCCAGGACATCGCCGCCGACACCCTCACCGTGCGCACCGTGCGCCCCGAGGCCGTGCGGCTGATGACCGCCCACCGCGCCAAGGGCCTGGAATGGCGCCTGGTCGTCGTCGCCGGCGTGCAGGACGGCCTCTGGCCCGACCTGCGCCGCCGCGGTTCCCTGCTGGAGGCCGACCGGATCGGCCGCGACGGCCTCGCCGAACCGCTCACCCCCGCCGCGCTGCTCGCCGAGGAACGCCGCCTCTTCTACGTCGCCGCCACCCGCGCCAAGGACCGGCTCGTCGTCACCGCCGTCAAGGCCCCCGCCGACGACGGCGACCAGCCGTCCCGCTTCCTGCGCGAGCTCTACCGCGAGGACGTCGACCCCCGGACCGGCCGCGTCCTCAGGCGCACCCCGCAGGTCACCGTCGAGGACGTCACCCACCGCCCGCGCCGCCCGCTCGCCGTGCCCGCACTGGTCGCCGAGCTGCGCGCGGTCACCGTCGACCCGGCCCGCTCGCCCGAACTGCGCCGCGCCGCCGCCGAACGGCTCGCCACCCTCGCCCTCGCCGCCGACGACGAGGGCCGCCCGCTGGTGCCCGCCGCCCGCCCCGAGAGCTGGTGGGGCCTGGAGGACCCCACCGCGGCCCCCGACCCGCTGCGCTCCGCCGACCTGCCGGTGCGGCTGTCCGGCAGCGGCCTGGAACAGCTGGAGAACTGCTCGCTCCAGTGGTTCCTCGACAAGGAGGTCAAGGCCCGCGGCACCTCCTCCGCGGCCCAGGGCTTCGGCAACGTCGTGCACGCCCTCGCCGACGAGGTCGGCTCCGGCCGCACCCCCGCCGACCTCGCCGTCCTCATGGAACGCCTGGACACCGTCTGGGACGCGCTGGCCTTCGACGCGCCGTGGAAGTCCCAGCAGGAGAAGACCGAGGCCCGCGCCGCCCTGGAGCGCTTCCTCACCTGGCACGTGATGGCCCGCGGGCGCGACGTCGTCGCCACCGAACACGGCTTCGACGTCACCCTCGACGCCGGCGGCGTCCAGGTGCGCATCCGCGGCTCGATGGACCGGGTCGAGAAGGACGAGGCCGGGCGCGCCTACGTCGTCGACTTCAAGACCGGCAAGCAGACGCCCGCCGACAAGTCCCTGCCCGAGCACAAGCAGCTCGCCGTCTACCAGCTCGCCGTGCGCTCCGGCGCCCTCAACGGGCTGCCCGGCTTCGACGCCGCCGCCCCCGAGTCCGGCGGCGCCGAACTCGTCCAGCTGCGCAAGCCCGACAAGGGCGCGGCCGACGCGCCCAAGGTGCAGCGGCAGGAGCCGCCCGAGGGCGAGCCGTGGATCGAGAACCTGCTCGCCGACGCCGCCGGGCGGATCCTCGCCGAGCGGTTCGTCCCGCAGACCGGCGGCGGCTGCGACCGCTGCGCCTTCCGCCGCAGCTGCTCCGCCCAGCGCGACGGCGCCCAGCTCGTGGAGTGACGGCGCCCGGCCCGCCGGGCCGCGCGCCCGGCGAACGGCCGGTGGACGGCGGATGTGGTGCACGCGGCACGTGGCCGTCGCCACAGCGGCCCCCCGGCTGTCGGCGGCCCCGGCTACCGTTGCGTGGTGACCGCCGTGCTCAGCCATCCCGACCAGCTCAAGGAGCTGCTGGGCATCCCCTTCAACCGGGAGCAGATGGCGGCCATCGGCGCCCCGCTGCGGCCGGCCGTCATCGTCGCCGGCGCCGGCTCCGGCAAGACCACCGTGATGGCCGCCCGGGTCGTCTGGCTGGTCGGCTCCGGCGCGGTGCGCCCCGAGGAGGTCCTCGGCCTCACCTTCACCAACAAGGCCGCCGGCGAACTCGCCGAACGCGTCCGCTCCGCCCTGCGTCTCGCCGGCGTCACCGACCCCGAGGACGGCGGGGCGCTCGGCGAACCCGACATCTCCACCTACCACGCCTTCGCCGGCCGCCTCCTCAAGGAGCACGGCCTGCGCATCGGCGTCGAACCCGACACCCGGCTGCTCGCCGACGCCACCCGCTTCCAGCTCGCCGCCAAGGTGCTGCGCACCGCGCGCGGCCCGTTCCCCGCCCTCACCGGCACCTTCGCCAACCTGGTCGCCGACCTCACCGCCCTGGACGGCGAACTCGCCGAGCACCTCGTCGAGCCCGCCGCGCTGCGCGCCTTCGACGAGGAGCTGCTCGACACCCTGGCGGGCGTGCGGCTGAGCAACGAGGACCTGCGGACCGTGCCCGCCACCGCCCGCGCCCGCCTGGAACTGCTGCGGCTGGTCGAGGACTACCGGCGCCGCAAGGCCACCGCCGGGCTGATGGACTTCGGCGACCAGATCGCCGCCGCCGCCCGGCTCGCCCAGCAGCGCCCCGAGGTCGGCGCCCTGCTGCGCGAGCAGTACCGGGTCGTGCTGCTCGACGAGTACCAGGACACCTCCGTCGCCCAGCGGCTGATGCTCGCCGGGCTGTTCGGCGCCGGACCGGACGGCACCGCCCCCGGCCACCCCGTCACCGCCGTCGGCGACCCCTGCCAGGCCATCTACGGCTGGCGCGGCGCCTCGGTCGCCAACCTCGACGACTTCCCCCGGCACTTCCCCGCCGCCGACGGCGCCCCCGCCGACCGCTACGCGCTCAGCGAGAACCGCCGCAGCGGCGGGCGGCTGCTCGCCTTCGCCAACGAGCTCGCGGCGCCGCTGCGCGCCATGCACGAGGGCGTCGAGGCGCTGCGCCCCGCCCCCGGCGCCGAGACCGACGGCCGGGTGCGGGCCGCCCTGCTGCCCACCCACGCCGAGGAGATCGCCTGGCTGGCCGACGAGATCGACCACCTGGTGCGCACCGGCACCGCCCCCGGCCGGATCGCCGTGCTGTGCCGGGGCGGCGCGGCCTTCCCCGACGTGCACGCCGCGCTGGTCGCCCGGGACGTGCCGGTGGAGGTGGTCGGCCTCGGCGGACTGCTCCACCTGCCCGAGGTCGCCGACCTGGTCGCGGTCTGCGAGGTGCTCCAGGACCCGACCGCCAACGCCGCCCTGGTCCGGCTGCTGATCGGCCCGCGCTGGCGGATCGGCCCGCGCGACCTCGCCCTGCTCGGCCGGCGCGCCGCCGAACTCGTGCGCACCGAGCGGCCCGAGGGCGTCGAGGCGCTCGCCGCCGCCGTCGCGGAGACCGACCCCACCGAGGTCGTCTCGCTCGCCGACGCCCTGGAGACCTTCCTGGACGCGCAGGACGCGGACGCCGACGGGCTGCCGTTCTCCGCCGAGGCCCGGGTCCGCTTCGCCCGGCTCGCCCGCGAACTGCGCGAGCTGCGCCGCTCGCTCGCCGATCCGCTGATGGACGTGCTGCACCGGGTCCTCGCCGTCACCGGCCTGGAGGTCGAGCTCGCCGCCTCCCCGCAGGCGCTGGCCGCCCGCCGCCGGGAGACCCTGCACGCCTTCCTCGACGTCGCCGCCTCCTTCGCCGACCTCGACGGCGACCCCGGCCTCGCCGCCTTCCTCGGCTTCCTGCGCGCCGCCCAGGAGCACGACCGGGGCCTGGACGCCGGCCTGCCCGGCGGCGAGGACACCGTCAAGGTCCTCACCGCGCACAAGTCCAAGGGCCTGGAGTGGGACGTCGTCGCCGTCCCCGGCCTGGTCAGGGGCGCCTTCCCGTCGTCCTCCCCGCGCGAGCGCTGGACCAGCACCAAGCGCGTCCTGCCGCACGCCCTGCGCGGCGACGCCGCCACCCTGCCCGAGGTGCGCGGCGGCTGGAACGCCAAGGCGATGAAGGAGTTCCGGGCCGCCCTCGCCGAGCACTCCGCCGTCGAGGAACTGCGTCTGGGCTACGTCGCCTTCACCCGCCCGCGCGCCCTGCTGCTCGCCTCCGGCCACTGGTGGGGGCCCAGCCAGAAGTCCCCGCGCGGCCCGTCGGACTTCCTGGAGCAGCTGCGCCAGCACGCCGAGCGGCCCGGCAACGGCGAGGTCGTCGTCTGGGCCGACCCGCCCGCCGACGGCGAGGAGAACCCGGCGCTCGCCGCACCCGTCGAACGCCCCTGGCCACTGCCGCTCGACCCGGCCGCCCAGCACGCCCGCCGCCGGGTCGCCGAGGTGGTGCACCGCCGCCTGGCCGGCGCGCCCGCCCCGGAGCCCGAGCCGATGGCCCCCGAGGACCGCCGGCTGGTGGAGTCCTGGGACCGTGACCTGAACGCGCTGCTCGGGGAGCTGGAGCGCTCGCGCAGCCGGGTGCGCGAGGTGCCGCTGCCGGCGTCGCTCTCCGCCACCCAGCTGCTGCGCCTGGCCGCCGACCCGGA
Organism: Kitasatospora sp. NPDC015120; assembly: GCF_043080305.1. Classification (NCBI taxonomy): domain Bacteria; kingdom Bacillati; phylum Actinomycetota; class Actinomycetes; order Kitasatosporales; family Streptomycetaceae; genus Kitasatospora; species Kitasatospora sp. NPDC015120. The sequence continues at coordinate 18,012 of NZ_JBIBVJ010000014.1, read as the reverse complement.
CGGCTTCGCGCACGACCTCGCCCGCCCGATGCCCCGCCCGCCGCAGCCCGCCGCCCGGCGCGGCACCCGCTTCCACGCCTGGGTGCAGTCCCGGATCGAACCGCTGATGCTGATCGGCCCCGGCGCGCTGCCCGGCGCCGACGACGACGGCATCGAGGACGAACAGGACCTCGAACGCCTCAAGGAGGCCTTCCTGCGCACCCCGTACGCGCACCGGGAGCCGCTGCGGGTCGAGGCGCCGTTCCACCTGGTGCTGGCGGGCCGGGTGGTGCGCGGCCGGATCGACGCGGTCTACCGTGACGGTGACGGCGGGTCAGAAATCGGCGGCGCGTCACGCTACGAAGTGGTGGACTGGAAGACGCACCGGGAGGAGACCGCCGACCCGCTCCAGCTCGCCGTCTACCGGCTGGCCTGGGCCGAACAGGCGGGCGTCCCCCTGGAGCAGGTCACGGCCTCGTTCCTGTACGTCCGCAGCGGCCGGATCGAACAACCCGCAGGACTTCCCGGCCGAAAAGAGTTGGAACGGCTCCTGATCGGGAACAGTGAAGAATGAGTCACGGAGAGCATTCAAGTCATCACGGCATCGGGCGAAACCTGTGCGTAGTGCACGTTTCGCGCCTATTGTGGGGTCGGTAACCGGTCAACCCCCGTGCTCCGGCCGCCAGCGAGGCCCGTATTCCCTAACCCTCAGTCATCACCGCAGGTGCCCCTGGGCATCGGCGTCTTCTGCTGGAGAACCGAAGTTGAGCGCGACCGGATGGATCAGAGAACGGTTCGCCGGGCCGGCCCCGGGGGCCGCGCCCGGGGCGACCGGCACCTGGCCGAGGACGGCACTGTCGCTGCCGTTCATCGGCATGGCGCTGGTCGTCGTCCTCGACTACTTCACCGACGCCGCAGTGACCGTCGAACCGGCGCTCACCGCCGTTCCGGCGCTGGCCGCCGTGGTCAGCCGCCGCACCTGGTACCCCCTCGCCATCGGCGCCTGCACCGAGGCCGTCGCCTTCCTGATGGCGTTCCACAACGACGTGCTCGGCGAGTCCGTGCACAGCGCCACCGTCTTCGCCATCGTCCTCGTCGCCGCGATCGGCTGGGTCAGCGCCACCCTGAGGCTGCGCCAGGAACGCCTGCTCGCCGACGCCCAGCTCGTCGCCTCCATCGCCCGGCGTGTCCTGCTGCGCCCCGTCCCCGACCGCGTCGGCACCGTGCGCGCCGCCGTCCACTACGCGGCCGCCGCCGCCCACGCCCGCATCGGCGGCGACCTCTACGAGGTCGTCAACACCCGGCACGGCGTGCGCGCCGTCGTCGGCGACGTGCGCGGCAAGGGCCTCGGCGCGGTCGAGACCGCCGCCGCCGTGCTCGGCGCCTTCCGCGAGGCCGCCCACCAGGAGGCGGCCCTCGACCGGGTCGCCGGCTGGCTCGCCGACAGCCTCGACCGCGCCCTGCACGAGAACGACCACCCCGGTGTCGAGGAGGAGTTCGTCACCCTCGTGCTCATCGGCGTCGGCCCCGACGGCACCGCCGAGATCGTCAACTGCGGCCACCCCGCCCCGCTGCTGCTGCGCGGCACCGAGGCCGCCCGTCCGCTGGAACTCGCCGAGACGGTGCCCCCGCTCGGCGTCCTCGACCCCGCCGACGTCCGCCCCCCGGTCCACCGCGTCCCGCTGCACCCCGGCGACCGCGTCCTGCTGTTCACCGACGGCGTCATCGAGGCCCGGGACCGGGCCGGCACCTTCTACCCGCTCGCCGAACGCCTCCCGCGCTGCGCCCGGGGCGGACCCGTCGACGTGCTGCGCCTCCTGCACGAGGACGTGGTGCGCCACGTCGGGCGCCAGCTCGGCGACGACGCCGCCATGCTGCTCCTCCAGTACGAGCCCCCGCCCGCCGCTGACCGCCCGGAGTCCGCCGTCACCGCCGCGCAGCTGCCCGCCGACCCGGCCCGGCCGCCCGCCTCGCCCGTCCCCCTCGTCCCCCAGCAGAACGGGCACCTGTCGCGGCAGTGAGGGCCCGTGGAGTGCGGGCCGCGGTCAGAGGGACACCCGGACCACCAGCGGCCGGTGGTCCGACACCCCCGCACGCGGAGCGGACGCCGCCCCCACCGCCGAGCGCGGCACCCCCACCGCCAGCACGTGGTCGAACTGCACGGCCGGCCGGTGCGACGGATAGGTCGGCGTCCGGGCCAGGTCCGACCAGCCCTGGAGCCGCGCCCGCGGCTCGCGCACCCGCCGCCGGCGCGGCTCCGGGAGCACCGGCCGGGCCCGGCGGGCCGCCCGCAGCTCCCGCACCCGCACCCGCGGCGCCGACCGCTCCAGCGCGCTCGCCCCGCCCAGCACCGTGCGCGGCACCGCGCCCACCAGATTGAAGTCCCCCAGCACCAGGTACGGCTGCGGCAGGTCGGCGATCCACCGGCGGATCGCCGCCAGCTGCGCCATGTTCCAGCCCGGGACGAACGACAGGTGCGCGGCCACCACCGTGAACGGGCCGTGCGCACCCTCCAGGACGGCGGCCAGCGCGGCCCGCGGCTCGTCCGGGACCGGCGTCAGCCCGCGCCGCCCGGCCACCCGCAGCGGCAGGCCGAACGGGGCCGGCGCGAACCGGCGGGCCCGCCAGTGCCGCACCGGCAGCCGGGTCAGCAGCGCCGTGCCGTAGGCGGGCGGCGCGCCGTCGCCGACCTCGGCCGGCCCGTACACCCGGATCCCGGCGGGTGCCGAGGCCTCCGGCAGCCAGCCGGCCACCGGTGCGGGGCGGCCGTGCAGGGCGGCGGCGAACCGCCAGTCCCCGGCGCCCATCGCGGCGGCGGCGACGGCGGCCTGGTCGGTGCCGCCGGAGCGGGCCTGTCCGCGGTCCACCTCCTGGAGCGCCAGCACGTCGGCGTCCAGCGCGGCCACCGCCTGCGCGAGCGGCCCGCCGGGGTCGGCCGGGTAGGGCCGCGGGGCGCCGTCGGGCGCGAGCGGCTGACCGTGCAACAGATTGAAGGTGGCGATGCGCAACTGGCTCACGCCCCCCGACGTTACCCGCCGCCGGTGACGGCCGGACCCTCGCCCGGACGTCCGGGCCCGGCCCGGCGGCCCGTCCCCGGCCCGCTGCCCGGCCGGCTCCCGGCGGCTGCCCGGGCGGACCCCCCGGCTTGACCCGTCGAGCATACCCGGTATACATACTCGGTATGTCCATCCGCCACGGCCTGCTCGCCCTGCTCGACCAGGGACCGCGCTACGGCTACCAGCTGAGAACCGAATTCGAGGCGCGCACCGGCGCCACCTGGCCGCTCAACGTCGGCCAGGTCTACACCACCCTCGCCCGCCTGGAACGCGACGGCCTGGTCGTCCCCGCCGGGGAGGACGAGGAGGGCCACCAGTTCTACGCCGCCACCGACGCCGGCCGCGCCGAACTGCGCGCCTGGTTCGACACCCCGGTGCCGCGCACCAACCCGCCGCGCGACGAACTCGCCATCAAACTCGCGATGGCCGTCACCGTCCCCGGCGTCGACGTGCCCGCCGTCGTCCAGGGCCAGCGGCGGCACAGCATCAAGGCGCTCCAGGACTACACCCGGCTCAAGGGCCGCGCCCTCGCCGGGGAGACCCGCCCCGGCGGCGCCGGCGAACAGGCCGGCTCCGACCTCGCCTGGCTGCTCGTCCTCGAACAGCTGATCTTCCAGACCGAGGCCGAGATCCGCTGGCTCGACCACTGCGAGACCCGGCTCGCCCAGCGCGCCGAGGTCGAACAGGCCCGCGCCGCCGAAGCCCGCACCACCGGGAACCCCGCCGACGACGTCCCGCCCGCACCCACCCGGTTCGGGCGCCGCCGCAGCAGGGCCTGAACCACCCGGGGCCCGGCCCCGCCCGAACGAACGAACCACCGGCCCGCCACCCGCCACCGTGCGACGGGCCCCACCACAGCAGGGGGAATCGTGTCCCACAGCGGTCCGAGCGGGAACGGCACCGGCGCCGTTCTCCACCTGGACAACGTCACCCGCGTCCACGGCCAGGGCGCCGCCGAGGTCCAGGCGCTGCGCGGCGTCGACCTCAAGGTCCACCCCGGCGAGTTCGTCGCCGTCATGGGCCCCTCCGGCTCCGGCAAATCCACCCTGCTCACCCTCGCGGGCGGCCTCGACACGCCCAGCGCCGGCCAGGTCCTGGTGGAGGGCGTCGCCCTCGGCGGCCTCAGCCGCAAGCGCCTCGCCGAGGTCCGCCGCCGCTCCGTCGGCTACGTCTTCCAGGACTACAACCTCATACCGGCCCTCACCGCCGCCGAGAACATCTCCCTGCCGCGCGAACTCGACGGCCTGTCCGCCCGCGCCGCCCGCCGCGAGGCGCTCGCCGCGCTGGAGGAACTCGGGATCCCCGAACTCGCCGACCGCTTCCCCGACGACATGTCCGGCGGCCAGCAGCAGCGCGTCGCCATCGCCCGCGCCCTCATCGGCGACCGCCGCCTCGTCCTCGCCGACGAGCCCACCGGCGCCCTCGACTCCACCACCGGCGAAGCCGTCCTCGCCGTGCTGCGCGCCCGCTGCGACGCCGGCGCCGCCGCCATGATGGTCACCCACGAGGCCCGGCACGCCGCCTGGGCCGACCGCGTCGTCTTCCTGCGCGACGGCCGGATGGTCGACGAGAGCGCCAGCCAGGACGCCGGCAGCCTGCTCGTCGCCGCCGCCGCCAACGCGAAGGGCCCGGTGGGGGAGTGAACCTCGGTTCCTGGCGGGTCGCCCTGCGCATCGCCCGCCGCGACGCCCTGCGCGCCAAGGGCCGCAGCGCCCTCGTCGTCGCCATGGTCGCGCTGCCCGTCCTCGGCGTCACCGGCGCCGACGTGTTCTTCCGCAGCGCCGAACTCGACCCGATCGAGAAGATCGAGCGGACCATGGGCCAGTCCGACGCCTCCCTGGAGATCCTCGACCGCGGGGCCGTCGTCCTGCAGACCCCCGACCCCAGCGTGGACCGCAAGATCACCACGGTCGACGAGGCGAAGAAGGAGAACGGCAAGCCCGTCCTCACCCCCGAGCAGCAGCGCAGCCTCGACACCGCGCCCGCCGACCTCGCCCGGCAGCTGCTGCCCGGCGCCACCCTGGTGCCGCTGCGCGAGGGCCCCTTCATCACCACCAGCACCGCCGAGGGCCTCACCTACGTCCGCGTCACCGAAGTCGACCTCGCCGACCCGGTCTGGCACGGCCGCTACGACGTGGTCAAGGGCCGGGCCCCCAGCGCCGACCACGAGATCGCCGTCACCCAGGCCTTCCTCGACACCTCCGGGCTGAAGCTCGGCGACCGCACCGCGCCGCGCGGCCTCGAAGCCACCCCCTACACCATCACCGGCGTCGCCGAGCACCCCGGCGACCTGCGCAACGCCGGCCTGTTCGCCCGCCCCGGCGCCGTGACCGACCCGCTGGCCAAGCTGCCCGCCGAGCCCGGCACGCGCGGGCGCACCTCCGTCAGCGACGAGGTCAACGACTGGCTCGTCAAGCTCCCGGCCGGGACCACCCTCGACTGGCCCAAGGTCGTGGAGCTCAACAAGCACGGGTTCCTCGTCGCCTCGCGCGCCGTGATCCTCGACCCGCCGCCCCGCTCCGAGGTGCCGTTCTACGCCGACCCGGCCGGCCGGGGCGGCAACCCGACCCCGTTCCTCGACCGGACCTCCGTCGTCGTCCTCGGCACCGTCATGGGCATGGCCCTGCTGGAGATCGTCCTGCTCGCCGGCCCCGCCTTCGCCGTCGGCGCCCGCCGCTCGCGCCGCCAGCTCGGCCTGCTCGCCGCGGGCGGCGGCGACCGCGCCCAGGTGCGCGCCGTCGTCCTCGGCGGCGGTGTCGTCCTCGGCCTCGCCGGCGCCGTCGTCGGCCTCGCCCTCGGCATCGGCCTGGTCGCCCTGCTGCGCACCCGGGCCGAGGAGTTCGCCGGCGAGCGCTTCGGCCACTTCGACCTCCAGCCGCTCGACCTGCTGGGCATCGCCCTGATCGGCCTCGTCACCGGCCTGCTGGCCGCCGTCGTGCCCGCCGTCCAGGCCTCCCGCCAGGACGTCGTCGCCGCCCTCACCGGCCGCGACACCCTCAAGCCGCCCAGCCGCAGGCTCGCCCTGCTCGGCCTGCTGATGCTCGGCGGCGGCTCCGCCCTCGCCCTGCTCGGCGCCACCGGCGGCTTCGGCGGCCGCTCCCTCACCGTCCTCGGCGGCTCGGCCGTCGCCGAACTCGGCATGGTCGCGCTCTCCCCCTACCTGGTCGGCCTCTTCGGCCGGATCGGCCGCTGGCTGCCGCTCGGCCCCCGCCTGGCGCTGCGCGACTCGGTGCGCCACCGCGCCCGCACCGCCCCCGCCGTCGCCGCCGTCATGGCCGCCGTCGCCGGCTCGGTCGCCGTCGGCGTCTACACCACCAGCTCCGACGAGGAGATGCGCCGCGAGTACGTCGCCTCCGGCCCCGACCACGCCGTGATGCTCTCCGCCGGCTGGGGCGCCGGCTCCGACGGCTCGCTGCTCCCGCAGATGCGCGGTGCCGTGCAGAACAACATCCCCGGGCTCGGCACCCGCGCCGACGTCCAGCGCGTCACCTACCTGGGCGACTGCATGGTCAGCCGCGACGGCGTCTGCGGCTGGGCCACGCTCGCGATGCCCGAGGAGCGCCGCTGCCCCGCCTCGGGCCGCAACGCCGTGAAGATGGGTCCGGACGAACTCGAACGGCTCACCCGCGAGGACCCGCGCTGCCAGGAGAAGCACCTGTCCCGCGGCAGCTCCTTCGCCATGGTCCAGGCCGGTGACGGCGGCCTGCTGCGCAACCTCTACGACGTCACCGACCAGGCCTCCGTCCAGGCCCTCGCGGCCGGCAAGGCCGTCGTCTTCGACGAGCGCTACATCAAGGACGGCAAGGCCATCCTGGAGCTCACCGAGCCGAGGTACGAGAGCGGCCCGGACGCCGAGCCGGCCGTCCACCCGGTCACCGTCGACGCCCACCTCGCGACCTCCCCGCTGGGGCCGACCGACCAGGTGGTGCTCAACCCCGACACCGCGCGGCGCCTCGGCCTCACCACCCGCGACATCGGCTCGGTGTGGCGGCCCGACGGCCCCACCACCGACGCCGCGGAGCAGAAGGCCCTCTCCGCGCTCGCCAAGCTCTCCGACGGCATCCAGTTCGACATCGAACGCGGCTACCGGTCCCCGGGCGACCTCATCACCCTCGGCCTCACCGTGTTCGCCGGCCTGGTCGCGCTGGGCGCCGCCGGCATCGCCACCGGCCTCGCCGCCGCCGACTCCCAGCGGGACCTCACCACCCTCGCGGCGGTCGGCGCCGAGCCCCGGATCCGGCGCACCCTGTCCGGGTTCCAGTGCGGCGTCATCGCCGCCATGGGCGCCCTGCTCGGGGTCGTCGCCGGGGTGGTGCCCGCGATCGCCCTGCGCAAGGTCGAGGGCGCCGCGGACAGCTACCCCGGGATGAGCCTGCAGGAGCAGGCGGCCAACGGCATCGTGGTGTTCCCCTGGCTCACCATCGCGGGCACCGTGGTCCTGCTGCCGCTGCTCGCGGTGGCGCTGGCCGCGCTGCTCACCCGCTCGCGGATCTCGCTGCTGCGCCGCACCGGCTGAGCCGGGGCCGCCGCCCGCCGCCCGTCGGCCGTCGGCCGTCACACCCGTCACCCCGGACCGCCCGCGCGTCCGGGGTGACGGACGTAACAGCCCCCGGAACGCCCGCGCTTCGGGACCGGGGCCGCTCGCAGGCACCCGGGCGAACTAAAGTCGTCCGTATGACGAAAACCCCGGACAGCGTCGTCCGCTCCTTCATCGACCAGCACCGGCCCGCCTTCCTCGCGGACCTCGCGGACTGGCTCCGCATCCCCTCGGTGTCCGCCGACCCCGGCCGGGCCGGAGACGTCCGCCGCTCCGCCGAGTGGCTGGCCGCCAAGCTGCGCGACACCGGCTTCCCGGTGACGGAGGTGTGGGAGACCGACGGCCTGCCGGCCGTCTTCGCCGAGTGGCCCTCGGGCGACCCGGACGCGCCGACCGTCCTCGTCTACGGCCACCACGACGTGCAGCCCGCCGCCAAGGAGGACGGCTGGGCGACCGACCCGTTCGAGCCGACCGTGGTCGGCAACCGGCTGTACGCCCGGGGCGCCGCCGACGACAAGGGCCAGGTGTTCTTCCACACCCTCGGGGTGCGCGCCCACCTGGCCGCCACCGGCCGCACCGCGCCGGCCGTCAACCTCAAGCTGCTGATCGAGGGCGAGGAGGAGTCCGGCTCCCCGCACTTCGCCGACCTGGTGCGCCGCGAGGCCGGCCGGCTGGCCGCCGACGTCGTGATCATCTCGGACACCGGCATGTGGTCCGAGACCACGCCGACCGTCTGCACCGGCATGCGCGGCCTGGCCGACGCCCAGATCGACCTGTACGGGCCGGACACCGACATCCACTCCGGCTCCTTCGGCGGTGCCGTGCCCAACCCGGCCACCGTCGCCGCCGAGCTGGCCGCCGCCCTGCACGACGCCGACCACCGGGTCGCCGTCCCCGGCTTCTACGACGGCGTGGTCGAGCTGACCGACCGCGAGCGGGCGCTCTTCGCCGAGCTGCCCTTCGACGAGGCGGCCTGGCTGCGGACCGCCAAGTCGTACGGCACCCGCGGCGAGGCCGGCTACTCCACCCTGGAGCGGATCTGGGCCCGCCCGACCGCCGAGGTCAACGGCATCTGGGGCGGCTACACCGGCCCCGGCGGCAAGACCATCGTGCCCGCCTCGGCCCACCTGAAGCTCTCCTTCCGGCTGGTCGCCGGACAGGAGGTCGAGAAGGTCCGCGAGGCCGTCCGCGCCTGGGTGGCCGACCGGGTCCCCGAGGGCATCCGCCACGAGCTGGTCTTCCCGGGCGCGACCCGGCCCTGCCTGACCCCGCTCGACCACCCGGCGCTGCAGTCCACCGTCCGGGCGATGGGCCGGGCCTTCGAGCAGAAGATCCTGTTCACCCGTGAGGGCGGTTCCGGTCCGGCCGCCGACCTTCAGGACGTGCTCGGCGCGCCGGTGCTGTTCCTCGGCATCTCGGTGCCCTCGGACGGCTGGCACTCGGTGGACGAGAAGGTCGAGCTGGACCTGCTGGCCAAGGGCGTCGAGACCGCCGCCTACCTGTGGGCCGACCTGGCCGAGAACTGGCGGCCGGGCGGCGGGAGCGCGTGAACCGCGGGCCGGCGCGGGCCGACCGGGGGCGGGCGCGTCCCGCCCCGGCGGTCCGCGCGGACCCGAACCGTCCGGAAGACTGATCACGTGGGGATGGAACAGTTGAGCACCGTGCCTGAGACCGAACGCCCGTCGCACCTGGCGCTGGCCCGGGCCGGGGTGGACCGGGCGGCCCAGCACCGGTTCGACGAGCCCTGGCTGGCGGCCGCGTGGAGCCACCCGTCCACCAAGGTGCTGCCGATCGCCGGCGGCGAGGTGTTCGTGGTGGACACCGGGCAGGGGACCGAGCTGGTCCTGCTGCCCTCCTTCGAGGCGCCGCAGATCGGCGACCGGTACTTCCTCGGCACCGACGAGGACGGCGTCTCCTACTTCGCGCTGGCCGGCGAGAGCCTGCCGGGCCGGCTGGACGGCGACGCCCGCCCGGCCGGGCTGCGCGAGGTCGGCGCGCTGCTGTCCGACCGGGACGCCGGGCTGCTGGTGCACGCCGTCGCGCTGGAGCACTGGCACCGGCTGCACAGCTTCTGCTCGCGCTGCGGCCACCCGACCGAGAAGGCCGGCGCCGGGCACGTGCGGCGCTGCACCTCCTGCGCGGCCGAGCACTACCCGCGCACCGACCCGGCGGTGATCATGCTGATCACCGACGAGCAGGACCGCTGCCTGCTCGGCCGCCAGGCGCTGTGGCCGGAGGGCCGCTGGTCGACGCTGGCCGGCTTCGTCGAGCCGGGGGAGTCGATCGAGCAGGCGGTGGTGCGCGAGGTGCAGGAGGAGGCCGGGGTGCGGGTCGCCGAGGTCTCCTACGTGGCCAGCCAGCCGTGGCCGTTCCCGTCCAGCCTGATGCTGGGCTTCCTGGGCCGGGCGCACCCGGAGGGCACCGCGATCACCGTGGACGGGGAGGAGCTGGCGGAGGCGCGCTGGTTCTCCCGGGAGGAGCTGCGGGCGGGGATGGCGGCGGGAGAGATCCTGCCGCCGTCCGGGATCTCGATCGCCCGGCACCTGGTCGAGGTCTGGTACGGGGAGCCGCTGCCGTCGGCGGCCCGCTGGTAGGCCCGGCGGTTCGCGGGACCGGCCGACGGGTCCGGTGCTTCCGGTGCTTCCGGGTGTTCGGTGCTTCCGGATGTCCGAGGCCTCCGGATGTCCGAGCTTCCGGGTGTTCGGCGCGTTCGGCGTGTTCTGTGGATGGGGGGCGTGTGGAGTTGATCCACGCGCCCCCCATTTCCTTTTCGAATCCGTCTCCGCAGGATGTTCGTAACCGGAGCGGCCCTGTCCAGTACGGCCCCCGGGGCCCCGTCCGGCGGTGTCACCGATCCCGGCGGACTTTGCCGCAAACGCCTGAAAGCGCCTCACCCGGCTCGCTACATTCACTCGGGTGACAATCCCCCGGGGTACCACCCAATCCCCCAAATACCAGCGCCTCGCCGCCGACCTGCGCCGCCGGATCGCCGAGGGCGAGTTCACCGCCGCGGCCGCCCTGCCCGTCGAGAGCGAACTGGAACGCCAGTACGGCGTCGCCCGCAACACCGTCCGGCTCGCCGTCGACGTCCTCGTCAACGAGGGCCGGCTGGTCCGCCTCCAGGGCAAGGGCACCTATCTGCGCGAGCACCCGGTGCTCGACCACCGCGCCTACGGGCCCGCCCCCCGCCTCGACCCGCAGGACCCCGGCGCCCGCGACTGCCTGGCCGTGCCCAGCGCCGTCTACCGCGGCGAGGCCGCCGAGAGCGGGCGCGAACTCACCGTCGACTTCGAGATGATGATCGTCCGGGCCCGGGTCGACATCGCCGAGCGGCTCGGACTGCGCCCCGGCGAGGCCATCGTGGTCCGCCGCCAGCTGCGCATGCTCGACCGCGAGCCGTACTCCATCGAGGAGAGCCACTACCGGGCCGGTCTCGCCGCCGGCACCCCGCTGATGGAGCCCGACCAGATCGACGGCGGCGACGAGGCGGTGCTCGCCGCCCTCGGCCGCACCGAGATCGGGGCCGTCGACCACCTCGTCGCCCGGATGCCCGGGCCCGAGGAGGCGCAGTGGTTCCAGGGCGGACCCGGGGTGCCGCTGATGGTCCAGACGCGGGTCACCTACGACCGGCGCGGACCGGTGCGGGTCATCGAGACCCGCTACTCCGCCGACCGCAGCCGGCTGGTCTACGGCGTCGGCGACCTCGCCGCCCGGACCGTGCTGCCCGGGCCCGCCGCGCCCGTCGAGGCGGCCCGGGCCGACGCGCCGTAGCCGCGGTGGGCGGGCGCGCCGGGCCGGGGCCGCCCGGGCCGCCGTGCGGTGCCGCGCGCGGGGCGGAGCCAGGGCGGGGCCGCGGGCCCGGGCGGAGCGCGGGGGTCAGGCCGCGAGGGCCTTCTTGACCTGCAGCAGGCTCGGGTTGGTCATCACGACCCGCTCGCCGCCGCCGGCCGGCTCCACCAGCACGGTCGGAACGGTCTGGTTGCCGTTGTTCACCGACTCGACGAAGGCCGCCGAGGCCGGGTCCTCCTCGATGTTGATCTCGGTGTAGCCGATGCCCTCGCGCTGCAGCTGGCTCTTGAGCCGGTTGCAGTAGCCGCACCAGGTCGTGCTGTACATCGTCACGCTGCCGGACATCGAGGGGACTCCTTCTGATCGGGGAGGGGCCGGGGGCCTTGGCGGGGGCGCCGCGCGGGTCACGCGGCTCCGGGGGGAGAACGTCCACCGCCCGGCGGTCATTCCGCGCCCGGCCGGCCGGACCGCACCAGCGTGCACCCACCCGAACCGGCGCGGGTCGCAGGGCCCGCGCCCCCACGTACAACCATCCGCCGTCCCCGGCGCGATCATCCGGCGATCACACCGCACCTGTGGACAACCCCGCCCGCGATGTCCGCGCGGGCTGAGAGGATGGAACGCATGCAGGAAGACCTCTTGAGCGGCAGCCCGTTCGACGGACACCAGGACGCCCACCGCTTCGGCGACCCCGCCGCCGACGGCCCCGACGCCGTCCTCGCCGGGCTCGACCCCGAACAGCGGGCCGTCGCCACCGCCCTGCACGGTGCCGTCTGCGTCCTCGCCGGCGCCGGCACCGGCAAGACCCGCGCCATCACCCACCGCATCGCCTACGGCGTGCGCAGCGGCGTCTACCAGCCCCAGCAGGTCCTCGCCGTCACCTTCACCGCCCGCGCCGCCGGCGAGATGCGCGGCCGCCTGCGCCAGCTCGGCGCCGACGGCGTCCAGGCCCGCACCTTCCACGCCGCCGCCCTGCGCCAGCTCCAGTACTTCTGGCCCCGCGCCGTCGGCGGGCCCGTGCCCCAGCTGCTGGAGCGCAAGGTCCAGCTCGTCGCCGAGGCCGCCGGCCGCTGCGGGCTGCGCGTCCAGCGCACCGAACTGCGGGACCTCACCGCCGAGATCGAATGGGCCAAGGTCACCCAGACCGGCCCCGACGACTACCCCGCCGCCGTCGCCAAGTCCGGCCGCGACGCCCCCCGCGACCCCGCCGAGACCGCCCAGGTCTACCGCGTCTACGAGGAGACCAAGAACCGCCGCGGGAACATCGACTTCGAGGACGTGCTGCTGCTCACCGCCGCCATCCTGGAGGACCGCCCCGACATCGCCGACCAGGTCCGCGCCCAGTACCGGCACTTCACCGTCGACGAGTACCAGGACGTCTCCCCGCTCCAGCAGCGCCTCCTCGACCAGTGGACCGGCCCCGGCGGCGGCGCCAGCCTCTGCGTCGTCGGCGACGCCAGCCAGACCATCTACTCCTTCACCGGCGCCACCCCCGACTACCTGCTCGGCTTCCGCAACCGGCACCCCGGGGCCACCGTCGTCAAGCTCGTCCGCGACTACCGCTCCACCCCCCAGGTCGTCCACCTCGCCAACGGACTCCTCGCCCAGGCGCGCGGCGAGGCCGCCCGCCACCGCCTCGAACTCGTGTCCCAGCGCGAGGCCGGCCCCGAGCCGGTCTACACCGAGTACGAGGACGAACCCACCGAGGCCGAGACCACCGCCCGCCGGATCAAGGAGCTCCTCGCCGCCGGCGTGCGCGCCAGCGAGATCGCCGTGCTCTTCCGCACCAACGGCCAGTCCGAGGTCTACGAGCAGGCCCTCGCCGACCTCGGCGTCCCCTACCAGCTCAAGGGCGCCGAGCGGTTCTTCGAGCGCCCCGAGGTCCGCGACGCCGGCGTCCTGCTGCGCGGCGCCGCCCGCGCCGCCTCCGACCCGGTCACCGACGGCGCCCCCGACCTCGCCGGCCAGGTCCGGGCCGTCCTCGCCACCCGCGGCTTCACCGCCGAACCCCCGGCCGGCTCCGGCGCCGTCCGCGACCGCTGGGAGTCCCTCGCCGCCCTCGTCCGGCTCGCCGAGGAGTTCGAGCGCGGTCGCGCCGCCGACGGGCAGAGCACCGACCTCGCCGCCTACGTCGCCGAACTCGACGCCCGCGCCGCCGCCCAGCACGCCCCCGCCGTCGAAGGCGTCACCCTCGCCTCCCTGCACGCCGCCAAGGGCCTCGAATGGGATGCCGTCTTCCTCGTCGGCCTCACCGAGGGCACCCTGCCGATCATCTACGCCAAGACCGACGAGCAGGTCGAGGAGGAGCGCCGCCTCCTCTACGTCGGCGTCACCCGTGCCCGCAAGCACCTCACCCTCTCCTGGGCGCTCTCCCGCTCCCCGGGCGGCCGCGCCTCCCGCAAGCCCAGCCGCTTCCTGGACGGGCTGCGCCCCGGCTCCAGCGCCCCCGGCAGCCGGCCGGCCGGGCGCGGCGGGGCGGCCGGCGGGGGCGGCGAGCGCTCCGCCGGGCGCCGGGTCCGCGGCCCGGTCACCTGCCGGGTCTGCGGGCGGGCCCTCACCGAGGCCGTCGAGCGCAAGCTCCGCCGCTGCGAGGGCTGCCCCTCCACCATGGACGAGGGGCTCTACGAGCGGCTGCGCGAGTGGCGCGCCGCCCAGGCCCGCGAACAGGGCGCCCCCGCCTACGTCGTGTTCACCGACGCCACCCTCATGGCCATCGCCGAGGACGTCCCCGCCAACCGGCAGGAGCTCGCCGGCATCTCCGGGGTCGGCGCGATGAAGCTGGACAAATACGGGGCCGCCGTGCTCTCGTTGTGTGCGGGGGAGGAGCCCGTCAGGGATCCGGCGGACGTCACGGACGACCAGCCGGACGAACCGGCCTGAGCCGGTCCGGGGCGATCACAGCCGGTGCCGGAAGGCGCCGCGGAGACCGTCGGGAAACTCGCCGGAAAAATAGTTTGCGCGCCGTACCGGGAGCGCAATAGCCTGCCGGAGCGGTCAAGGGGACGCGATCGGCCGGGGTGACGCCTGTCGCCGCACTCCCCTGCACCCACGAGCTCACAGAGCTCCACCCGCTTCACCCAGCTTCACCGAGACAGACATCCGAACAGTTCGGAGCCCGGGGAACCAGGCTCCGCGAGACGCCGAGAGGAGGCGAATGCAGTGGAAACCATGATCACCAAAATGACTGGCCAGACCGTCGTCGCCGCCTCCCTGCGTGCCGCCAACCTGCGGCTCGCCGTCCAGCTGTGCGAAACCGGTCTGGGTCTCGACACCACCGGTGTCTCCGTCGTTCCCGCTTCCCCCGCCCTCGCTGTCAGTGGCCTCGGACACACTGGCTCCGGCAGCAACGGCATCCAGGGCGGCAGCCTCGACGGCACCGGTGTCGAGACTGGTCTGTCCCGCGACTGGGCGTCGGTCGATGCTTCGCGCTCCCTGCGTGATGAGCGACCGACCCAGGCACCGAAGACGGCCGTAGCCATTGCCATGCATGGCGGCTATGCGCGGGTCATCGGTGCCGGAAACACCCAGAAGCAGAACGAGCAGCAGATCAGCCAGGCCATGGCCGCCTTCAACGGCGCCACGGCCGTCCGGATGCGGGCCTTCCGCGGCCCCGAACCCTGGAGAGAACGAACCTGAGCCAGCCTCAGGTCGGCGCCTCCAGGGCCGCGGAACCCCACACACCGGGATCCGCGGCCCTTCTGTTTTGTCCGGTACGCAAGACCACCCAGGCCCCCCGGGGCCTCCGGCCCAGCCCCACCAGTCAGCTGAGCCGGACCCACTGAGAAGACGAGGAAGACGCCCACAGTGTCCACGGTCATCACGCCGCCCACCCCGTCCGTACCGCCGACAAGCCAGACCAAGGCCGACCAGGCCGACCCTCCGGAGGTTCTCCCCATGCAGTTCACCTCGATCGACCAGGCCGAGGAGCTCGGGCTCCCCATCCCGTGCCGTGCCTTCGACCCCGAGGTCTTCTTCGCCGAGACGCCCGCCGACGTCGAGTACGCGAAGTCCCTCTGCGGCACCTGCCCGGTCAAGGACGCCTGTCTCACCGGTGCCCTGGAGCGCCGCGAGCCCTGGGGCGTCTGGGGTGGCGAGCTCTTCGTCCAGGGTGTCGTCGTGGCCCGCAAGCGGCCGCGTGGCCGCCCGCGCAAGACCGAGGTCGCGGCGTGAACCCCGCGTCCGGAGCCGGAACCGTCCGCCGGGGAGAGCAGCCCCCGCTGGACAACGCCCTCCGCCGCTCCGTACGCCTCGCCGCCGCCAAGGCCGACGCCGCCCGCATCCGCCCCTTCCCGACGCCGCACCACGAGCAGGACCACCACATGACCGCCGCCGCCATCGATCCGACCGTCCGGGCCGAGCAGACCACCGAACTCCAGATCCAGAACAGGACCCTCGAAATGCAACTTCTCCATGAATCCCTGGCACGGGCGCATATGCAAGAGCGCCTCCAGGAGGCCGAGCACCAACGGCTCGTCAGCCGGCTCGCCCGGGCCCAGCGGCTCAAGCAGAAGGCCGAACGCGCCTCGCTCCGGGCCCGCAAGGCCCTCGCCGTCGCCCTGATGTGACCGGGACGCCGGTGAGTTAGACCCCTCAGGACCCCCGTCGCGCCGCAGGCCGCCCCCCGACACACCGGGGGGCGGCCTGCGGCCGTCGGCCGTTCACGGCCGACGGCGGATCAGTCTTCCGCGGACGGGCTCCGGCGCCTGGCCGGGGCGGCCTTCTTCGCCGCCGCCTTCTTCACGGCGGGCTGCTGTGCGGCCGGCTTCTTCGGCGCGGCCTTCTTCGGGGCGGGCTTCTCCGCAGCGGCCTCGGACGCCGCCGCCTCCTTCGCCCGCCCCGGCGACCCCTCCTCGGCGAACTCCGGCAGCCACGCCAGCATCTCCGCCCGGAACGGCGCCTTCGCCCCCAGCTGGCAGAGCACCCCGATCGTGCTCAGCGTCACCCGGTGGATCAACAGGTACGACGGCGGCAGGTTCAGCTGCTTGCCCAGGTTGTACGCGGGCGACCGCGGATCGGCGATCCGTGCCGCCTGCGCCCGCATCCACGCCCGGGTGAAGTGGAACGACTCCACCGCCGCCGGCTCGATGATCGGCACCAGGTAGTCCAGCACCGCGTCCGGATCCAGCTCGATCGAGGGCTTCACGAAACCCTCCTCGCGCAGCATCGCCAGCACACCCGCCGCGTCCCCGGCCAGGGCCATCCGCAACGAGGCCCCGATCGGCGCCGGCAGTCCGCCGGGCAACCGGTCCACCGTCCCGAAGTCCAGGACCCCCAGCCGCCAGCCCTCCACCGGGCCGTCGTCCTTCAACAGCCGGAAATTGCCCGGATGCGGATCCGCGTGCAGCAATCCCGTCCGTGACGGACCGGCGAACAGGAAGCGCGCCAGCAGCCGGCCGGCGACGTCCCGCTCCTCCTGCGAACCCGAGGCGATCACCTCCGCCAGCGGCGTGCCGTCCATCCACTCCGACACCAGCACCTGGTCCGCCTGCGCCACCACCCCCGGCACCACGATCTCCGGATCGCCCGCGAACTCCTCCGCGTGCCGGCGCTGCGCCTGCGCCTCCAGCCCGTAGTCCAGCTCCTCCGCGACCCGCTCCCGCAGCTCCGTGATCAGCGGCTTGATGTCCAGGCCCGGAATCAGCGGACCCAGCAGCCACGCCACCCGGCTCAACTGCGACAGATCGGCCAACAGGGCGTCCCCCGCCCCCGGGTACTGCACCTTGACCGCGACCGCGCGCCCGTCGTGCCACACCGCCCGGTGCACCTGGCCGATCGACGCGGCCGCCGCCGGACGGTCGTCGAACTCCAGGAACAGGCTCCGCCAGTCCTCGCCCAGCCGCTGCGCCAGCGCCGCGTGCACCTTCGCGGCCGGCATCGGCGGCGCGGCGTCCTGCAGCTTGGTCAACGCCGCCCGGTAGGGGCCGGCCACCTCTTCCGGCAGGGCGGCCTCGAAGACGGACAGCACCTGCCCGAACTTCATCGCCCCGCCCTTGAGCTCGCCCAGGACCTTGAACAACTGGTCGGCGGTGGCCTGTTGCAGCTCGGCGGTCACCACCTCGGCCGACCGGCCGCCGATCCGCTTCCCGAGACCCAGGGTGGCGCGGCCGGCTATCCCCAGCGGCAGGGCGGCGAGTCGTGCCGTGCGGGTCATTGCCTTGCGCGGAAGATCGCTCACCCGGGCCTCCAAGTCGACACGCCCAAGGCCCCCGCAGCGGGGGCCGACCGTCATACGCCATTGTGCCCGTTCGACGGCGCGGCCCCGGCCGGAATTCGCCGCCCCGACGGGTCCGCACTGCCCCGGCGGACACCTCCCCGGGACCGGTGCCCCCGCCACCGCGGCCCTCCCGGCGGCCGGCAGGGGCCCACCGGGCCCGTCAACCGGGCGATGCCGGCGGCGAGTTCGGCCCCGGCCCGGACCGTGCCGGCCGGTGCCGGAAGGAGCGGCACCGGGGCGGCGGACTTCACCTCCCCGGGGCCGCGCCGCCCGCTCGGGCGGCGCGGCCTGCCCCGCTCCACCCACCTCGGCCGTCCCATCCACCTCGGCGGCGCCGGCCCGCCCGGCGGCGGCGCGGCGGTGGGCCGCCCGGCGGGTGCGGGCCGGCCGGGGCGGGGCGGGGGGGCGGGGGGGGGGGGCCGGCGGGGGGGGGCGGG
>NZ_JBIBVJ010000013.1:186157-203204 GCF_043080305.1 Kitasatospora sp. NPDC015120 | reverse complement strand
CCCCAGGCCGGGGAGGCATTGGCATTTCCAGAGGATTGGCCGCTCCGGGACCGTCCGCGCCGATGCGTGTCCGGTGCTCCCTGTCGAGCGACTAGAGAACACTACCCCTGCCCCGGAGCGGGGGCAAGTCGTCGCTGGTCACAGCTCCCCCGACCCCGGCCGGCCGGTTCTGCGGTCGCGCCACAGCACGACCAGGACACCACCGACGCCCACGAACAGTGCGGCGGCGGCTCCGGCCACGGGGAGCAGCGGGCTCCCGCCGGAAGCCGGCAGCGCCTCCGCCGCCTCGGCCGGCGCCGAGACCTGCGCGATCCTCGGCGCATCCGGCACCGGTTCCGGGAGTGTGCCGCACCCGCCGAGGCCCACCGTCATCACCAGTACCGCGACCGCTCCGGCGCAGCCGGTCCGCATGCGTGTTCGTTCCACGGCCCCCACTCTCGTCGACACCGGGCACTCTCGCCCCGCCCGACCAAGCCTTCCCAGCACAGCGCAACCACCGGACCGTCCGCACGCGGATTGCCCGATATTCACTTGTGCGTGTGACCCGCACCCCTCACACAATCCCCACCCAGTTCGAGCCCTGCGCACAAACTCCCCTCGCCGAGGAACTCGACGACGCGGACGCGGAGCAGGCGGGTGTCGTGGACGACGGCGGTGCGGGCCAGGTGGAGCAGGTCGCGCCTGACGCGACGTCAACCACCGTCCGGCAAGCGGTGAGCACGGGGAACGATCGCGCAGCGGGTCCCGAACTGGCCGCCGGGTGAACGTCCATGGACCTTTCGGGGCGCTGCTGCGAGGCTGGCCGGCATGACGCGATCCGAACCTCGCCGGGGAGCCGCCCGCGCCGCGGCCACGTTCTTTCTGATGGTCGGCCTGCCGGGGGCCGGGAAGACCACGATGGCCCGGCAGCTCGCCGTGGAGCACGGTGCGCTGCGCCTGACGACCGACGACTGGATGATTCCCCTGTTCGACCAGGTGGAGGTGGACGGGAAGCGCGACGTGCTGGAAGGACGGATGCTCTGGCTCGCCCTGGAGGCGGTCAGGCTGGGCACCAGCGTCGTCGCGGACTACGGCTGCTGGTCACGGGACGAACGGTCCGCGATCCGCTGGCTGGTGGAGGCCGAGCAGGCGTGCTTCCGGCTGGTCTACCTGCCGGTGGACGACGAGACCCAACGCGCCCGGATCGCCCGTCGGTGGGCGACCACCCCCGGGGAAACGCTGCCTCTGTCGGAGGCCGACATCCTCTACGGGCGGGCGCACTTCGAGGAGCCCGACGCGGCGGAGCTGGCGGGTCTGGGGGCCGGTGACCCGCCGCCCGGCTGGGCCGGCTGGCGGGAGTGGGCCGCCCACCGGTGGCCGTCGTTCGCGTGACAGGAGGAGGTCCGAGCCGCGACCGGTGCCCGGGCCGCCCCCGGTGCGGGGGCGACCCGGTCGGCGCGCACGGCGCAGCGGTTCCTCAGAGGCGGCGGAACATGAGGTGCTGGCCGACGTAGCCGTGCTCGGGGTGGTCGAAGACCTCGGGGACGGTGCCGATGATCTCGAAGCCGAGGGAGGTCCAGAGGTGGACGGCGGGGGCGTTGGTCTCCACGACGGCGTTGAACTGGATGCCCCGGAAGCCCTGCGTGCGGTGCCAGTCGATCACGTACTCGCCGAGGGCGCGGCCGATGCCCCGGCCCTGGTGGGCGGGGTCGACCAGGAAGGACGCGGTGCCGATGTGGGAGCCGCGGCCGGGCTTGTTGGGGCCCATCTTGGCGGAGCCGACGATACGGCCGTCGAGCACCGCCACGACCGTGCGACCGGGGGGCTGCTCCATCCACCAGGGCCTGGCCTCGTCGAGGCTCTGGTGCTCGGGGAAGGCGTACGTCCTGCCCTCGGCCATGATCGCGGAGTAGAACGGGTGGATGCGGGGCCAGTCCTCGTCGGAGGCGATGCGGATCTCCATTCGGCACAGGGTATGCGCTGTGGGAACAAGGGCCGGACGCAGAGCGAGCAGAGCGGTGGAGCCACCCGCACTAGCTTCGTCCCCGTAAGCGCCCCGGGGAACCGGATGTGCGCCTGACGCAGCGTCAAATCCCTGTGCTGAGAAGGAAAGAGAAGACCCATGGTCGACATCGCTTCGGTCCACGCCGCCCCGAGCCCGGACCTGCTCACCCCCGAGAACTCGATGATGCTGTTCGTCGACCACCAGCCGCAGATGTTCTTCGGCACCGGCAGCGGCGACCGCACCGGCATCATCAACGCCACCGTCGGCCTGGCCAAGGCCGCGAAGGTCTTCAACGTGCCGACCGTGCTCTCCACCGTCGCCGCCGAGTCGTTCTCCGGCCCGATCCTCCCGCAGCTGAAGGAGGTCTTCCCCGGCCAGGAGATCATCGACCGCACCACGATGAACGCCTGGGAGGACGAGGCGCTGGTCGAGGCGGTCAAGGCGACCGGCCGCAAGAAGATCATCCTGTCGGGCCTGTGGACCGAGGTCTGCCTCGTCCTGCCGGCGCTCTCCGCGCTGGAGCAGGGCTACGAGGTGTACGTCGTCGCCGACGCCTCGGGCGGCGTCAGCCCGCTGGCCCACGAGCACGCCCTGCAGCGGATGACCGCCGCCGGTGCCGTGCCCGTCACCTGGATCCAGGTGCTGCTGGAGCTCCAGCGCGACTGGGCCCGCGGCGAGACCTACGTCCCGGTGACCGAGCTGGTCAAGGAGCACGGCGGCGCCTACGGCCTGGGCCTGGTCTACGCCCAGTCGATGATCGACCCGCACGCCGCCGGCTGACGGGCCGCACTCCCCGCCCCACCCCGGCCGGGCCCTGCCGCCCCCGGCGCGGCAGGGCCCGGCCGGTCTCCGACACCCCTGCACAGCAAAGGACTTCACCATGCCGTTCATCACCGTCGGCCAGGAGAACACCGCTCCGATCGAGCTCTACTACGAGGACCACGGCACCGGCCGGCCCGTCGTGCTGATCCACGGGTTCCCGCTCAACGGCGCCTCCTGGGAGCGCCAGAGCGCCGCGCTGCTCGACGCCGGCTACCGGGTCATCACCTACGACCGCCGCGGCTTCGGCCGCTCCTCGCAGCCGACCACCGGGTACGACTACGACACCTTCACCGCCGACCTGCACACCGTCCTGGAGACCCTGGACGTGCGGGACGCCGTGCTGGTCGGCTTCTCGATGGGCACCGGCGAGACCGCCCGCTACGTGGCCACGTACGGCACCGAGCGGATCTCCAAGGTCGCCTTCCTCGCCTCGCTGGAGCCCTGGCTGCTGAAGAACGAGGAGAACCCGGACGGCGCCGCCCCCAAGGAGTTCTTCGACGGCGTCGTGGCCGCCGTGAAGGCCGACCGGTTCGCCTTCTACACCGGCTTCTTCAACGACTTCTACAACCTGGACGAGAACCTCGGCACCCGGATCAGCGAGGAGGCGGTCCGCAACAGCTGGAACGTCGCGGCGAGCGGCGGCGCCTTCGCCGCCTCGGCCGCGCCGTCCACCTGGTACACCGACTTCCGCGCCGATGTCGCCCGCATCGACGTGCCGGCCCTGATCCTGCACGGCACCGGGGACCGCACCCTGCCGATCGAGAACACCGCCCGCCAGTTCCACAAGGCGCTGCCGGCCGCCGACTACGTGGAGATCGAGGGTGCGCCGCACGGCCTGCTCTGGACCCACGCCGAGGAGGTCAACGCCGCGCTGCTGGCCTTCCTGGCGAAGTAGCCGGTACCGCCGAACCGTCCGCGCCCGGCCCCCGTGCACCACGGGGGCCGGGCGCGGCGGCGTTCAACCGGCAACGGCGGACGGCCCGGCGGCGGCGTGGATGAACTCGGCGACCGCCGACGGCCGGGAGACGGCGACGGCGTGCGAGGCGTCGGGCAGTTCCAGGACGGTGGCGCCGGCGCGTTCGGCCGTGAAGCGCTGGACCGGCGGCGGCAGGGCGCGGTCGGCGCCGGTCACCAGGGCCCAGGCCGGCTTGGCGCGCCAGGCGGCCTCGGTCGGCACGTCGGTCAGCACCCGTGCGGCGACGGGCCGCTGCAGCGCGGCGAGGGCCCCCGCCAGCTCCGGATCGAGGTCGGCGGCGACGAGCGAGCCGAAGCAGTCCCCGGGCACCGAGAGCTCGGCCGCGTCGGCGCCGTCCGCGGCGTACGTGGTGCGGCGCATCCGGGAGGCCAGCGGCGAGGGGGCGAAGCGGCCCGCGAGCGCTTGGTAGCTCTCGCCCGCCTCCGGCAGGTAGGCGGCGACGTAGACCAGCGCGACGACGTTGGGGGCGGTCCCGGCCTCGGTGATCACGGCGCCGCCGTAGGCGTGGCCGACCAGCACCACGGGGCCGTCGATCCCGGCGAGCACCGAGCTCAGGTAGGCGGCGTCATGGGCGAGGCCGCGCAGCGGGTTGGCGACGGCGAGCACGGTCAGGCCGCGGCGCTGGAGTTCGGCGACGACGCCGAGCCAGGTGGTCGTGTCGGAACAGCCGTCGTGGACGAGCACGACGGTGGGTCTGGTGGAGGACATGGCGGAGCGGGCCTTTCGCGGGACGGCGGGGAGGCGGGACGGCGGGAGGCGGGGAGGCCGGACGGCCGCGGGCCCGGCCGGCGGGGTCCGCGCCGTGAACGGGCGGGCCCGGCCGGCCGGCGGGCTGGGGCGGGGAAGGGCGGGAAAAGGAGGTCAGGAGGCCTGCGGCCGGGCGTCGGCGTGCGCCGCGTAGGCCTGCCACTCGCGCGGCGAGACCCCGTAGGTCTCCCGGAAGGCGCGGCTGAAGTGGGAGTGGCTGACGAAGCCCCAGCGGTGGGCGACGGCGGCGACGCCGGTCTGCCGGCGCGAGGGCCGCTCCAGCTCCCGGCGGCAGGCGTCGAGGCGCCGTCGGCGCACCCACTGGCCGACGGTCGTGCCGTCCTGCTGGAAGAGCTTGTGCAGGTAGCGCACCGAGATGTGCTGCGAGCGGGCGATCGACTCGGGCGACAGCTCCGGGTCGGCGAGGTTCTCCTCGATGTGGCCGCGGATCCGCGCCAGGATCCCGGCCGTGGCACTCGGGCGGTCCGGGTCGGCCCGGTCGAGCAGTTCGGTCACCAGGACGGCGACGATGTCGGAGACGCTGCGCGCGAGGTGGTGGCCGGGCCGGGCGTGCTGGGAGCGGACCTCGGAGGCGAGGGTGCGCAGGAACTGGGAGGCGAGCGAGCCGATGCCCTCGTCCCCCCGGGCCAGCAGCCCGCCGGTGCGCCGGACGTCGCCGTGCCGGACGCCGAGGTAGAAGCAGGGAACGCGGAAGCGGACCATCCGGCACCCGGGCCCGGCCAGCAGGCCGGTCGGGTACGGGGTGGTGCCGATCAGCAGATCGCCGGGTTCCAGGGCGGTGCTCTCGCCGTCGCGGCGCAGCGAGGCCTCGCCCTGGAGGTGCAGGGCGACGTAGAGGCAGTCCTCCGGGTCGGCGCCGGGCGGCGGCGCGAGGACGTCGATGCAGCCCGCGCCGCCGTCGGGGGCGGCTTGGCCGAACCGGCCGTACTGGTCGGACGATGGGGGCTGGTGGTGCTGGTGATGCTGGTGGGGCGTGGTTTCTGGCATGGGTGAGGGACCCGACGGGATCACGGGAGGCTCCGACCGGTTGGTGTGGCGCTGTGGGCTCAGTGCGGATGGTGGGCGGGGAGCGGGAGGCCCTCGGGAAAGGGCGCAGGGCTCAGGGTTCAGGAGAGGAACGTGTCCACGACGGCGTTGAACGCGCCGGGGTTCTGCAGGAAGGGGAAGTGCGAGCTCGCCACGGACGCCGGGAAGACGTGCAGTTCGGCGCCTGGGATGCGCTCGGCGATGAAGGCCTGCGAGGCGGGGTCGACGTGGCTGCCCTCGCAGCCGAGCACCAGGGTGGGGACGTCGATGCGGGGCAGGACGTCGCGCCAGTCCTGGGCGCAGTGGTCGAAGAGCAGCGGGACGCCCGCGTACGCCGGGGTGGCGCGGATCTGCCCGGTCACGAAGGCCAGCAGCTCCGGATCGGTGTCGCCGCCGAACATCGAGCGCACGAAGTCCTCGCGGGCCTTCGCGCCGTCCGGACCGGCCAGCGCGGCGCACAGGTCCAGCAGTCCCGCGACGTCGAAGACGGCGCCGGACGCGCGCCGGTCCGCTTCGGTCGCCCAGGGCACCGCCGCCACGGCGGCCGGCTGGTCGACGACGACGAAGCGGCGGATGCGGCCGGTGCCGTACTGGTCGATGAAGCTCCACCACACGGAGGCGCCCATCGACCAGCCCAGCGCGTCGAAGCCGTCCAGGCCGAGGTGGTCGACCAGGCCGAGGACGTCGCGGGCCAGCCGCGCGACGCGGTAGCCGTGGCGGGGCTTCTCCGAGCGGCCGTGGCCCCGGAGGTCCACCGTGATGACGCGCCGGCCGAGGGCCGGCCCGTCGGCCTGGTGGCGGAACATCTCCTGCGTCTGGCTCCAGCCGTGCAGCATGACCAGCGGGACGCCGTCGCCGCCGCTGTCACGGTAGGCCAGGCGTACTCCGTCGTCGGTGGTCAGTTCCCGCATGGTGCTCGTCGCGTCCGTTCGTGTCGCAGGGTTCGTCAGGGGTGGGTGCCGGCGGGGGTGGGTGCCGGCGGGGATGGGTGCCGGCGGGGATGGGTGCCGGCGGGGGTCCGTCGAGGGCTCGCCGGAGTCCCGGCGCGGGTTCGGCGGAGGGATCGTCGCCGGTCGTGAGCGGCAGCTCGTGGGGACGATTCTCGCCAGCCGTGAGCCCCGTTGGCCACCGACCGGCGTAGGGATTGCCCGGCGGGGCTTCATCGCTCTGTAGCAACCCGGCGTCCTCGTTCTGTCGCACGAGGCCGCCGGCGGAGCCGCAGGTCAGGCCGGTCGCCCGGTGGGGACGCGGAGCAGGTCCCACAGGCGCAGCCCCAGGTGCAGGACCAGCCGGTGCCCGCCGTCGTCGAGGTCCAGGCCGGTGATCTCCTGGATCTGCCGCAGGCGGTAGTAGAGGGAGGTGCGGTGGAGCTCCAGGGCCTCCGCCGTCCTCGGCACCGAGCCGGCGTTCTCCAGGAAGCAGCGCAGGGTTTCCTCCAGGCGGGCGTTTCCGCCGCCGTCCAGCAGCCGGTGCAGCGGCCCGGGGACGAGGGAGTCGTTGAGCGCGGTGTCGGGCAGTTGGAGGAGCACGGCGTACTCGCCGAGCCGCTCCCAGTCCCCGATGCCGCCGAGCCGCGGCAGCCGGCGGGCGGCGCGCGCCGCCACCCGGGCCTGGTCGTGGGAGATCCAGGCGTCGGCGAGGTCGCCCTGGCGCCCGCCGACGCCCACCACCGTCGTCGCGCCCCGTTCCAGGAAGGTCTCCAGCGAGCGGACGATGCCCCGGGACTGCGGTTCCAGGTCCGCCCCGGCCGGCTCGCGCCCGAAGACCTGGACGAGGACGGCCCGGTCCTGCTCGACCGCGAGCAGGCCGTGGGCGGTGCGGGTCTGCCGGAACGGCTCCAGGGCGCCGCGCAGCGCCACCTCGACCTGGCCGGAGGGCCCGTGCAGTCCGGAGACGGACACGGTGGTGACCACCACGTGGGGGCCGGCGGGCAGCAGGCCGTCGTCCAGCAGCTGCCGGCGGGTCTCGCAGCGCTGCGCCGCGTCCGGGCCGACCAGCCGGTTCACCAGCTCGCGGGTCCGTTTCTCGTCGGCGTCGCAGGCCAGCCGCTCGGCGTACATCTCGACGGCCACGGCGCGGGCGACGCGGGCGATGGCCTCGGTCTCGGCCGCGCCGAGCTCGCCCTCCCCCGCCACGACGATGAGGAGGCCGAGCAGGTGGCCGCGTTCGCGGACCGGGACGCAGTAGCGCGGTCGCAGGCCCAGGTCGTCGCGGCCGTCCAGGTGGCCCGGCCTGGTCCACCGCGCCACGCCCCGGGAGAGCACGTAGCGGATGATCTCGTCGTCCGCGATGCCCTGGAGCAGGGTGCGCACCCGCACCCCGTCCTCGTCACCGAAGTGACGGCTGGTGCAGATCATCCGCACCAGCGGGTCGTCGAGGACGACGGAGCGTCCCAGTTCCTCGGCCAGGCCGTCGACCAGCGACTGCAGCGCCTCGCCGGCCGGCCGGGCGCGCTGGATCCACCTCTTCATGATCAGTTACCTCCCGGCCGCATTCATACAAGAGGCGGAACGAGATAGACAAACGTTCAACAAAGTGAGGAAGGGCCCGTCCGGCGCCCGGAAAAGGCGGTGACCAGCGGGCGGTGCGCCCGCGTTCCGTCCCGCCGCGGCGGGCGGACGGTGCGCGGATCGTCATGCCGCGGTGCACCGCCGGAACATCTCCCCCGACGCCGCCTCCTAACGTGGGCGGCGATCCGCCTCTCCCCTGTCCGTCGGCAGCTCCCAGGGCCCGGGGCGAGAGCAGCGCGCCGCCACCGGGCCTCCGGCGGACGGCCCTCTTCGCCCAGCAACCCCGACCCGGTCGCCCGGCGACCCCGACCCAGGAGAACCCATGTCCGCGCCCCACCCCCTCCCCAGCCCGCAGCCCTGCCCGGAGCCGGAGCCGGGGACCACCGGCACCGACGTCGTGCTCGACGCGCGCATCGTGCTCGGCGAGGGCCAGTCCCTCGGCATCCCCGTGCGCTTCGCCTACCGCGGCGACGACCCGTTCGCCGTCTCCCTCGCATTCCTCGGCGCCGCCGCCGAGGCGGGCACCTGGCAGTTCTCCCGCGACCTGCTCTGGGACGGCCTGCAGCGGCCCGTCGGCGCGGGCGACGTCCGGATCTGGCCGCCCTGCACCTGCCACGGCCGCACCTCGCTGCGGATCATGCTCCAGGGGCAGGACGGCTCCGTGCTGGTCGACCTGCCGGCCCGGCAGCTGCGGCGCTGGCTGCGCCGGGAGAGCTTCGCGCTGGTCCCCCGGGGCACCGAGGGGTCCCTGATCGACTGGGAGGCCGAGCTGGGCGGCCTGACCGGCTGACCGCGCCCGCCCCGGCCTCACCCGCCCGGGTCGCGCGGCAGCACCTCCAGCGCCGCGTCGGCGATCAGCTCCGGCGCCCGCCCGACGTCCAGGGTGGCGCCCCGCTCGTCCGGTTCCAGCGGTTCCAGGATGGCGAGCTGTGAGTCCAGCAGCGACCCCGGCATGAAGTGGCCCGAACGGCGGCCGATCCGCTCGGCCAGCAGGTCGTGCCCGGCCGTCAGGTGCAGGAAGAACGCGCCGGGGCAGGCCGCCCGCAGGACGTCCCGGTAGCGCCGCTTCAGCGCGGAGCAGGCGATCACCCCGCCGGTGCCCGCCTCGTCGCGCTCGTGCAGCCAGCGCCCGACCGTCTCCAGCCAGGGCCGGCGCACCGCGTCGTCCAGCGGGACGCCCGCCGCCATCCGGGCGATGTCGGCCGGGCGGTGGAAGTCGTCCGCGTCCGCGAAGGGGGCCTCCAGGCGCTCGGCGAGCAGCCGGGCCACCGTGGTCTTGCCGGTGCCGGAGACCCCGAGGACCACGACGCACGGGGCACGCCCCGCCCTGCCGGGCGGGGCCGGGGCGCCGGCCGCCATCGCGCCGCCCCTACGGCTGCCGGGGCGCCGGGCCGGCCGAGCCGGCCGGGTACTCCTCCAGCGGCACGAGGTCCCGCTCCCACGCGGAGAGCACCGGCTCCAGGACCCGCCACGCCTCCTCGGCCTCGTCGCCGCGGATGGACAGCGCCGGGTCGCCGTTCAGCACGTCCAGCAGCAGCCGGCCGTAGGCGGGCAGCTCCGCCGGGTCCATCCGGGCGGTCAGCGACAGCGGCGCCAGCTCGTGGGCCCGGGTGCCGATGCCGGTCAGGTCCAGGGCCAGCCCTTCCGGTTCGAGGGCGAAGCGCAGCACATTGGGCGCCGCCTCCCCGCCCTGGCCGAACGGCAGGTGCGGCACCGGACGGAAGCGCACCGCGACCTCCTTGCGGTCCTCCCCGAGCGCCTTGCCGCTGCGCAGCCGGAAGCGCGTCCCGGACCAGCGCCAGCTGTCCAGTTCGAGTTCCACCTCGGCGAAGGTCTCGGTGCGCCGCCCCGGATCGACGCCCTCCTCCTCGGCGTACGCGGGCACGGCGCGCTCGCCGATCGTCCCCGGCAGGTAGCGCGCCCGGCGGGTGCGGCGCAGCACGTCGTCCCCGGTCAGCGGCCGCACCGAGCGCAGC
Source organism: Kitasatospora sp. NPDC015120 (assembly GCF_043080305.1). Taxonomy (NCBI): domain Bacteria; kingdom Bacillati; phylum Actinomycetota; class Actinomycetes; order Kitasatosporales; family Streptomycetaceae; genus Kitasatospora; species Kitasatospora sp. NPDC015120. Next base: position 193,142 of record NZ_JBIBVJ010000013.1, on the reverse strand, counting down.
ACGTCCACCTTGCGGTCGCGCAGGTCGCGCTCGCCGAGGGTGATCGGCGGTTCCATGGCGACCAGGCAGAGCAGTTGCAGCAGGTGGTTCTGGATCATGTCCTTGAGCGCGCCGACGGTGTCGTAGTAGCCGGCCCGGCCTTCCAGGGCGAGGGTCTCGTCCCAGACGATGTCGACCGCGGCGATGTGGGTGCTGTTCCAGATCGGCTCCAGCACCCGGTTGGCCAGCCGGCTGCCGAGCACGTTCTGGACGGTCGCCATGGCCAGGAAGTGGTCCACCCGGAACACCGCCCGCTCCGGGACCAGGTCCGCCAGCAACCGGTTCAGCTCCTGGGCGCTGGCGAGGTCCTCGCCGAAGGGCTTCTCCAGCACGATCCGGCTGCCGGGCGGCAGGCCGGCCCGGTGCAGGGCGGTGACCGCGGCGGGGAACACCGCCGGGGGCAGGGCCAGGTAGACGGCGACCGGCCCGTCCCCGGCGACCACTGCGGCGACGTCGTCGGGGCTGGTGACGTCGGCCCGCAGGTACCGCGCCGAGGCGGTGACCCACGCCGCGGCGTCGGCCGGGCAGTCCTCGCCGTGACGGTCCAGCCGGTCGGCGGCCCACTCCCGGTAGTACTCGGTGGACCAGTCCTCCCGGCTGGCACCGGTCAGCTCCAGCCGGTCGCCGAGGTGGCCGCCGGCCCGTAGCGCGGCCAGCGCCGGCAGCAGGAAGCGCGCGGTGAGGTCGCCCGTCGCGCCGAAGACCGCGAGCCGCTCGATCACCGCCGCACCCCCGCCCTGGCCCTCGCCAGGTTGACGCCGCTGGCGGTGATGCCGATGTGGCTGAACGCCTGGGGGAAGTTGCCCATGAACTCTCCTGTGGACGGGTCGATCTGCTCCGACATCAGCCCCAGCGGGCTGGCCCGGGAGCACAGCGAGTCGTACAGCTCCTCGGCCTCCTCCGTGCGGCCCTGGCCGATGAGGTTGTCGACCAGCCAGAAGCTGCACAGCACGAACGCGCCCTCGTCGCCGGCCAGGCCGTCGGGGGACTCCGCGTGCAGGTAGCGGTGGAGCAGCCCGCCGCCGGCGGACAGCCGCTCGGCGACGGCCGCGGTGGTCGCCACCATCCGCGGATGGTCGATCGGCACCACGTGGCGCAGCGGGAGCGCGAGCAGGCTGGCGTCCAGCACGCCGCCGCCGTCCAGGTGGGCGCTGAGGGTCTTGGCGGGCTCGTCCCAGGACTGCTCCAGGATGAGCCGGCTCAGGTGGTCCGCCGAGGCCCGCCAGCGGCCGGTCCTGATCGGCAGGCCGAGCCGCTCGCCGATCTGCGCGGCCCGGTCCAGGGCCACCTGGCAGAGCCCGGCCGAGTAGGTGAACACCCGTCCCTCGCTGCGCACTTCCCAGATGCCCTGGTCGGGCTCGCGCCAGGCCTGCTCGGCGGCGTCGGCGAGGGTGGCGAGGCCTGCCCACAGGGCGGGCTGGATCTCGCCGCCGGCCCGCAGCCACTGGTCGGCGCAGTCCAGGATCTCGCCGTAGACGTCGTGCTGGCGCTGGTCGGCCGCGCCGTTGCCCCAGCGCACCGGGGCGGAGCGCCGGTAGCCCTCCAGCTCGGCGTCCTCGGTCTCGTCCGGGACGGGGCCGCCGCGCAGGTCGTACATGATGCGGGGCCGGCCGCTGTCCTCGAAGGCGTCGAGCACCCAGCCGAGGAAGGCGTCGGCCTCGCCGCGGAAGCCGATGCGGCGCAGCGCGAAGACGGCGAACGCGGCGTCGCGGATCCAGGCGTAGCGGTAGTCCCAGTTGCGGATGCCGCCGATCGGGGCCGGCAGCGAGGAGGTGGGCGCGGCGACCAGCGAGCCGTTGGCCCAGTCGTCGCACAGCTTCAGGGTGACGGCGGCGCGTCTGACCAGGGCCTGCTGGGGGCCGTCGTAGTCGAAGTGGCGCATCCAGCGGCGCCAGGCGTCCGCGGTGCCCTTCAGCATGGCGTCGGTGTCGACCCGGTGGTGGCGGTGGAAGCGGCCCCAGGAGAGCACCAGGTCGAGCCGGTCGCCCCGGCGCAGGTCGTGGGTGCTGTGCAGGCCCTCCAGCGGGCGGTTGGAGCGCAGGTGCAGCCGCAGGCCCGGGCGGCGCAGCGGGCGCAGCTCCAGTCCGCTGAACAGCGCCCTGGTGCGCGCGCCGCCGCGCGGTTCCAGCTCCGCCCGCAGCCGGACGTGGCCGTCCAGCACGACGGCGGAGCGCACGAGTTCGGAGCGGTCGGCGGGGGCGTTGTCGGTGAGGTCGGCGCCGGAGCGCAGCGCCAGTGCGTCGGTGACGCGCACCAGGCCGGTGGTGCTGCGCAGTTCGGTGACCAGCACGCCGGTGTCGGGTTCGTAGCGCTGCCGGGCCTCGGTCAGGTCCTCGGGCGCCAGGGTGAAGTGGCCGCCCCGGGTGCGGTCCAGCAGCCCGCAGAACAGGGGTTCGGCGTCGAACCGGGGCAGGCAGAGCCACGGGATGGAGCCGTCCAGGCCGACCAGGGCGGCGGTCGTGCCGTCCCCGATGAGGCCGAGGTCCTCCAGCGGCAGGTAGCCCTGCCGCCGGCGGACCGGCCGGAACGGTGGATCGGGGTCGTGCATGCCGCCTCGCTTCCGCAGCGCCGGGGGGATGTCGTCCGCAGGGGGCGGCTAGAAGGCGATCAGCACCTTCACGACGTCCTCCAGCTTCTTGTCCGCGACCTCGAAGGCCCGTTCCATCTCGTCGAAGCCGAACTCGTGGGTCGTCATGTGGGTGGGGTCGAGGCGCTCGGTCTCCAGGATCCGCAGCAGCCGTTCCATCCGCAGCCTGCCGCCGGGGCAGAGCCCGGTGGCGATGGTCTTGTCGGCCATGCCGACGCCCCACTCCACGCGCGGGATGCTCACGAACTCGCCCTCGCCGAAGTAGCCGGTGTTGGAGATCGTGCCGCCGGGCCTGGTGATCCTCACGCAGGTCTGGAAGGTGATGTCCGCACCGAGCGCCTCGACGGCGGTGTCGACGCCCTGGCCGCCGGTCAGTTCGAGGACCCGCTCGACGACGTCCTCCTTGGTGAAGTCCACGATCTCGTCCGCGCCGTACAGCCGCGCGAGCCGCTGCCGGCTGGGCACCGACTCGACGCCGATGACCAGGCCGGCGCCGCGCAGCCGGGCACCCGCGGTCACCATCAGGCCGACCGGGCCCTGCGCCAGGACGGCGACGGTGCCGCCCATCGGAATGTTGCCGTGCTCGGCGCCCATGAAGCCGGTGGAGAGCATGTCGGCGCAGTAGACGGCCGCCTCGTCGGGGATGCCGTCGGGGATCCTCGCGAGGTTGGCGTCGGCCTCGTTCACGTGGAAGTACTCGGCGAAGACGCCGTCCTTCAGGTTGGCGAACTTGAAGCCGCCGAGCGGCCCGCCGGACTGCGAGGGGTAGCCGTTCTGCGAGGCCGGGTCGCCCCAGTCGGGAGTGATGGCGCCGGCCAGGACGCGGTCGCCGGGCCGGAAGTCCTTCACCTCGGCGCCGACGGCCTCCACCACGCCGACCGCCTCGTGCCCGAGGGTGAGGTCCTGACGGGGACCGATCCCGCCCTTGACGGTGTGGGTGTCGGACGTGCAGATCAGGGCCCGGGTGGTGCGCACGAGGGCGTCGCCCGGGCCGAGCCGCGGCACGGGTTTCTCCATGAACCCCACGCGCCCGATCTCCTTCATCACAAAGGCCTTCACTCCTGGTCCCTCCTGCTGTCGCACCGCCGCGGCGGGGGTGCGGTCGCGCATCGCCCTCCCCCGCCGGGCACGGTGCTCGGCCGGCCGCCCGGGCCCCTGCTCCCACCGTCGCCGCTCCCGTGCCGGAGCGCGACCCGGCCGCCGCGGCAGCGGTGCGTTCCGGTGAAATCCGCGGGCCGCCCGGCGCAGCCGCTCCCGCGCCGTCCGGCCCGCAGGGGCCGCCTGCTAGCGTCGGAGCGCTTGCGGCAGACGGCGGAGGCGGCCGGCGGACGCAGCCGGCGGACCACGGACGACGGAGGGTGCTGTGGAGGGTTCTGTGGAGGGTGCTGTGGCGGACACGGGCGCGGGGCGGGCCTTCATCGGGTCGTTCACCTCGGCGGGCGGACGCGGGATCGTCGTCGCGGAGGTGGACCCGGGCACCGGGGCACTGACCGAGGCCGGCGCCGTCGACGCCGCCCCCAACCCGTCCTACCTCGCACTCGGGCAGGCGGAGGGCCGGCCCGTGCTCTACGCCGTCTCGGAGACGCTGCCCGGGGCCGTCGCCGCCTACGACCTCACCGGCCCGCTCCCCCGCCCGCTCGGCGCACCCGTGGCGGTGCGCGGCGACGAGCCCACCCACCTCGCCCTCACCCGCGGCCACCTGCTGACCGCCAACTACGGCTCCGGCAGCGTCTCCGTGCTGCCGCTCGCCGCCGACGGCGCCCCGCAGGCCCCCAGCGACGTCCTGCCGAACGAGGGCAGCGGCCCGGACCCCGAGCGCCAACTCGCCCCGCACGCCCACCAGGTGCTGCCCGACCCGTCCGGCCGCTGGGTGCTGGGCGTCGACCTCGGCACCGACGCGGTGCGGATCTGCGCCCTGGACCCGGCCACGGGCGGGCTGACCCCGCACGGGCAGACCGCGCTGTCGCCCGGCACCGGCCCGCGGCACCTCGCCTTCCACCCCGCCGGGCGCCACGCGTACGTGCTCGGGGAGCTGCGCCCGACGGTGACCGTGTGCCGCTGGGACGCGACGGCCGGGGTGCTCGAACCGGTCGCCGAGGTCCCGTTGTTCCCCGAGGGCTCCGAGCTGCCCGCCTTCCCGTCGGCCCCGGTGGTCTCCCGCGACGGCCGCCACCTGTGGGTGGCCGTGCGCGGCACCGACACCATCGCCGTGCTCGCGCTCGACGCGGACGGCGAACGGGCGCGGGTGGTGACCTCGGTGCCGTGCGGGGGCGCGTGGCCGCGCGACCTCGTCCTCGACCCCTCCGGCACCCGCCTCTACGCGGCCAACGAGCGCTCGGGGGACGTCACCTGGTTCGACCTCGACGGCGAGAGCGGCCTGCCGCGCCGCGCGGGCTCGCTGCCGGTACCGGCGCCGTCCACCGTCCTCTTCGGCTGACGGCTCCGCCCGCCGTCAGCCGCCCGCCGTCAGCCGCGGTACACCAGGACCGGGCAGGTGGCGTGCCGGGTGCAGTGCTGGGCCACCGAGCCCAGCAGCATCCCGGAGAAGCCGCCGAGCCCCCGGCTGCCGACCACCAGCAGGGAAGCGCCCCGGGACGCCTCGATCAGCGCACCGGCCGGCGAGCCGTAGCGCGGCACGATCCGCACCTCCGCCGCCGGCTGCGGCCCGACCGCGTCCGCCACGGCCCGGGCGGCCTCCCGGCGCGCCTTGCCCTCCAGCTCCGCCTCGTCGGTGCTGCCCGGCGGGAACCAGCCGCGCGCGCCGTGGAACGTCGGGTACTCCCAGGCGATCACCGCCTCCACCACGGCGCCGGTGAGGTCCGCCTGCCGCACCGCCCAGCGGAGCGCCTGCTTCGAGGGCTCCGACCCGTCCACCCCGACCACGATGCGGCCGGTCTCCTCACGCTGCTCCGCCATGGCCTCTCCTCGGCTCGACACCCCCTCGCCCTCCACCCTCCCGCCGACCACCCCGCCCGCGCAGTCCGGAAGGGCCGGACGGGGGTGGGGCGGGCGCGGCCCGACGGGAACGGCGGGCGGCCCCGGGAACGGATGCGTTCCCGGGGCCGCCCGCCGTTCGCCGGCGGAATCCGTCAGCCGAGCCAGCCGAGCAGCGGCAGCGGGACGCCGAACGCTTCCAGGTCGGCGCGGTCCACCGCGTACGTCGGCACGCTCAGGCTGCTGTCCGGCAGCCAGTCGGCGCCGAATCCGGCCGGCCGGTACCAGTCAGTGCCGTAGTAGCCGTGAGGGTGGCCGGGCCCGTGACCGGGCGGCTCCTCGGGGCACGGCGGCAGACACCGGGCGAGCGCGGACGACGGCCCGGTGGTCACCGGCCGGCCGTCCGGACCGACGCCGGACGCGCTCACCGTGTTGGTGGTGTCCCCGGTGATCAGGCTGGAGCAGTAGACCATCACGGTCTGCCCCGGCGCCAGGGTGAACGTCCCGGCCGCCGTCTCGCAGGAGACCTCCTGCGGGTCGCTCAGCGTGATGCCGGTGATGTCCGTCGTCCCGGTGTTGGTCACCGTGATCCGCCAGTGTGCCACGCACTGGTCCGGGTAGCAGGGGTCCTCGGAGGCATCGCCCTTGTGCAGGGTCGCCTCCTTGCCCCACGGCCCGGAACCGCCCTGGCCGCAGTCGCGGTCCTTCTCGGGGAGACAGACCTCCTTGTTGATGGTCATCGACGGGGTACCCGGCGTCGTCACGTCGACGGTCGCCTCCGACGGCGGCGTCGTGACCGGGCCGCTCGGACCGGGGAACGTGGCCGTCACGGAGTTCACCGTGTGCTGGGTGACGTTCGCCAGGCTGCAGAACACCTGACGCGACGCACCCACCGCCAGATCGAACGTCCCCGCGGCCGCCACGCACGACGGCGACACACTGTCCGCCAACGTGATGCCCGTGACCGGCACCGTCCCCGTGTTCGTCACCGTGATCCGCCAGTACGCCGTCGTCCCGGACGGAACCGTGGTGGCCTTCGCCCACGGACCCGGACCACCCTCGGCACAGTCAGCCGCATTCGCCGAGGTGCAGACCTCCTTGTTGACACTCACCGACGGAGTCACCGGCGGCGTCACATCCACCGTCGCCTCCGACGGCGGCGTCGTGACCGGGCCGCTCGGACCAGGGAACGTGGCCGTCACGGAGTTCACCGTGTGCTGGGTGACGTTCGCCAGGCTGCAGAACACCTGACGCGACGCACCCACCGCCAGATCGAACGTCCCCGCAGCCGCCACGCACGACGGCGACACACTGTCCGCCAACGTGATCCCCGTGACCGGCACCGTCCCCGTGTTCGTCACCGTGATCCGCCAGTACGCCGTCGTCCCGGACGGAACCGTGGTGGCCTTCGCCCACGGACCCGGG